>JBEQLD010000009.1:0-31681 GCA_040326115.1 Mariprofundaceae bacterium | reverse complement strand
CTCTAATAATGAATCATAATGAATCGTGAGTGGTTGGGGGCAGAATCTCTTTTGGTAACACCTGTGCTGGTTTCTGTTTTAGTTGATAAAGCCCTTTGATTTCCAGCAGGACAGTAACAGGGGACTGAGTACTATTTTTCCAATACCATCCATGAGTTCCTTCAAAAGGCGCAGTTAGTGAACCACTTGAGCTGCTCTCTGTGCTCTTATTGTAGCTTTTAAAGTAGCCGGTTTTGTCATCTTTTGGTTCACCATGAAAATCAAAAAACAGCTCAGCGCCATTTGTTTTCCATGAGTATTGAAGCAATGCACCTTTTGTAAGTATAATTTTATATTCTATGTCACCCCTAGCAGGAACAACAACTGTAATTGAATCACTTAAGGAGGCTTGTTCCGGTTCTGCGGGGCCATTGCCTGCACTGCTTTGTGTTATTTCAGCAGCAACAGCAATTCCCTTATCACCATCATGCGAGAAATCATGCATCTGCATAAGGAACAGCAACCCTCCAGCAATGATGAGGCTGTAGTTTGCAATTAAGCTGAACGCTTTGAACGAATGCCTGTTACGCCAAGCAGCAATAAGCAACAACATAACCGCAAGCGCTGTAATTTGTCCCAGCTCAATACCTACATTAAATGCAATAATATTTTGCAACAGGCTATCTGCACTTAATGGCAACTCCTGCAACCGAGTGGATAAGCCAAATCCGTGAATCAAGCCCAAGCCAACAATCATTAACATCATATTTGGTGGATTTATGTTCAGGTACTTACGAAAGCCATCAATGTTGGCAAAGGCAATATAACAGACGCTCAAGGCAATCACCGCATCAATGAGAAAGTAATTGAGCTGAACGCCATTAAAGGTGGCATAGATTAAGGTAACACTATGACCGATGGTAAATGCTGAAACATATTTAACAATGTCACGGAAGTTACTCAGGAAGAAGATGATACCAAACACAAACGCAAGGTGGTCATAGCCTGATAGCATGTGTGTTGCACCAATCCACATATAAAGCAGGTTGCCGCCATCAATAATTGCCTGCTTGTCTGCTTCGGACATGCCATGAGCGTATGCAACTTGTGATAGAAGCCCGGCAATAAACAGCCCTGCTAGTAGAGCCATGAGCTTGGGTTTATTCGATGCCATTACAGAGGTCCCTCTTGCTCTACGGCTGTAACCCAATAATAGGCACCCTTCATCTTGCCTCCCTCTTTCGCATCTCGAAGGGCGTCAAGCACGGTGTCTAAATCGCTGTCTTGAAGTATGGTTTCTGCCCGGATTCGAGGACTAGCTCCTACCACTTCATCACGCGCCGAAAGAAAGGCATCTTGTTCGGACTCAACCCCGTGATCTTCTATATGGTTCAATGTAAACCTTTGTACCTGTTCAATCGTACGCAATTGATTGGTTAAATCCTGTTGGTCATCGGTGTGGACAACAATTGTTAAACTTTTCATGCATATTTCTCCATAGGGTGGGAGTTAAGGACAATCGGTAAATAATGGAAATGAGATTATCTAATCTGCCCAAAGATGCAAACATGACGAATGCCCGCTTTTGGCCGAAAGCGGACATTCGGCCCTCATAACAAAAGGGCCCCATATGGAGCCCTTTTGTGTTTGATTAAATGGATCAGTTGTTAGGAAGCAAGCTGCCTGAGAACATAGTGCAGAATGCCGCCATGCTGGTAGTACTCCACCTCTTTCGGGGTATCAATGCGTACATCCACGGTGAAGCTCTTCACTGAACCATCTTCAGCGGTGGCAGTCACAGTCAACTCCTTGCCTGAACCATCACCAAGACCATCAAAATCATAAGTTTCCTGACCAGTCAGGCCAAGCGATTCGGCAGACTCACCAGCTTTGAACTGCAGCGGAAGAATGCCCATACCGACAAGATTGGAGCGGTGGATTCTTTCATAAGTCTCTGCGATTACTGCTCGAACGCCTTGCAGACGCGGGCCTTTGGCTGCCCAGTCACGGGATGAGCCGGAACCATACTCTTTGCCTGCAAGGATGATGCTGGCCACGCCCTCATCCATATACTTCATGGCTGCATCATAGATGCTCATCTGTGCGCCACTCGGCTGATGATTGGTTACACCGCCCTCGGTGCCCGGAGCCAGACGGTTACGCAGACGGATGTTTGCGAACGTGCCGCGCATCATCACTTCATGGTTACCACGGCGTGAGCCGTAGGAGTTAAAATCTTTGCTCTCAACGCCATGCTCACGCAGATAAACGCCTGCAGGAGAATCAGCCTTGATGGCGCCGGCCGGAGAGATGTGGTCGGTGGTTACAGAATCACCCAGCACCGCCAACACACGCGCACCCTTGATATCAGAAACAGAACCGATCTCTTTGGTCATGCCTTCAAAATATGGTGGATGCTGGATATACGTAGACTCAGCATCCCAGTCAAAACGATCACCCGTAGGCGCTTCCAGATTCTGCCAGTTGGCATCACCGGCATAGACGTTGCCATAAGAAGCCTCAAACTGTTCAGCAGTAACACATCCTGCCACGGCATCAGCCACCTCTTTCTGTGTAGGCCAGATATCTTTAAGGAAAACGTCATTGCCATTCTGGTCTTGTCCAAGAGGCTCACTGTAAAGATCAATATCCATCGTGCCTGCAATAGCATAGGCAACCACCAACGGTGGACTCGCCAGATAGTTCATGCGTACTTCCGCATGTACACGGCCTTCAAAGTTACGGTTACCGGAGAGAACAGAAGTAACAGCAAGGTTACCCTCGGTGATCGCAGCAGAGACCTCTTTTGGAAGCGGACCGGAGTTACCGATACAAGTAGTGCAACCATAGCCGACTGTATTAAAGCCGAGCTGATTCAGTGATTCAGTCAATCCTGCTCTGTCCAGATACTCGGTGACCACCAGAGATCCGGGGCCAAGTGAGGTTTTCACCCAAGGGGCTGAATTCAGACCCAGAGCAGCTGCTTTTTTTGCAACCAGTCCTGCGCCCAGCATCACGGATGGATTAGAAGTATTTGTGCAGGAGGTAATGGCGGCAATCACAACAGCACCATCTTTAATGATAACTTCCTGACCGTTGATCGTGGTCGTGACGGGCTTGGTGGTAATACCCGCCTCTTTTTTCACCACTTCAACAGTCTCGTTATATGCTGCCTTGGACTCTGTCAGCACAATACGATCCTGCGGTCGTTTATGACCTGCCAGAGAAGGTACAACCGTCGACATGTCCAACTCGCCATATTCACTATAAGTCGCTTCTACAGCACCTTCACTGCGCCACAAGCCCTGGGCTTTGGCATAAGCTTCAACCAGTGCGATATTATCTTCTGAACGATTGGATAGACGCAGGTAATTCAACGTTTCATCATCAATAGGGAAAATGCCACAGGTTGCGCCATATTCCGGTGCCATATTGGCAATGGTCGCGCGATCAGCCAGAGGCAGACTATCAAGGCCCTCACCATAGAATTCGACAAACTTGCCCACCACACCATGTTGGCGAAGCATCTCAACAATAGTCAAAACCAAATCAGTGGCGGTCGCACCCTCAGGGAGTTCGCCCGTTAATTTAAAGCCAACCACTTTGGGTACCAGCATTGATACAGGCTGACCCAGCATTGCAGCTTCCGCCTCAATACCGCCAACACCCCAACCCAGAACGCCGAGTCCATTAATCATGGTGGTGTGAGAATCGGTACCAACCAGCGTATCCGGATAGGCAACGCCTTCATCATTCACAAATACAGTACGTGCAAGAAACTCAAGGTTTACCTGATGCACAATTCCGACGCCGGGAGGTACTGCCTTGAATGTTTCAAAGGCATTCTGACCCCACTTCAGGAAGTTGTAACGCTCTCGGTTACGCTTAAACTCAATTTCGGTATTCATTGCAGCTGCATCGACTGACCCAAATTTATCTACCTGAACAGAGTGATCAATCACCAGTTCAGCAGGTGCCAATGGTTCAATTTTACTGGTATCTCCACCCAGTGCTGCCATCGCATCACGCATCGCTGCCAGATCCACTACGGCTGGTACGCCTGTGAAATCCTGCATCAGAACACGGGCAGGCATATAGGCAATCTCATGATTTGGTTCAGCTTTCTCATCCCAGTTTGCGATTGCCTTGATGTCATCGGCAGTCACACTCACGCCATCTTCACGCCGAAGCAGGTTTTCAAGCAGGATTTTCATTGAGAACGGAAGTCTGGAGACATCGCCTACGCTGCTAAGCTTGTAATAAGTATACTTCTTTCCCTTAACATCAAGCACTGAACGGGCGTTAAAACTATTGCTCACAAATAATCTCCTGGGCATCAATGAATTCGAAGCGACGAACACTAACGCCGGAGAGAATGTTTCTAAAGTCTGTTGTGGTGTAAAATTATCCGGAGCAGTTAATCAAGCGACTCCTCCACCCATGAATGGGCGGCTTTAATGAGCATTTGGAATTTGTAATTTTTTAATGCGTTAGGGCTAGGACAGAATGCTCCGAAACCGTATGGTTCAATCACTCAAGTTCCAAATAGAAAATATTCATCGGTTCAACCTTACCTTTAAAATGTACGGAATTTAGAAACCGACAGTGCTTTTTCACCATCTCATCCGGCATGGTTTTACGACTCTCTTCAGTGATAAGCCCCTGAAATGGTTGAGCAATACCACACAATCTGGCAGCCGTATTTACCACATCACCAATGACGGTCAGCTCTCTTCGGGACTCATCTCCAACCAGTCCCAGAAGCACCTTTCCATCATGCAGACTGAAGCCCACCTTGCATGGCAACAGACCACCTGTTTTCTCTTTTTCCGGAAGCACCCTAAGCATCTCCAGTAGACACTGCAGTGCATTCTCTCCCCGTTTTTCACCGGAAAAACAAGCCAGCAAGCCATCTCCGAGGAATTTATTGATGCTTCCACCATGTTTGTTAACGATTCTTGTCTGTATCGACAGACTTGAGTTGATTGATGCATAGACATCATGGGGCTCGAATTTTTCAGCCAATTCGGTAAATCCACGCATATCACTGAAAAGAATGGTCATATGCTCTTCAAAAGCCAGATCATTGGGTATCTCGGAATCATATTGCTCCAGCATTCGCACCGTTTCGATAGGGAGAAATGCTTTTAGTGATTCAACTCTGCTTAATTCATCCATACAATTCCTCTCCATCTCTTCTGCTTCATATAATTATCGGCACAATGGGCAAAAGTATTAATCTGCTAAAACTAGTTACGCAAAAGAGCTGCCAAAGTTATCATAGAGGCTATGAACGACAAAACGCCTCAAAAAACAATCAGCCATTCATCAGTAAGTTATGATGGCATTGTAGAAAAAAGTGATCTCAATGGTTATGGCATGATGCATGGAGGCAGACTGTTAACGCTGTGTGATGAAATCGGTTATCTGGCTGCAAAGAAACATGCAGAAGTAGATTGTCTGACCCGTGCTGCCCATAACGTCCAGTTCTCCTCCATGATGAAAGAGAACGAATCGTTCTCCATTCAGGCTAAAGTCGTATTGACCGGAAAAACCACTCTGTGGGTAGCATGCAGAGTCACGAATGCCCGGAAAACCGTTATGAGTGCAGTGTTTGTCTTTATTGCTGTTGATAAAGCATTCAAATCAATCCCGGTGCTGCCTGTACAGGCAGAAAGCAGTCAGGAGAAGAGTGAGCAGGCTCTAATGCAGCAGCTCCTTGATCAGGTCACAGAAAAAAACAGGGCATAAAAAAAGCCCCGACCTTTCGGTCGGGGCTTTCACATCTGGCGCAAAACACTAGGGAGGGGAGGAAGAATCCGCGCCAGACGATGTGTACTATGCTAACTGCCAATGATGATACGATTAATTCAGCATGAATGTTTTTTCATTTAACTCATGCTCTCCTTTTGACTCAAAACCCATATATGATGTCAAAATATGGTTTTAAGTGGAAATAAAAAAAGGCCCCGAACGGGACCTTTTTTCATGTGTGGCTGGGGGACGTGGACTCGAACCACGATTGACGGTGTCAGAGACCGCTGTCCTACCATTAGACGATCCCCCATTTCAGGAATGGGCGCACATTAATTGCAGATGGATAGGTCGTCAATTACCAATCTAACATTAGTGCAAACTCCTCTTGCTGTGCTAGCCTATTTATTAACAGGATCTAAATATGCAAAACAACGAACGTCGTGATAACTCTCGAACATCTTCTTCACTGAAGGTCAAAATCTGCTGCATCAATCAGAATGGAAATGACATCTTCGAACACACCACGCTACGGGACCTCTCCGATAACGGCCTCTGCTTTCACACAAAATCCGTGGGAAATTACGACTTTGGACAAGCCATTGAGATTTCAGCACTATCTCCTGTGCATAACAAAAAGGGGCTTGTCGAAATTGGAAATGGAAGAGTGATGTGGGTTAATGAAGAGATACTGGGATCTTCAAGCTGGGTCGGAATTATGCTGGATAACCTGCTGAACATGGATCAACTGCACAATCTGCTTAATTCATCTGACTAGTCTCTCTTTAGCCCAAAGTACGAGCTAACCACTCCAGCAGCTGTGGTTCATCGACAACTGGTATCCCAAGCTCCTGGGCTTTCTTCAGTTTTGAGCCCGCATTTGCTCCTGCGATAACCATATCTGTCTTTTTTGAAACTGACCCTGTTGGCTTCGCCCCAACTTTTCGTAACGCTGTCTGAGCATCACTTCTACTTATCTGTTCCAGTGACCCGGTCAGCACCACCGTTTTTCCTGCAAGCGGATGATCACTGAGCGACTGTTTTTTCTCCAGAGCATCGGGCCAGAGACCAGAGCCCTTCAATGAAGATAACACTTCCAGATTATGCGTTTCCTCAAAAAATGACCGCACGCTGGTTGCAACCTCAGGTCCAACATCATCAACTGATTGAAGCGCCTCAACATCTGCATCCATGATCGATTCAAGTGAACAGAAGGCCTCACTGATTGAAATGGCGGTTACCGCCCCCACATGCCTGATACCCAGAGCAAACAGAAATTTTGACAGCGGCTGACCCTTACTCTTCTCAACAGCACGCTTAAGGTTTTCAATTTTCTTCTCTTTGAACCCCTCACGCCCTGTCAAATGGTCAAAATCAATGGCATAAATATCCGCAACTGTTTTGAGTTGCAGCAGAGAGTCTGCAGGTTCATCAACCAGCATCTCAATCAGTTTATCCCCCATACCTTCAATATCCATGGCACCACGGGAGACAAAATGTTTCAGCCGTTCTTTTAGCTGTGCTGAGCAGGATAGACCACCCGAACAACGGATCGCCACCTCACCCTCACTCTGCTCGATATGAGAGCCACAAACAGGACAAGACGCTGGAATATCCACTGCTTTACCGCGTCTGCCAACCTGACCTGTTCCTGAGCCCGCAACCCGAACCACCTCAGGAATCACATCGCCAGCCCGACGCACTATCACCTGATCCCCGGCCCTCACATCCTTTCTCTGTAGCTCCTGAACATTGTGCAGGGTAGCCCGCGAGACCATCACACCAGCCACCTTGACCGGTTTCATCTCGGCGACAGGTGTAATCACCCCGGTTCGTCCAACCTGCCAGACAATCTTCTCAACGGTCGTCATGACCTCTTCAGCGGGAAATTTATGTGCAATGGCCCAGCGGGGAGAGCGTGCAACCTCGCCCACCTGCTGCTGCTGATCGATGCTATTGAGCTTGTAGACCAGTCCGTCGATCTCATAAGAGAGCTTTTGTCGCCGCTGCTGCCATGTCTGATAATTCTCAAGCAACGCATTCACTTCAGAAAAGAGTTCAAATGATTGAACCGCAAATCCAAAAGCCTCCAGTCTCTGCATCAGTAAACTCTGTGAATCAGCCAGGGAGTCCGCCCCTGCTCCCACGCCGTAAGCAAAAAAGCTGAGTCTTCTCTTTGCCGTTACTTTTGCATCCAGCTGCCTGAGTGAGCCTGCTGCTGCATTCCTCGGATTGGCGAACAACTTCTCACCCTCCTGCTCCTGTGTCCTGTTTAATGCCTCAAACGAGGCTTTAGACATATAGACCTCACCACGAACCTCAAGAAGCTCAGGAACATCATCACCTTCAAGTCTCCAGGGAATATCAGCAATAGTCCGAACATTGTCGGTAACATCTTCACCGACTCGTCCATCACCACGTGTGGCCGCGATGCTAAGAGAGCCTTTTTCATAACGCAGATTCACTGCAAGACCATCAATTTTAGGTTCTACAATATACTGAAACTCTTTTTGATGGTTGCTCTGATTTGTAACATTCCGGCTCGCAGCACCCTGGCCAACAGCTTCGCGAAGCCGACGGTTAAAATCATGGACTTCCTCTTCTTCAAAGGCGTTGGCCAGAGACAATAGAGGTAGAAGATGTTCACGGGATTCAAATACATGGCTGACGGGCGCACCAACGATCTGTGTTGGCGAATCAGAAGGAATCTCTTCGCCCAGCTCTATTTCCAGCTGTTCAAGTTTTCTTAAATATTGATCATAAGACGAGTCAGTGATGATCGGCGCGTCAAGGATATAGTATCGATAATTGTGCTCAGTCAGTTCATTTCGGAGCTGCTGAATTTCATGTCGGAGCTGCTGTTCAGCCAGCTTGTTTTGCCTTTGGCTCTTTGGCTCCGGGTTTTTCCGCTCCAGACTCATTCAACATTCCCTCAATACCCTTGATGATCGGCTCAGACATCCACTCGACAGCGCCCACAAGGTGATAACGTACCTTCCCCTGACGATCAATCAAGAAAGTCTCGGGATAACGGAAAACAGCATAGTCATGAGAAACCGACGAGTCAGCATCATGCAGTATCTGAAATGGAAGTTTATACTCCCGGACAAAGGCAGAAAGATCGTTGATATCCCGATCTACAGAGACGGCGACAATTTTCAGACCCTGATCTGCATACTTGCGATGCAACTCCGACATCGAAGGCATCTCTTTCCGGCAAGGCGGACACCATGTAGCCCAGAAGTTAAGCAGTACGACCTCACCTTCCGGCAGTCCATGCACCTTACCCTGCAGATCAGGTAGAGCGAATGCAGCGGCTTTATCATCTTTCAGCATGTTCTTATTCGCCTCGGGAAGCCCAAGCCAGGCACCCAAGCCAATCAAAAGCACAATTCCAGCAACAGTCAGCCAGCGTGTCAGCATTTTACGCTCTCCTTAAATAACAACATCAGGGTCTCTTCCAGCTCAGACTGATTGATCACGTGTTTCATTTTTACCACGCCATCAATCAGTAATACAGGAACGTCCGCACCATATCTGGCTGCCAGTTCAAGTTTACAATCTACATCAATAACTTCAACCGTTTCAGACGGGCAAAGCCCTTTTTCCACTGCTCGAAAAAGAGCTGCCTCTGCATCCTCACAAAGGCAGCATGCTTTACGACTCATGATCTGAATCCGTGACAGAATATTACTTCCTTGGCGGATAGATCACGGTGAAAACCTGATCACCATGACGGTCAATCAAAACACGCAATGCAACACCATCTTCCAATACTTTTGCATGCTTCTCAAAGGCTTTCAGGCTTCCAACGACACGGCCATTCACCTTCACAATCACATCACCGCGCTCAACACCGGCTCGAACAGCAGGTGAACCACGACGCATCTGTCTGACCACAACGCCGCGTTTGGCCCGAACACGAAGTGCTTCGGCTGTTTCCGGGGTCAATGATTCCAGAACCAGACCATGTGAAGCCTGTTTTTTCTTGCGTTGTTTTGAAGCACTGAGCACCTCATCTTCCGGCATAGCTTCTACAACAACGGGGATCGTGATCTGCTTTCCATCACGGATAATTTCAACCTGAACTCTGTCACCGGGCTTATGGCCTGCAATACGAATAGGCAGATCGTGCGCCTGCTTGATCTTATCCTGGTCGATGCGGACAATCACATCACCGGCCTGAATGCCTGCCTTATCCGCAGCAGAACCAGCCTCAACCTGTGGAATCAACGCGCCATGACGACTCTTCAAACCAAGTGCTTTCATGGTCTCCTTGTCGATATCACGGATATGTACACCAAGCCTTGCACGGCGAACCTTGCCATTTTCTCTAAGCTCATCGAATACTGATTTCGCAAGATTGATAGGAATCGCAAAACCAATCCCGTTATTGCCACCACTACGTGTGAAGATGGCAGTGTTAATACCGATCACTTCACCCTTGGCGTTAAAGAGTGGACCTCCGGAATTCCCCGGATTGATTGCAGCATCGGTCTGAATGAAATTATCATATGGGCCGGCACCAATAACGCGTCCTTTGGCCGAAACGATGCCTGCAGTAACTGTCTGTTCCAGACCAAAAGGATTGCCAATGGCTACCACCCAGTCACCTACTCTCAATTTTTCCGAATCGCCTAGCTTAACAGCGCGAAGGCCTTTGGCTTTGATCTTCAGCACTGCAAGATCAAGCTTGGCATCCGAACCGATAATTTCAGCTTCAAACTCATCGCCATCACTGTTTCTTACCACCACTTCATCAGCACCTTCAACCACATGATTATTAGTGATCACATAACCGTCTTTTGAAAGAATAAAACCGGAGCCAAGCGAGTGCCGCTCCTGAGGCTGCTGATTACGGAACATGTCTTTGAACATATCTTCAAAGGGGGAGCCGAAAGGCATCTGAGGCATCTGTTGTTGTGGGCGGGTTACTTTAGTTGTACTGATATTAACTACTGAGTATTTCTGGCTGGCTGCAAGGTCTGCAAAGCTCTCTGGCATCGCCTGTGACACTCCGGGAAGGATCAACAGTATCATCATGCCGATAAGCAATCTGGATGTATTCAATCTTATCTCCTCTAAATCAAAATAACATTCTAATATAACGAACTTAACTAGCAGGACGTATCATTCAGCTGCCAGATGAAGAAATCATGAATACAGGACAAATTTTTAATCATAAAGCTGTCGCTCTACAGTTATTTAGACTCTATTTCCGATTTTCGCTCTTTTTTCGCTCTGATACGGGCTTTTTTATCATCTGCTGCATGTGCATCTCTGGGTTTTTTGGGCAGAGCACGATAAATCTCTATTCGATCGCCTTCACGTAACATCTGATCCAGCTTCACCAGCTTGGAAAACAGGCCGACTCTATTTTCAGAGAGATCAATATCCGGGCACCTGTCCAGTATATGACTCATATGAATCGCCTGTTCCACAGTCGTTTCATCCGGGACATTCAAATCTTCCAGTATCTGCTCATGGGCCAGAGCATAAACTATCGACACATGCATCAGCCTGCTCCTTTCACGATGGATTTATCAGCCCTGGATGCACGCTTCTCAAAAGCATGCACCATCGATCTGCAGGCCGTAGAGAAGACCGGGCTGGCAACCAGATCAAGCATCATGTTTTTAAATTCAAACTCAATCGAGAAATGGACCCTGCAGGAAGATTCCCCCAACTGGTCAAAACTCCACAAGCTTTCGAGAAACTTGAAAGGCCCGTCTATAAGGCGAATTTCAATCAGTTTTCCGGGCATGAATCGATCCAGTGTTCGAAAGCTGTGCCGCATACCTGCAAGCTCTGCAACCAGCTCTGCGGTCAGTTCATCGTTATCACGGGTCAGAATCCGGGCATCGGCCACCCATGGAAGAAACTCCGGATACGCTTCAATATCCATCACGGCATCATACATATCCTGCGCACTGCACGGCAGCACCCGTGTCTCTTCGAAACTATGCATCAGCGCTTACGTTTGCGTGCCTGATCATCTTGATCATTTCGATTTCGACCCTTCTCAGGTTCATAAGGGTTTTTGCTGGCGGAAAAAACAATCCTGATTGGTACGCCTGTAAGGGAAAATTTCTTTTTAAAATCTTCTTTCAGATAACGGATATAGGATGTTTTAAGCCCTTTGGGACGATTACAGAAAATTTTAAGTGTTGGCGGTGACGTTGAAATCTGGGAAATATATTTCAATTTTACCACAGCACCGTCGGCACTGGGGGAACGCATCTTTCTCTGAGCCTCTTCCAGCCAGCGATTGAGTTCACCCGTACCGGTTTCAAAGGCATTTCGTTTAGAAGCTTTTACCGCTTCGTTCAATAGCGGGCCAACACCTTTTCCGCTCTTCGCAGTGATTCTGAAAACCGGGATATCTGTAAGCCCACGCATGCGATAGTTAAGTCTATCAACATAGTACTCCCACTCATCGCTACTGAGCAGGTCCATCTTATTCACCGCAACGATCAGGGCACACCCCTCATCGTATGCCAATTTCATCAAGCGCATATCCTGTTCAACAATGCCTTCCGATCCATCGAGCACCATCACTGCGACACCGGCTCGACTGAATGCCTGTACGGCCTTTACTCTGGCAACAAATTCAATGACATCGGAAATGCGGCCGTGCTTACGCTGGCCTGCAGTATCGACAAGTCGAACAATGCCATCCCTGTATGAAAGATCGGAATCAATGGCATCACGAGTGGTGCCGGCAATCGGGCTGACTACCATGCGCTCGCGCCTGAGCCAGGCATTGATCAAAGTGGATTTTCCAACATTGGGCCTGCCAATTACTGTCACACTGGCCAGTAGATTTTCAGGTTCTTCTTCAGTTGAGGATGCTTTCTCATCGGCAACTGGTGCGACTGCACTATCCAGATGCTGAATCAACTCTTTTATTCCCTGGCCATGCGCTGCGGAAACAGGGAGCGGATCACCCAACCCGAGGGAATAGAAATCTGCAGCCACATTTGGGTTTTCGGCTTTATTAACCACAAGGATGATAGGCAACTTTTCACGTCGGAGTTTATCGGCAATATTCAGGTCAACCGGTGTGGTTCCAGTCTGCCCATCAACTGTAAACATGACCATATCCGCCACGTTCAGTGCTGCCTCAACCTGTGCGTCAATGGCGCCCTGCATTTCACCATGCTGGGTTTCACCAATACCGCCGGTATCCACCAGAACCACCTGATGATCTTCCAGCTGGCATTCGGTTTCAAGACGATCAACGGTAACACCAGGGCGATCTCCGACAATAGCCTTACGCTTACCCACCAATCGATTGAATAGTGTTGATTTGCCTACATTGGGACGGCCGACAATGGCAATTACAGGAAGATGATCACTCATAAGATGCCAATATCAGCGAAGTAGTGTTAACACACCCCGACCGGTTCGAGCCAGCAGTCCTGCTGACGTTACGATAGGAGCGCGTTCTATACGGCCATTTAATGTCACGGATGCCTGTTTACGACCATCTTTGCCCAGCCGCATCACAATACCACGATCATCCACCACCCAGAGAGAATTTTTCCAGACAACAGGGCCCAGAAGTTCACCGTCAGATAGTTTCTGTTTCCAGGCGGTGGCTCCGGTTGCAAGGTCAATGGCCAAAACTTCACCGGATGCATTGGCGATATAGATATGTCCCTGATCAATTAGAGGAGTAGATTTAATTGAAATCTCTCGCCCGAAAAATTGACTTCCATCTTCACGTGACAACACCTGAATTTTTCCCTGATAAAATGCAACCAGTAGAGCATCGCCCGTTTTTTCAATGCCGATTACAGCCTGATTAAGGTGCACTGGAGAGGAAATTGGAGCACGCAGTTCACTTAACACTGCAGCATCCGTATTCAGAAGCAGCTGTCTGCGCCAAAGAAGATCTCCACTACCGGCTTTTAACGCCACCGCATCACCATTGGTTAACACAGCGTAAACAGACTGACCCACAACCAGGGGATAGGCACTCATATACATACTCAGACCACTACCGTGACCAGCGTAGCTCCAAAGCTTCTTTCCATCAGAAGAGAAGTTGTAAATTCGATTGTCCATGGTCTGAACCAGGAAACCGTCATTCAATAAAACAGGCTGGGCCAAAAATGGCGAGGTGAGCTGGTACTGCCAGGCAATAACGCCTTGCACCGGATCAATGCCATAAAGCATGCCGCCAACATCACTCAACACGACCAGACCATTTTTTAATCCCAGCGCTCCGGAATCAGAAGGTTCATTGATTGTAATACTATGCAATTCGCGGCCATTGAGATCATAAACCCGCACCCGGCCATCTCTGCCACCAATCACAATCAACTCTTTGGAAGAGCCCTGCGCAGAAACCACTGCAGCCTGACTGAAACCGGAAGGATCACCGGGTTCTCTCTGATCAACATCAACCGACCAGACTCTCTGAATCGTGCCAGAAGAAGCTGAAACACCCTCACCTGTATCACCGGCATACCAGCCGGCACAGGATGAGAGTGCAGTGACGATAAAGATCAAGGATAGACGCAATGTCAGGCTCTGAATCATGAGTCAGATGAACCTAATTCGGAAAGCATGCGTTCTACCCTTGCCTTAAGAAATGTATCGTTAGAATCAGAATCGAGAGACATCTGGAGATGTTTCTTCTTTTCTGTTGTATCGGTTGAGGCTTCAGCCAGAAGATAGTGACGCAGCTGCTCATACTGTTTACCAACTGCTTTCTCCAACAGTGCTTTCACCTCATCAAACTTTCCATTTCCAAGCTGCCATTCAGCCAGATCAAGACGGGCCTGCCATGCAAGTTCCGGTGTTGAGGCTGCTCCATAAATCAGAGCATTCAGGTGCGCTTCCGGATCACTGGATAGCTTTGCCATATAAAGATGAGCCAGTGAACCATAGCCGGTATCACCAAAATCTCTGATGACCAACTCCAGCATCGCTTTCTTCTGCTCACTGTCAGATGTTGAAAGCGCCTGATGATAAAGTGTCGCAGCTGAATTTTTCTGGGATTTGTTACGCTCCAGCCACAAAGTGCCACCAGCCAGAATCAGGATAACCGCCACAGCAGCTGCAATCAATTGCTGTTGGTTCCTCTGCACCCAATCAACAATTTGAGCTGAACGCATATCACGCTTCAACTCTTCCATTTCAGCAGCAAATTCTGAATCGGTCCCCTTCTCGGGAGTAACTGGCTCTTTGTTCGGTCTCTTGGTTTTATCGTTCACAGCATCTTCCTCAACAGTTTCATTTGCGGTATTCCGGTATCTGTCTACCCGCGACTCATGGAGGGGTCGCCAAAATCAGTATCAAGCTGATTTTGTAAACAGAGCCAAAACCGCGCTTTTGGCTCTGTGCCTCTCTGAACAGGACAGGAAGTCCGGCTCAGAGAGCAAATCTAAAAAAGAAGTTGCAAGCTAGGGTTGCATATCGCCGTGTCAATCAGACAAACTTTCCGGCACATCTTTTCGCTCAAAAATAATGGTCAATACACTCTGAACCAGTGCAGCCATGGGTATGGCAATAAAAACACCCAATACACCCCAGAGACTTCCAAAGACGAGTACGGCAACAATGATTGCAATGGGGTGAAGATTCACCATCTCAGAGAATATCCAGGGCACAATGACGTTGGCATCAATCAGCTGAATCACAGTATAAGCAATCAGCCCATAGAGCATCATATCCGACCAGCCCCACTGAAAAAATGAGAGTATGATAACCGGAATCGTAACCACCGCAGCGCCCACAAACGGAATCCAGACGGAGATGCCTGTCAGCGTACCGAGCAGCAAAGCATACTCATGCTCCATCCATGCGTAGGCCAGCCACATCGCAACACCGACAACAACAGACTCCCAGAATTTACCCCGGATATAGTTGCCAATCTGGATATCCACCTCTCTCCAGACACGCTGCAGAAGTGAACGTTCCTGTGGCAAAAAGCGCTGTGCCCAAGCCACAATCACTGTTTTGTCTTTTAGCAGAAAGAAGATAAGAACAGGTACAAGGATCACGTAAACAAGCAGTGTGATCAGGCCGGGAATGGATGCGATGGAAACAGAGAGCAGTGAACCGCCCCACTCCTGCATCTTATTCACCACTGTCGCAACAAGCTGCTGCAGATATTCCGGATTCAACCAGCTCACATAACTGGCCTGAAACTGCTGTATCGAATCCCGAAGCGCCGCAATCAACTCCGGAGTCTGTGTGACAAGTCTTCCAATCTGATCGGTCAGCAGCGGAAGAATCGTAAGCAGCGCGAACAATATAATTAGAAAAGCACCACACAGAACCAGTACAATGGATATCACCCGTGGAACCCTGCAACGACAAAGCAACTGAATGATGTCATCAAGTACATATGCCATCGCAATCGCAACCAGCAGAGGCGCAAGCACATCACCAACCAGAATCAGCAGTGCAAAAATAATGAACAGTGACAGCAGTAGCGTCACCAGCTGCTGATCAGACATCCTGCCCTGAAACCAGCTTATGATTTTTTGCATAGTGCCTCTTGAGGGCTACCGGATCTCTTGTGTCCACCCAGCATCACCAGACCTGCAGCAGCAATCGTTGCCAACAGATGAACAGTGGCGCTTATACCGTGCCACATGCCAAATTCAACCCGCTTTGGATCATCAGAAGAGAGCGCATCGATGGGCCCTGCTGCCGCCTTAAGATCGGCCAGCAGTGGTGAAACAGCATACTCATTCACGGTAATCAGAATCAGCAACAACACCAGTAAAATCCAATTGGATCGCGCGATGTTCTTTGTACGCATCCAGAAACTGCCAACCGCAACCGCCATCAACAAAACACCCAAGTTCATGACATGGAATATCTCACCAGCCAATCTGCCAGCTTCAGCAGAAGAACCGACTTTGGCAAAAAGTATAGGTACCACAACATAACCGGAGACCGCCAGCAGCCCCAGAATCAGAGCCAGACAAAGCCGAATCGCCACTCCCCGAACACACTCAACTCTCATAGTTTAAGTAAACCCTTCGCAAAAAAGTAAGAACGAGATTCTTCGAGACTGTATGCAAACACCCTTCCCCCACAGGATGTGGGGCGGTTGAGCATTAGCGAAACCGTAAGCAAAGCAAAACCACGTTTTGCGTAGCGATTAGAGGTGAAGGGCAGGAGCCCGAAACCGTATCTATTATTGATAAACTATTCCCTGAATTTCATATTCGCGTTCACCACCCGGCGCACGAACAATAGCAATATCACCCTCTTCCTTGCCAATCATGGAGCGGGCAATCGGAGACGTAACAGAAACTTTTCCAGCTTCAATATCAGCCTCATCCTCTCCAACAATCTGGTAGGTAACCTCTTTCTCAGTCTCGGCATCAATAAGCGTCACTCTTGCACCAAAGACAATTTTGGCTGATTCAATTGTTGCAGGATTAATCACCTGGGAACGGGCAAGTTTATCTTCCAGATCCTTGATCTTCGCCTCATTCATGCCCTGATCCTCTTTTGCGGCATGGTATTCGGCATTTTCTGAAAGATCGCCATGAGCACGCGCTTCTTCAATCGCATTAATAATGCCCATCCGCTTCTCGCCCTTTATATAAGCAAGCTGCTCCCGCAGCTTTTCTGCGCCCTGTTTTGTCATTGGCACTCGTTGCATTTAATTCACTTCCTTAAGATAATCCTGAATACTTGTTACATCCGTAACATCTGAATGGCTGGCAATTGCTTCAGCTGCTGCAATGCCGCCTGCGATCGTGGTAAAATAGACAATGCCACGGTCCAGTGCTGCCTGGCGAATAGACTTGGAATCCTTGATCGCCTGAGCGCCCTCTGTTGTGTTAACGATAAAATCCACGTCATCACTAAGCAGCCGATCAACAATGTGCGGACGAACGCCATCAATTACTTTCGCGACCTTGGTGCTTGGGATTCCTGCATCCGTCAAAAGCTTATGGGTTCCCGATGTTCCCAACACCTCAAAACCACTCTCAACAAGCAGTTTTGCCAAAGATGCCGTGCGATGTTTGTCCGCATCACGAACAGAAATAAACGCCCTGCCGGATTGTGGAAGCCTCTGACCCGCACCCAGTTGCGCCTTATCAAAAGCAGCAGGGAATGTCGGAGCAATGCCCATCACCTCACCTGTTGATTTCATTTCCGGCGAAAGCAGTGGGTCCACACCACGGAATTTCACAAATGGGAACACGGCCTCTTTCACTGCGCGATATTTGGTGGGCTGCACAATTTCTGTAATGCCCTGTGAAACGAGTGACTGACCGGCCATGATTCTGGCAGCAATCTTCGCCAACGGCTTTCCGGTTGCTTTGGAAACGAATGGCACCGTACGGCTGGCACGAGGATTTACTTCCAGCACATAAATATCATCGCCCTGAAGCGCAAACTGAATATTCATCAGGCCCCGCACGTTAAGAGCCAGTCCAAGTGCCTCTGTCTGCTTGCGAACCTCTGTAACAATAGCATCTGATATGGAGTGCGGAGGCAGGCAGCACGATGAGTCTCCGGAATGAACACCGGCCTCTTCGATATGCTCCATAATGCCACCGATCACAACACGTTCACCATCACACAATGCATCCACATCCAGTTCAATGGCCTGATTCAGGAATCGGTCAAGCAGTACCGGATGATCATGGCTGACGCTCACGGCTTCCTTCATGTAACGCAGCAAGCCCTCTTTATCATGAACAATCTGCATCGCCCGACCACCCAACACGTAGGAGGGACGCACAACAACCGGATAGCCAACACTCTCTGCTACAGAGAGTGCCTCTTCCACGGAACGTGCCGTTCCATTTTCCGGCTGACGCAACTTCAGATCATGCAGAAGCTGCTGAAAACGCTCACGATCTTCAGCCAGGTCAATCATATCCGGACTGGTTCCGATGATAGGAACACCTGCAGCTTCAAGAGATTCAGCCAGCTTCAATGGTGTCTGCCCGCCAAACTGGACAATCACACCAAACGGCTTCTCAACATCGACAATGGCCATCACATCTTCAAATGTCAGCGGCTCAAAATAGAGACGATCGGATGTATCATAATCGGTTGATACGGTTTCAGGATTGCAATTGACCATGATGGTCTCATACCCATCATCAGAAAGTGCAAATGCGGCATGTACACAGCAGTAATCAAACTCGATACCCTGACCAATCCGGTTCGGACCACCACCGAGTACGATGATCTTCTTTTTATCGGTTGGACGCGCTTCACACTCATCTTCATAGGTCGAGTAGAGATAAGGTGTATGGGAGACAAATTCGGCTCCGCAGGTATCCACACGCTTAAACACGGGGGTTACACCAGCATCTGTACGTGCCTTGCGGACTTCTGCCTCGCTGCAACAGAGCAGCTCTGCCAAACGAAGATCAGATAACCCTTCACGTTTGGCTGTTCGCCATTCAGCTGCAGAGAGCGCATTCAGATCATGGCCGGCCAAACCCGCTTCCAGCAGGATCACGGCAGTGATTTCACGGATAAACCATGGATCAATTTTAGTCACATCAAATACGCGCTCTTCAGACCAGCCTGCTCGAAGAGCTTCGCCAACCCACCAGAGGCGTTCTGCACCCGGTACAGCAAGCTTTTCCTGTAGGAAAATTTCTTCATCAACATCTTCTGGAATATTTTTATCAAAACCACAGGAGTCGGTTTCCAGACCGCGCATCGCCTTACCCATTGACTCGGCAAAGGTGCGTCCAATCGCCATCACCTCGCCCACTGATTTCATCTGGGTTGTCAGGCGCGTATCAGCGCCAGCAAACTTCTCAAAAGCAAAACGTGGCAGTTTGGTTACCACATAATCGATAGTCGGCTCAAATGCCGCATAGGTTTCACCCGTAATATCATTACGAATTTCATCCAGCGTATAACCAACCGCCAGCTTGGCCGCGATCTTGGCAATCGGGAAACCTGTCGCCTTTGAAGCCAATGCGGATGAACGGGATACACGCGGATTCATCTCGATAATAATCAGACGACCATCTTCCGGGTTCACGGCAAACTGAACATTGGAACCGCCTGTCTCAACGCCAATCTCGCGGAGAATGGCAATCGAGGCATCACGCATACGTTGATACTCTTTATCGGTCAGCGTCTGGGCAGGGGCGACCGTGATCGAATCACCGGTATGTACGCCCATCGGATCAAGGTTTTCAATGGAGCAGATGATGACGCAGTTATCATTACAATCGCGCATCACTTCCATCTCATACTCTTTCCAGCCAATGATGGACTCTTCAACCAGAATCTCATCGGTCGGACTGGCATCAAGGCCTGAAGCGGCAATCTGCTCCAACTCTTCCGGATTGTAGGCGATGCCGCCACCTGAACCACCAAGGGTGAATGATGGGCGGATAATGATCGGAAAGCCTAACTCTTCGGCAAAAGTACGTGCCTCTTCCATATTGTGGGCAAACCCACCACGCGCCATCTCAAGATTGATATTATCCATCGCCTTTTTAAAACGTTCGCGGTCTTCAGCCTTATCAATGGCATCGGGCTGTGCACCAATCAACTGCACATTGAACTTTTCAAGAATGCCGTGTTTATTCAGAGAGAGAGCCGTATTCAGCGCAGTCTGTCCACCCATGGTTGGCAGGATGGCATCAGGGCGCTCTTTCTCGATGATTTTTGCAACCACTTCCCAGTCAACAGGTTCGATATAGGTGGCATCGGCAAACTCTGGATCAGTCATGATCGTTGCGGGATTCGAATTCACCAGAATGACCCGGAACCCCTCTTCCTTCAGCGCTTTGCATGCCTGCACGCCGGAGTAGTCAAATTCACAGGCCTGACCAATTACGATGGGGCCGGCTCCTATAATCAAAATGGATTTAATATCGGTACGGCGTGGCATAAAAAGTCCGGCTCCTTCTGAATAGATCATCTATGTATCGTCAAGGCAGTTTCTGTTGCTTTTACAATAGTGGGCGCACAAAACAGGCGCACAAAAAACGGGCAAGCTGACAGCTTCCCCGCCGGAGCCGAAGCATAGCCGACTCAGCCCCTCCATTAAAGCTTATTAAACCGAATGAATTGATATTGGCTGATTACATTGAAAGGTGTGAAACTGACAGGAAGTTCAGTGACCGGAAAATGCTTTTAATACACCGGAATGTCTGATCTCTCCATCCCATGTATTCACCCCTTTTCTCAAGGCATCACACTTCTTAACAGCCGCCTCAATCCCCTCGTCTGCCAGAATTCTGAGATAAGGGAGCGATGCCGCAGTCAATGCCTGGGTACTGCTTCTTGGCACTGCCGCAGGAAGATTTGGCAGACAACAGTGAATGACTCCATCAACTTCATAAACAGGATCATCATAGGAAGTCACCCGGCTTGTCTCACTGATGCCTCCCTGATCAATGGCAACATCCATCAACACAGCACCATTCTGCATCTCTTCGACCGTCTCTCCGGTAATCAGACAAGGTGCATGCTCACCCGGAATCAGAGCCGCCCCGATCACCACATCCGCATCTGAAAGTATCGGCCTCAATTCTGACTCCGAATAGAGACTGGCCTGAACTTTTTCGCCAAAAAGATCATTCAAATGATCAACACAGTCCATATTGTGATCCAACACCATCACTTCGGCATCAAGACCCACTGCCACATGTGCAGCATGGCGGCCGACATTACCACCGCCAAGTATCACAACCCTGCATGCATCCACGCCCCTGATTCCGCCCATCAGCATGCCCCGATGACGAACGCCCGGAAGAAGGTGCCCATGGAATGAGCCAAACTGAAGAAACCGTGCCGCCATCAACATCGCAACACGCCCGGCCACCTTGCTCATGGGCGCCAGGATCGGAAGTCCACCATGATCCAGCTGAACCGTTTCGTAACCGATAGATCGAACCCTGCAATCAATAAGTTTTTGAGTTAATTCAGAAAATGCAGCCAGATGCAGGAAGGTAAAGAGAGCGGAGTCAGGATTTAGATATTGATACTCTTCAGCAAGGGGCTCTTTTACTTTGACCACAAGCTCACTTGCCCAGGCATCGGTGGCTCCATCAACCATCATGGCCCCTGCTTTCTGATAGTCTGAATCGGGATAACCGCTATCAATCCCGGCACTGCATTGAACAGAGATCTGATGCCCGGCGGCAACAAGTCCGGCTACGCCTTGAGGCGTCAGGGAGACACGGTGCTCACCGTTTTTAATCTCTTTGGGGATGCCTATCAGCATCGATTAACTTCCATCTGCCAGACTCCAGTGGCTGGATATACAACCAGTCCACATTATAAGCTTAGCAGGTTACAACTTATCTATAGAGGCTTCTTGATTATACAAATTGCCTTCATGTTCGCCATCGATAGCGCAACCGGGTGCCATGCTCAACAGACATTCTGATCTCCTCAGCACTGAGCGGTTTTGGAAAATAGCAGCCGGTAATTTTTGCGGAGTGCAGACTGGCCCCTTCCATGTTGCAGTTTCTCAAATCCAATCCTCTCAGGTCAGTCATGCGAAAATAACTATCCGAAAAATCGAGTCCATCCGTATGCAGGCCGCTCAAATGCAGAGCTCGGAAGTCCGTACCTGACAAATCCGGTTCAAACCCCTTGGCCAGAAGTGCATTTGCCTCATCAATCTTCTCTTCACGCAGAAGCGTATTAAGCATGTCATGTTTTACTTTTGGTTTGACGCTCTTGCCATAATCCTGAGGCTGGTTATTTACACTGTGCCATTTACTGTAAATATCATGTTTTTCTTCCGGTTTGTCGCTCATCCTGACTTCCCCTGACATCTAATTTGGCTTTCTGCCATGTATTGACAATAAACAAGCAAGATGGCGGCCATTTCAGGCACTTTTTACTAATGTTTATTCGACATAAGACGATAAACTTAAAGGCACATCTGCATAACAATATCGCTTCATCTATAATAATACAAAACGGTATTCGATTCGGAGAAATTATGCCGAACAAAACTCGCCTTACAAAGCGATTCATAGCTCACTTTCTTATTGCTGCGCTTTTAGCGGCTTTAGGAGCGTATACCTATTACACAAACGAAGTTGAACATCACAAAACCATCACCATTGAAAATGAACTCATTAGCCTGGAACGCAGTAAAGCCTCCATGTCCAACCAGTTTGGATCCATCATCAGCGACCTGAAAATTCTCGCCTCAATCAACGAATTAAAAGAAGCCCTGGATAAAAACAACCCGGCTGCATGGGATCATCTGGCAAATGATTATAAAATAATATTCCGTGAAAAAAAAATCTATGACCAGATCCGTTTTATTGATAGCAGTGGCATGGAAAAACTGCGTATCAACAACACCCCTGACCATCCCATCACTGTTCCTCCAGACAAACTACAAAACAAACAGCATCGCTACTATTTTACAGATGCCATTATACTATCAGAAGATGACTACTTCATCTCTCCTCTGGACCTGAATATCGAACATAAAAAAATCGAGCTGCCCATCAAACCCATGATCCGCTTTGCCATGCCTGTATTTGATTCCGGCGGAAAAAAACGCGGTATTATCATTGTGAACTATCTTGCACAATACCTGCTCGATTCCTTTGATCTTGCCCATAACGACCCCCTCTCAATCCCCTCCGTGGGAGATGTGATGCTTCTTAATCAACAGGGGTACTGGCTGCACGCCGATGAGCCTGATAACAACTGGGGATTCATGTACCCGGAGAGACAAAACCTGACATTTGGCAGTAAATTCCCGCATGAATGGGATGTCATCAACTCAAACATACAGGGAACGGTTGAAACAGAGAGTGGAATCTTTATCTATTCCCGCTCTCACCCCTATCTGAACCTCATCACAAAAAAGGGCAGTGGCAGACATGAGCATCATAAAATAAACTGGGTAGTACTCTCCCATATTTCAAAATCCACCATTGCCAACCTGGAACAACAGTTGCGCCAGGAGACGCTCTGGATATTCATCGTCACACTGTTGATATTGGCATCATTTATCATATTACTATTCCGGTACAACCTGATTCAGCAAAGGTTGAGCGAGAAAGATATGAAGACTGCCATTCAGGATGCAGCCCTTGATGTAATTATCACCTGTGATGATCACGGCATCATATTTGATGTTAACCCGGCTGCAGAAGATGTGTTTCTCACCTCAAAAGATGAACTTATAGGCCGGAGTTTCCATGATTTTGTAATCACAACCGGCTTTGATCTGGACAGGTCTATTCAGGAGGGAGTTACGGAAGTTGAGGCTATGAAATCTGATGGAACCCTTTTTGCTGCTGAAATCTGCCTCTCCAGAATCAATTATGGTGAGTTCGCCGGTTACACATGCTTCTTGCGTGACATCGAAGTTCGAAAAAAGCTCTTTGAAGAGCATGAAAAGCTTTCAAAAGCGGTCGAACATGCCGGTGAAGCCATACTTCTTACCGATTGTGAAGGTATCATAGAGTATGTGAATCCGGCGCTTGAGAAGGTATCAGGATATAGTGCAGATGAACTGATTGGTCAGAGCCCAAGCATTCTGAAGAGTGGAGAGCATTCGGAAAGTTATTACAAGCTGCTTTGGGATACCATTACCAGTGGAAAAGTCTGGACGGGATCTATCATAGATAGGAAAAAGGACGGCTCACTCTATCCGGCACGGCTGACGATCTCACCCATCATTAATGAGGAAGGGAAAATTACTCATTTTGTTGCCATCCAGGAAGATATGACCCAGTGGGAAGAGCTGGAGAACCGTTTCCGTCAGGCTCAAAAGATGGAGGCCATCGGCACGCTGGTTGGTGGCATTGCCCATGATTTCAATAACATGCTGGCCGGAATTATCGGCAAGGTATTCCTCGCCAAAAAACTGGCCGAACCTATCCCCGAACTCGCAACTCACCTTGATGAAATAGAAGAGCTGGGGTTTAGTGCTGCGGATATGATCAAACAACTGCTTACTTTCGCCCGTAAGGGGCAGGTAGAGATGCGGATGTTTGATATTAAGCCCTTTATAAAAGAGACACTGAAACTTGTTCGAACAGGGCTACCTGAAACCATTTTCGTGAACGAGAAAATCTGTGCCGAAAACCTGCCAATTCTTGGTGATGCAACCCAGGTCCAACAGATCGTAATGAATCTGATGACCAATGCCCGTGATGCAGTCAATAGTCAGCAGAGTCCGGAAATCACTGCATCCCTCGAGCTTTTCAGGGCTGATAAAGCCTTCTCGAAAGCTCATGATCTGCAGCTGGACTCACCCTTTGCCAAACTTTCCGTATCAGATAATGGCATGGGCATAGGTCAAGAGCATCGCGAGCATATCTTTGAGCCATTTTTCACAACCAAGGAGATTGGACAGGGAACCGGCCTTGGGCTCTCTATGGTTTATGGTTCTGTCCAGTCACACAATGGAATTATCGTGGTCGACAGCGAACTTCATCATGGAACGACCGTCACCATCTACCTGCCTCTGATCACCTCAGCTGATCCCACCGATGAATCAAAAGGCTCTCAGGAACCGGTTTGTGGCCATGGAGAGACCCTCCTGCTCGTTGATGATCAGGAGAGCGTTATCCAGATTTGCCAATCAATATTGGAGAATCTCAATTACAAAGTGATCACTGCAATGAACGGAAAAGACGCCCTGTTAAAAATCAGCACGCACGATGGTGAAATTTCACTGATTCTGATGGATGTGGTGATGCCGGTCATGGGCGGTATTGAAGCAGCCCGAGAGATGGAACGAATTGGCATTGATATTCCTGTTCTATTTGTATCGGGCTACACAAATGATAGTTCCTCCCCGGATACCGAGTTTGATAAACTGGCTACAGGCTTTATTGGAAAGCCCTATCAGATTGGTGTACTGAGCCGCAAAATCGAAAACCTGATCAAGAAAACCTGATTCTCCAGGTATACCACTAATATGTTACTAAACTCGCCTACATATCCGGCGATATATAAAAGGTCAGAGGTAGATGCATCAATTCCACCGCTATCTCTTCCAATGACTTTGCTTAAGGGGGTGCTAGAATAGAATTATGGTAGATTTCAGTTCATCCGTTAATGCACTGCGCAACATTGGCACCTCTCAAAGGGTAACCGCCAATAACGTTGCAAATGTTGAATCTCCCGGATTCAAAGAGAGTAGAACACTGCAAGGCACACAATCTGCAACCGTCACTGTAAACCAGAGCCAGGGTGGTCTCGTTGTGACCAACAATCTTCTCGATTTTGCCATTGAGGGAAATGGCTACATCGCCGTCTCCACACCTGAAGGCACTGCATACAGTCGCAGTGGTACGCTCAGCATTGATAAAAACGGCACCATTACAGACAACAACGGAAACCCGCTGCAACCATCGGTCTCAGTGCCAACGGGTACAGATTCGATTGCCATTCAGGGCGACGGCGTGATCAATGCCAATGTGAATGGAACCATCACACCGATCGGGCAACTCTCCATCACCACGTTTCCGAATCCCGACGGACTGACTCAGTCCGGAGATAGCCTGCTGCGGGAGAGCATTGCTTCAGGCGCGCCCCTGACCAACACATCGGGCTCTGGAGGGGCCGGTGATCTAGTGTTTGGTGGTCTGGAGCGCTCCAATGTGAGCCTGTCTGACAATATCGTCACCATGATCATTAACCAGAGCACCTTTGCCTACAACGCCAAGGCCATCTCCATTCAATCTGAGATGGATAGAGTCACGCTTAGCATCAAAGGCTGAATATAAAAATATTTTTCCGGTTAACAATCCGAATCAAACTCACCTATAATATAAGCAGTGCCCCACGAGCAAAACTTTCGGAGTAAATGATGGAATATATTCGCTTTTTCAATGAGCTGGAACTCTCTGATGTACCTATTGTTGGTGGTAAAAATGCCTCTCTGGGAGAGATGTACCGGCAACTAACCGACAAAGGCATCAAAGTCCCCAACGGTTTTGCCACCACGGCAGATGCCTACTGGCACTATATTGAATATAACGGCCTGAAAGATGAGATGGCCGCCACTCTTGAAGGGCTGGATACCCGCGATGTAAAAGATCTTGCAAGACGAGGCTCCTACCTTCGCCATAAGCTCGCACATGCCAACATGCCGCCTGATCTGGAAGAGCAGATCAAATCTGCTTACACGCAACTGATGGGTGAGTATGCTGAATCACCACTGGCTGTTGCTGTACGCAGCTCTGCCACCGCTGAAGACCTTCCCGATGCTTCATTTGCCGGACAGCAGGAGACCTACCTGAACGTCCGTGGTTCAGCCAATGTCATTGAGAGCATCAAATGGGTCTATGCATCCCTGTTTACCAATCGAGCCATCTCCTACCGGGTTGATAAGGGCTTTGATCATATGAAAGTCGCACTCTCAGCAGGCATTCAGAAAATGGTCAGAAGCGATCTGGCATCTGCAGGTGTGATGTTCTCTATTGATACCGAGAGTGGATTCAAAGATGCCGTGTTTATTACCGGAGCCTATGGTCTGGGTGAAAACGTGGTTCAGGGTGCTGTCAGCCCGGATGAGGCTTATGTATTCAAACCCACCCTGAAAGAGGGTTTCAAACCTGTTCTGAGTCGGCATCTGGGTGAAAAAGCGATCAAGATGATCTACTCCGATTCGCTCAAACAGCCGACCAAAAATGTACCCGTTCCACTGGAAGATCAACAACAGTACTGCCTCACTAAAGACGAACTGGTCACGCTCGCCCGGTACGCCGTCACCATTGAAGAGCATTACTCCAAGCTGGCCGGAAAAGTGAGACCCATGGACATCGAGTGGGCCAAAGATGGACACTCGGGTGAGCTGTTTATTGTTCAGGCACGGCCGGAGACCGTGCATGCCCAGAAAGACTCAAAAATTATCGAGACCTATAACCTGAAAGAGCAGGGAAACATCCTGATTCAGGGAAAGAGCGTGGGTGGAAAAATCGCCACAGGTGTGGCCAGAGTTATCAAGGATGCATCCCAGATTCATGAGCTGGAGCCCGGAGAAGTGTTAATCACGGACATGACTGATCCGGATTGGGAACCGATCATGAAAATTGCAGCTGCCATCGTCACCAATCGTGGTGGCCGAACCTGTCATGCAGCCATTATCTCCCGGGAGCTTGGCCTGCCTGCCGTGGTTGGCACAGGCAAAGCAACATCAATGATTCAGACCGGACAGATGGTCACTGTTTCATGCGCTGAAGGTGAAATTGGCAACATCTATGAAGGCGCCATGCCATTCTCGGTGGATCGGCTTGAAGTTGGCACACTGAAACGTCCGAAAACCAAAATCATGATGAATGTGGCAAGCCCGGATCGCGCATTCTCTTTCAGTGCCATTCCCAATGATGGTGTGGGACTGGCCCGGCTGGAGTTCATCATTAATAACACCATCGGCATACACCCCAATGCCCTGCTTCATTTTGATCAGATCACAGACGAAGAAGTGAAATCCGAGATTCTCAGACGCACTTCTGCTTACGCATCACCTGTAGATTTCTACGTGCAAAAACTTGCCGAAGGTGTCTCCATGATTGCGGCCGCCTTCTATCCCGAAAAAGTCATTTTCAGAATGTCCGATTTCAAATCAAACGAGTATGCCAACCTCATTGGAGGGGCCCAGTTTGAACCTGTAGAGGAGAATCCGATGATCGGATTCAGAGGTGCATCGCGCTACTACTCGGATAGTTTCAAGGATGCATTTGCACTTGAATGTCAGGCCATGCGTATGGTACGCGATGCCATGGGGCTGAAAAATGTCCGCCTGATGATCCCCTTCACGCGTACACCTGAAGAAGGTGTGAAAGTACTGGCCGAAATGGAGAAACATGGCTTGAAACGTGGAGAGAACGAGCTGGAGATTTATGTGATGTGCGAGATTCCATCCAATGTGATCTCGGCCGATGCCTTTCTGGATATTTTTGACGGCTTCTCCATCGGCTCCAATGATCTTACCCAGTTAACACTGGGCGTAGATCGGGACTCTGCATTAATTGCTCACATTTTTGATGAGCGCCAGCAGCCGGTCATGGATATGCTCAAAATGGCCATCTCCGCATGCAAGCGCCGAAACAAATATATCGGTATCTGTGGACAGGCACCATCCGACTATCCGGAAATTGCCGAGTTTCTGGTTCGTGAAGGCATCGAATCAATCTCACTCAACCCGGACTGTGTTGTAGCAACTACCATGAGGATTCTGGAGGTGGAAAAAGAGATTTTTTCAAAGACGGAAGACCCTGCTTAAACCTTTAATCAGGCTTACAACGCTTCGGTTCAAGTAATCAACCAGCATGCCGATAGATATTGTACTATCATAAGTAATATCAAGCATTTGGAATACAAGCTCCCTACGCTGGAGGCTCAATGAAAATCAGAACAAAGATATCCATGTTCGTTGCTGTCGGAGCAATCATCATGGCCATATCTCTGACAGGCATCTCCTTTCTATCATTTCGTGAGACATCCCTTGTCAATGAACGTGAGCACGGGGAACTGGCCTCTGAACTGGTTCGTAATGAGCTGCTGATCAGCTTTATGCAGGGAAAGTATGATCATGAAGAGCTCGATGCGCATGTAAAAACACATATCCCGGATCTTCATGAAATACGAATTATTCGGGCCAAAGCTGTTGAAAAACAGATGGGCAAAGGTGTGCACTCAGCGAATGATATTGAGAAAAAAGTTCTCCTGAGAGGATCAACCATGGATCAGCTCATCGAAACTTTTGATGGTGTGAAATACCAGTATACCACTCCCTACTTTGCTGAAGAGGCATGCCTGCAATGCCATGATGTTGCTGTTGGAACCATGCTCGGCGTGGTTAATATCGAACTCGACCTGACCGAGCAACGTGCCGACGCCATGGCTTCAGCATATCTTCTGATTGGATTCCTGATCGCATTCTCTATCGTTTTAGGTGTTGCCCTGCGCCGCTTGATTATGCCTATTGTTGATACAACCGTCAGCATGCAGTCCGTCGTCGGAATGGCAGAAAACGGAAATTTCAGCGGACGTCTGGATGAATCCCGTGATGATGAGCTCGGGCAGATTTCCAAACAGACCAACCAGCTCATGGAGACTCTGGAAAACAGCTTTGGCACCATCGTAAGGCAGGTTGAATCGATGGAGATGCACCGCAATGAAGGCAATAACAAGAACCTTCTTGTCCGCACCATTGAGTCGGTAACAAACATGGTAGAAGCAACACGTTTTAAACAGACCATTGAGGATGATCGAAATCTGGAGGACGTTTACAAACGAATCTCAGTCGTTCTTGAAAATCAGTTTTCTCTCAAACGATTCTCCATGTATGAGGCCAATCATGACAAACATCAATTGAATCTCATTTTTTCCAAAGGCATACCTGAGAAAGCCAATCTATGGTGTCGTGAAGAGATAAAAGCAGATAACAATGCATGCCGGGCGTGCCGAACTGCCCAGGACATTGATTCAACGGTTGAAAAAAATATCTGTCCATCATTTGCAGGAAATGTAGTACAGACTAAAGAGAATTTGGAACATTTCTGTATCCCCTTCATTATGGGTGGCAAGATTGGAGGGGTTCTGCAAGTCCTATACAGTAGTGATGAAGCTGAAGAAGTAGAGGTGAACATCCCTACAATCAAAACATATCTGAGCGAAGCTTCTCCTGTTATTGAATCCAAAAGATTGAATAAAGTCCTGCACGAATCCACCCTGAAAGATCCTATGACCGGGCTATTCAACAGGCGATTCCTTGAAGAGTTTGAACCCGGGTTAACTGCATCTGTTTCACGCAGTAAAAGCCCTGTTGCTGTGTTGATGTGTGATATTGATTTTTTTAAAGATACCAATGACACCCATGGTCATCAGGTGGGAGATTCTGTGTTGATCACCGCAGCGCAGATCATGGGTAAATCTGTGCGGGCAAACGATTATGTTATCCGCTTTGGTGGTGAAGAGTTCATTATCCTTCTCATGGATGCGTCTGACGAAAAGATTGCAGAAATCGCAGAGAGAGTCCGCAGTGATCTCGAATCCCATGAATTTAAAGCTGTGTCGGGCTCTTTTAATAAAACCATCTCGATTGGTGTAGATGTTTATACAGCTGAAGGTGATACGCTGTCAGAGTGCATACATAACGCAGATCTGGCGCTTTACGAAGCTAAAGAGGGAGGCCGAAATCAGGTCGTTCGTTACTCCAAAAAGGCCGAAAAGAGTTAACTCCCTGCGACTGGAAACAACCAACAAAGCAAAGATAAAAAATAAAAAGGCACTTACGTTTCCGTAAGTGCCTTTTTTAGATGGCGCTCCCTGAGCGATTCGAACGCCCGGCCCTCTGATTCGTAGTCAGATACTCTATCCAGCTGAGCTAAGGGAGCCTTGTTTTTCGATCCCCTCTTGCGAAGGGGCGCGAACACTAATGGCTTTCAACCATAATTTCCAACCCGGAATGTCCGGACCGAAAAGTTCGGGGAATTCCTGATAAAGCCAACCTCGATAAATCAGGTCGCCTTTATAAGATAACTCCACGAACGCGGCGGGATTATGCACATTTTCATCGTCAATAAAAGCACCAGATTGTGTGCGTAGTCCTTTGGCCATTCCAAGCAATGTAATATCCCAATCATGGAACATCATTTTCTCATCTTTAATGGTATCTACATTGAAGCTGCGAGCTGTTGTGATCTGAAGGAACATCAATGATGCACTCCCCTCCACCGAAGTCGCCCACTCCGGCAACATAGCCTGATCATCCTGCCCACCATGAGGATCTTCCGGTGCGGTCAGAGGAAGCTGCCACTGGATTGTAGCTTTATCGTGCGAATCGCATCCGCTTAGCAGCAGAAGTGAAAAGAGTGCTACGGATAAGAGACTCATGCGTTTGATCCATGTTATTAACATATCGGAACTCTGCCACAGCATGGCGACTTCGTTAAAGCTTTGTATCAACACAGCCCCTCCCCGTTCATCTGGCTGCCGAAGCAAGCATGAGAATGGGATGAAGCAGCAACGTCGCGCCCAT
>JBEQLD010000099.1:0-6461 GCA_040326115.1 Mariprofundaceae bacterium | reverse complement strand
CGGCGGGCTGGGCCGAGACCCGGGCGATGCGCTGGCCGATGCTGTTGACATAGGCGGTGACGCGGTCGTTCTGGTAGACGCCGCCAAACTTGGCGACGATCTTCGAGTGGGCCTGGTCGCCCTCGCGCTGTTCCGAGGCGGAACGCACGGCGCTGGTCTCGGGCATCAGCCCGGCCCGGCGGGTGTCGGTAGGCTGGCAGGCGAACAGGGCCAGGGCACCGAAACCATCATCGCCCAAGTCGCGGCATCAGCGGTTGGCGTGGATATCGATAGCGTGCGCGTCATTACCGGTGATACGGATGTTGTGCCTTACGGCGGCGGCACCTGGGCATCTCGTGGTGCCGGTATTGGCGGTGGTAATGATGAGCGTGAGCAGACACTGAACCAGTTGCTGGTTGAGATGGATGGCTTTGAGTCCAATGAGGGCGTGATTCTGGTGGCTGCTACCAACCGTCCTGATGTACTTGACCCTGCATTGCTGCGTCCGGGTCGTTTTGACCGACAGGTGGTGGTGCCGCGCCCTGATCTTCTGGGTCGTCAGCAGATTCTGAAAGTGCATATGAAAAAGGTTCCTTTGAATTCAGATGTGGATGTGAAGGTGCTGGCTCGCGGAACTCCGGGATTCTCCGGTGCTGATCTTGCCAATCTGGTTAATGAAGCAGCCTTGAATGCCGCTCGTTATGATCGTGATAAAGTGGGCAATGATGATTTTGAGAACGCCAAAGATAAGGTAATGATGGGTGCTGAACGCCGCTCCATGGTGATGAGTGAAGATGAGAAGCGGTTGACTGCTTATCATGAAGCCGGTCATGCACTTGTGGGTATTCATATGCCTAAACATGACCCACTTCATAAAGTAACCATTATTCCTCGTGGCAGGGCATTGGGTGTAACCATGAATCTTCCGGAACGGGATCGTTTGAGCCAGTCACGGATTGAGCTTGAGTCCCGTCTGGCATCTCTTTTTGGCGGTCGTGTTGCTGAAGAGCTGGTCTTTGGTGAAGAGAATATCACCACCGGTGCAGGCCATGATATTCAACAGGCAACCAGCATGGCCCGGGCCATGGTGACTGAGTACGGGTTCAGTAAAAAGCTCGGGCCGCTGCGTTATTCGGAGAATGAAGAGGAGATATTCCTCGGGCGTTCCATTACCCAGAGTCAGCATATGTCTGATGAAACGGCTCAGATCATTGATGCTGAGGTTCGTAGCCTGGTCGAGGCAGGTGAGTCGAAGGCACGTAAAGTTCTGACAACCTACCGTAAGGATCTGAATAAGATCGCTGAGGCACTGCTTGAGTTTGAGACACTCTCCGGTAAAGAGGTGGATGCACTTCTCAGGGGTGAGAAGATTGTTCGTGAAGATCCTGAGAAAACCTCTGCAGCCAAGAAAGAGGAAGATCCTGTTGAATCAATAGATGCAGGAGCCGATCCGAAAGATGATGAGATCGATGGCAAGGGAAGCGAGCAGAATAGCTAAGGCTCTTTAATGTCGTCAAAGTGGCTACGCCCTGAAGGTGAACGGGCATGGATTATGGGGGTGCTGAATTGCACCCCCGATTCATTTTCGGATGGTGGACAGTTTGTTAAGAAAGGTGAGCAGCCTGTCAATATCGATGCAGGGCTTCAGCATGCCTTGGCCATGCGTGAGCAGGGTGCAGACATTATTGATGTGGGCGGCGAATCAACCCGTCCCGGATCAAAACCTGTCACACTGGATGAAGAGCTGAATCGAGTCATTCCAGTGATTCAGAGTCTGAAAAATCATGATTTAACCATTTCTATCGACACCACAAAAGCCGAAGTGATGCGGCGCGCCATTGATGCAGGAGCATGTATGGTGAATGATGTGACAGCTTTGGCCGGGGATGAGGATAGTCTCTCTGTGGTGGCTGAGTCCGGGGTTGATGTCTGTTTGATGCATATGCAGGGAACCCCTGAAACCATGCAGGTTAAACCCGGATATGCAGACATTCTCAGTGAGGTTCAGAGCTTTTTTGAATCGCGTATCGAAGCCTGTCTGAAAGCGGGGATTTCCGAATCCTCCATCATCATTGATCCGGGCATTGGATTTGGAAAACGTCTTAAAGATAACCTTGCACTGATCGCCAATATTGACCTGTTAAAGCAGCGGTTCAATCTGCCTGTGTTGATGGGTGTCTCAAGAAAATCATTTCTCGGGGAGCTTACCGGAGCCGATGTCGGTTCACGTGAAGTGGAGACGGCTGCTGCAGTCGCTGTTTCTGTTTTTGCAGGCTGTGACCTGCTTCGGGTTCATGATGTGGAGATGCAGGGAAAAGCGATCAATGTCGCTTCGGCCTTGCGTGATTCGCATCTGGGACTATCGTAAGCAATATGGGTGGATGGCAGTTTGGAATTCGTGATGCTATAGATATCACCCTGGTAGCGGTGGTGATCTACTATGTGTTGCGCCTGATTCGCGGAACACGGGCCGAGCAGATGCTGATCGGTATTGCTGTGGTTCTGGTTGTCTATGAGCTCGCCCGCATGTTTGACCTGCTCACCATTGAGTGGATATTTTCCCAGTTTTTCTCTGTATTTATTATTGTGATGGTTGTGCTCTTCCAGCATGAGATCCGACGCGGACTGATGCGCGTTGCAGTAAATCCTCTGGCTACCGGTGCCTCTCCAAAAGATGTTGTAGTGGATCTTCTTGTCGAATCAGCTTTGTCACTGGTACATCGTGGCTGGGGCGGTCTGATTGTTATTGAGCGTGAAACGGGCCTGAAACATCTCTACGACTCCGGTGTTGAGATGGATGTCCCACTCAGGCCGGATATGGTGCAGGCACTCTTCTGCCCGGATGCGCCGATGCATGATGGCGCGATTGTTGTGTCAATGGATGAACGGGGCGGCAGAATTGTTGCAGGCAGAGTGTTGTTGCCACTGGCTCAGGCTAATGCACTGGCGGGAGGTTTTGGTACCCGACATCGTGCTGCAGTTGGCCTCACCGAAGAGAGTGATGCGCTGGTGCTGGTTATCTCTGAAGAGCGGGGAGATATTCATCTTACAGAGGAGGGAAAACTCTCCGAACCACTGGCAAGCGTTGAACTGCGTCAAAAATTAATGAGCCGTCTTATTGATCCCTCTTCCCGAACATATAAACGTGCTCTGCCGGGAAGCCAATAATCGTGATGCGTATGATTTCCAGTCTATTGCAGAGCAAAGCGCTTCATATATGGGCAGTGATGATTGCAGTGGTGCTCTGGTTTCAGGTGCATGGTCAGGGTGAAGGTTCGCTGAACATGGAAGTCACACTTCAGCTACAAGGTCTTCCACAAAACATGGTGGTGGTGAACGATCTTCCAAGTACGGTACATGTCACACTCAGTGGCCTTCAGGGCAGGTTGAAAACAGTGAGCCCTCAGGATGTGTACGTCCCCTTTGACGCGTCAGGACTCAATATGCCCGGTGTGGTTGAGCGTGCCGTAAAAATTGAAGATATTCGACTGCCTGCCGGTTTGGATATCGAGAAGATTCAACCGGATCGAATTGAGTTGCAGATTGACAGAGTGGTGGAAAAATCAATTACCGTGCTGCCACGTCTGGAGCTGCCGGAGGGGTGGCAGGTCGAGATTATTTCGGTAGAGCCTGCAGAGGTGAAGCTTTCCGGCCCTGAAGTGTGGCTGGACTCCTTGAGTGAGGTGGAGACAACGGCGATTCAGCCTGAGTTCAAACCGGGGCCGTTTGAAGCAGTGGTCGGTGTTGCCAGCCCGACAGGTAAGGCAATTCGTCTGGTGAATGAGAAGGCGAAGTTTATGGTTAAAGGTATTCTGACTCATCAGGAAATGGATGAGGCCGTAGTGAATGGGGAGATAAGATGAGACGCTATTTTGGCACTGATGGTGTTCGCGGAACAGTGAATAAAGATCCGATGACGGCGGAATTTGCATTGCGTTTGGGTAGGGCTGCAGGTTATGTGTTGACCAAGCACCTCTCCCATCAGCCGCATGTATTGATCGGAAAAGATACTCGTCTTTCAGGTTACATGATTGAGTCTGCGCTCTGTGCAGGGTTAACGGCGCAGGGGATGAATGTTCAGCTGGTTGGTCCTGTTCCAACACCGGCTGTGGCTTATCTGACACGCAGTCTGCGTTCAGATGCAGGTGTGATGCTATCAGCTTCTCACAATCCGGCAGGGGATAACGGGATCAAGTTTTTTGGCGCTGATGGATTCAAGCTGCCTGATGAGCTGGAATTGGAGATTGAGCAGTGTCTGGATGCACTGCCTCCTCTGCCCAATGCACTGGATGTTGGTAAGGCCGTGCGTGTTGACGATGCACGAGGTCGTTACATTGAATTTCTCAAGGCATCCCTGCCAAAGGGACTTCGACTTGATGGGCTGAAAATCGTTGTCGATTGTGCCAATGGCGCAGCCTATGACGTGGCTCCACGTATCCTCTCCGAGCTCGGGTGTGATGTGATTTCCATCCATGATGAACCTGACGGCTACAATATTAATCGGGAATGCGGATCCACATATCCGGAATCGATGTGTGCTCTGGTTGCATCAACAGATGCGGATATCGGCATTGCTCTTGATGGTGATGCTGATCGCCTGATTGCCTGTGATTCCAAGGGAAACCTCATTGATGGTGACAGGGTGATCGCCATTTTGTCCACTCACCTGCTTGGCCATGGACGCCTGCGTGGCGATGGCGTGGTTACAACACTGATGAGTAATATGGGGCTTGAGCGTTATCTGGCCGGTTTGGATCTGAAGATGTATCGCGCTGCGGTGGGTGATCGCTATGTGCTTGAGATGATGAAGGAGAAGGGCTGTAACCTTGGCGGCGAACAGTCCGGTCATCTGATTCTGCTGGATCAGAATACAACCGGAGATGGCCTGATGAGTGCACTGCAGCTTCTCTGCGCAATGTCGGATCAGGGTAAGCCACTCTCCGAACTTGCTGATAGCATGGAGCTTTTTCCTCAGAAGCTCTGGAATATCATTATGCCTGAGAGGAAAGATATCCTGGCTGATGCTTCGGTTATCAGTGCAATCAAGGATGCAGAAAAGCAGTTGGGTGATAGCGGACGAATCAATGTCCGGCTCTCAGGTACAGAGCCCAAAGCCCGCGTGATGGTAGAGGCCGAGGATGAAACGGTGATGTTGAGTGTTGGCCAAACTGTTGCTGATTTGATTCAGGAGAAGTTTGGAGCTTAATCAGTAGAACAGTAGATTTTTTTTATCATGGGAGGGGTTCTATGAAGATTGATGATTTACCATTTAACAAACATATTGGTCTCGAATCCGATGGGGAGACAGTCCGCCTAAAACAGCAGGAGTGCCTGCTCAATCATGTAGAGACCTTGCATGCCTCGGTTCTTCACGGTTTGGCGGAGGCCGCCAGCGGCCACTATCTTATCTTAAATCTTATGCCTCTTTTTCCTGACTGGCTGGTTCTGCTCAAGCGAGCTGAGATGACATACAAACGTCCTGCTTCAGATGACTGCAGAGCCAAAGCTGATGTTAGTGATGAGTCTTTGCAGGCCTGTATCGATAAATTGAACAGGGATAAAACCGCAGTGTTAACAGTGCCTGTTAAAGTATTTTGTGGAACTAAGGTTGTTGCGACTTCAGAATTTGATTGGTGGTTCAGACTGAAAAGCTAATCACTGACTGTGATTGTTGGTTTACATGTTGCTGCCTATATTCAGCCGTAAGGCAGGGTCATTGAGTCTGATTCGATTGATCTGAAGCGCCGAAATAAAATAGTCTAAAGTCTTTCGTCCTAAGATATGCCTCTGTTTAACTGTTGTGCTATAATCATCCAAGGAGGGTCGCTTCCTAGGCCCGAGGGTGGTTGTTGTGGCAATCGAACAGCGTAGTGAAGAGCGTCATGTCGCTCGGGACATGTCAAATGGGGAGCTTTATCACCCCGGTTCGGGTCTCTATCTAAAAGTAGAGCAGGTGCGTGATGTTTCATCCAGAGGTATCGGCCTGAAGGTTGACTCTTTTCTGGATCAGGGAGAGAAGATTCGCCTGGGATTCAAGCGTGGCAGAACGCATGTGCAGATGTATGGATACGTGGCCTGGTGTGCTCCGGTAGAGGAAGCTTCACCCGATGATGCAGTCGCCCTGTTCATGATGGGGATCGCATTGCAATTCTAAACCATCATTGTTATCGACAAGATTAGTAAGAACACTTTTGATTTTTTCATTTTTTCTATGGATGTCGTTATATTCAGACACAATAAATGTGTGACTGTCACCTTGACCAGATAGGGGGGCATCAATACTCTTCGCAGCCCTCGCAAGAGGGTTGCCCAAACATAGGCTCGTAGCTCAGGGGTAGAGCACCACCTTGACATGGTGGGGGTCGGCGGTTCGAAACCGCCCGAGCCTACCATTTTTGTTTGATTCGGCCTTGATATCCATATCGCGGCCTTTTGACGCAATCGAAAATGCGGTTTCCGATTGCGTACTAAAGCCACCCAAG
>JBEQLD010000098.1:0-6486 GCA_040326115.1 Mariprofundaceae bacterium | reverse complement strand
AGTGATAATCCTCAAGCTCCGGTGTCTGTTTGATATCTTCAAAGGTAAAATCAGTGCCCATGAAGTAGTCACCACGATCTGCGCTGGAAATTCGACGTACCTTTTTCAGTGCAGGAAGGTAGAGCCACTGGTCATCATCCCGTTCCACACCATCGTAATCGTAGGTTAACAGTGCGGTATCGAGAATGTTTGCAGGACTTAAAAAATAGGAGATCGATCTACTGTCTTTGCCATAATCTTTACGAAAAGAGATCATTTCCCGCTCACGAACCCCTCCCCGTTTATCGATCAGCTTCTGATGAATTTTCTGAATCAGATCATCACCGTCATCCCGATTGTCCACACGCATCATAACTTCAAGACCCGTCACATCTTTACCGGAAGCCTCCGCGCTATATGAGAGAACAGATCCCATCCCTGTCAAAATGGAGAGGGTAAAAATGATTAATGCAATTTTTCCAAGATTCATGCTTTATCTCCTTGAGTATCCTGTTTAAAAATAAATTTCGGTCGCGCCGTCATGATCAGTGCCGGCAGCACTGTCAGGGTTGCAATAAATGACGAGAGCATGGCAGCTGATACCAGCAGACCCATCTGTTGGTTGGGCGGCATCTGACTGGCCAGAAGCACCATAAAACCGGCAACCACCACCACGGCATTAAAGAAAATGGTCTTGCCCGTTGTCGCCAATGAGAGCGGTAGCGCCTCTTTGATATCCTGCAACCTCGCAAACTCGTGTTTAACCTTATAGATCAGGTGAATGGCATAATCGACACCGATACATATCGCCACCGATGTAAACATGGATGAGCCCCAGCCGATGGTCACACCGGAGATACCCATAATGGCGAAGTTAAGAATCACGGCGGCCAACACAGGCACCATCACAAACAGGCCGGCAACCAGTGAGCGCATCATCGCCCAGGCAAAGAGGAAAATCGTGATCACCGTCGTCATGATATTAAAACGCAGATTGTCGGTGATCATTTTGGTCTGCACATAACCGATATGGGCATTACCGGCGATGCTCCACTCCACGCCCATCGGATCAAAATATTTGTGTGCCAGACGGTCCACTTCCGCCTCCACATGGCTGCCATCAATAAAGTTGTCAGATGTGCAGAAAATTCGGATATTGGCCTGTTGATAATCACTATCGACCACTTCGGCAAAGTCATCCGGTGCACCTGAGAATGAGTAGAGCAACAAATACTGGGCAATCAGATCACTCGAATCGGGTATTTTTGCCATCTCGGGCCGGTCTTCATTCATGACCTGATGCATGCGACGAATAAAATCAGCAATGGTGATCGTACCCCCCACGCCTTCCACCTTTTCAACCTCTTCCTGAAAATTCCATACTGCCTGCAAAAGCTCCGGGTTATAAAAGGCATCCCTCTCTTTTGCATCAAGTAGAATATTACGTTGGTAGGAGCCGACAAAACGCTGGTTGATTTCGTGGTCTGCTTTAACAATGATCGAATCCTGTTTGAAGTTGGCAATATAGGAGTCCTGCACATAGACCAGTGATGCACCCGCCGCCGCCACGAACATCAACCCACTGGTCAGGAGCAGGGTTTTTTCATGATGTCTGCGAACCCAGTGCCCAATCAATGCGAGGCTGACTGCTATCACGCCCGCCTTTTGCAGGCCTGACTCTTTCGAACTTTCCATCAGCTTTTTCGATGCCTTTACGGGCAGCATAGCCAGCAGCGCAGGCACCAGTGTTAGAGAGACAAACATCGCATAGATAATTCCAACCGCCGCAAACAGCCCCATCATCTGCAGAGGCACCATGCCCATCATCAGAAATGAGAGAAATCCGGCTGCAGTTGTGAGCGATGTTAAGACGACAGGTCGCCACATCTCGTCCATGGTCTCTATCGCCAGCTCTCTTCGCTCCGCATCGGGCCTGAGCAGTGCCAGCTCATAATATTTACCCAGAATATGGATCGCATCTGCCACACCGATTGCCATCAGTGTGACGGGAACCATCGTTGTTGTTGGATACATCGGTACGCCGACTGCCGCCATGATCCCCATGGCTGCCAGTACGGAGGAGATCACAACCAGCATCGGAATTACCACGCCGCGCATTGAGCGGTAAGTAAAAAACAGCAACACCATCAACACCAGAAAGACCAGTGGTAGCATCACATTCATATCTTCCTGGATATAGAGACCAAGTGTTGCCTCTGCAACGGGCAGACCCGCCACATAAAATACTTCATCTCCACCTGTAGCCGCCCTGTCAACAATACCCTGAACCGATTCATAGACTGAAAATTTATCCAGCCCCCGCTCAATCAACAGATCCTGAGGCTCCAGCTCAGCAAGAATGGCCGCAGCTGAACCATCCTTGGCCACGATAAATCCATCATAAATATCAAAGGCCTTTAGTGAAGATCTCAGCTGTTGTAGTGCTGCCTTATCCACTGGCACAACCTCCATAAAAGGCTCCACCTCCATGCCATCGGTCGTACCATAGATATTATCTTCAGTGGCAAGAGAGACGACATCCTGATCAACAATGCCCGGCACCAGCCGTACCTGTTCAGTCAGTGACTCGATCAGTTTCAATGTGTCACTCTGGTAAACACCACCCTGATCCCTGATCACACCAATCCAGAGCAGGTCGGAGGTACCGAATATCTCCTTCATACGATCATTATTCAGCGTGGCCTCATGCCCTTTCGGGATAAATGCCTCGGTATCGGTGTCAATCTTCATATGCTGCATCTGGGATGCCAGAAACATGGTCAGCAGCATGACCAGGGTGATCGTCAGTTTGGGCCACTCTACAACCCATGCATTAAATTTTTTCATACTTCCCCCTTCCGCTTCCCCAACCCTCTAAACATCGTCTCTAGCAGTGACTTCAGCTGAACTTTCTTCTCATCCAACGGTCCATACATGCACAATGGGATATTAAAGCACATTGTTGCGCGATAGATGTCAGCAGCCATACCTTCGACATCACCAGGCTTCACAGAGCCATCCGATTGACCCTCTCTGATAATTTCTGCCAGAAAATGAATGGCCCTTATTTCATAGGATTGAAGGAGGTCCTGATGGCGCGTTGTGATCAACTCAACCATCTCATGCATGTGAGGTGTCTCAGAAACAAACTGATGCATATAGCCAAGACGTGCTTCCAGATAGGCATATAACTTTTCAAATACATTCGTCTGGTCCCCGGCTGCAACTTCACTCACTTCTGCTTTCTCACGGAAACAGGTTTCAGCTCCGGCTATAGCGATCGCCTCTTTGTTTTTATAGAAACGATAGAGGTTGCCAACACTCATGCCGCAGTCAGCGGCAATTTCATTCATTGAGGTTTTACTATATCCATAGTGCGCCATGCGCTTTCGTGCAGCCGATACAATGGTGTCTCTTGTTTCATTATTCATGGGCGTAGTAAAGACCCTTGAAAAATGAATGTAAAGCAAAAATATTCATTATTCATTAAACAGCTATAAAAAAAGCGGCCAAATGGCCGCTCTAATTAAATGTATGGTGTCACATAAAAGAACAGATGCATGGAAGCATCAATTCGTATCAAACAATCAAAAACGATCCTGAAGTATCTGCTCGTGCTCTGAAAGAGAGCGTTCAAACGCAGGGCGTTCGAAGATACGGTCCATATAACCTTCAAGATTATTCCATCTGGCCGTGTCTACGCCATTATGAGACAAGCGCCACAGGATCGGTGCAAGCGTTACATCAGCAAGCGTATACTGCTCACCAACAAAGAACTCCTGACGGGCAAGATAGCTATCAAGCATATCGAGATATGCACGCATCTTCTTCAATGGTTCTGTCTTCTTCTTCACCTTGATCAGGTTAAAATAGAGTGGATAGAGCTCTTCCTCAATACGCAGTACAGCCAGACGCATCTGGGCACGTTCTGCCGGAGAGCCAGGCTTCAATGGCGGATGAGGATAACGCTCATCCAGATACTCATTCACAACTGAAGGCTCGAAAAAAACGATATCGCGATCAATCACGGTCGGAAGTTTTCCGTATGGGTTGATTTCAAGGAATTCAGCCGTGAGCGCATCCGGCTCAAGCTCAGCAGTATCAACGGGTAGTTCTTTCTCTGAGAGAACAATACGGGTCCGATGTGAGTTCGGGCACTGCGGATCCGAATAGAGCTTGATCATACTTAAACCTCCAAAAAAATCGCAGAGATGCCTGCGAAAGGTCGCGCATTGTAGCGACAAAGCGAAAATAATAAAGTAAAATAAAGTGTTACGGTCGATTATTCGTCTGATTCACCACGTTTGATGCCCATCAACTGAGCCGAGATAAAGGCATCAATATCCCCATCCAGAAATCCCTGCGTATTTCCAGTCTCCATGCCAGTGCGAAGATCCTTGATACGGGACTGATCCAGCACATAAGAACGAATCTGATGACCCCAGCCGATATCGGTTTTCCCGTCTTCCATCTCCTGCTTCTCAGCATTCTGTTTCTCAAGCTCAAGTTCGTAGAGACGGGCCTTAAGCATCTTCCAGCAGGCATCACGGTTTTTGTGCTGGGAGCGGTCATTCTGACACTGAACCACTGCCCCTGTCGGAATATGTGTCAATCGCACAGCTGAATCGGTTTTATTGATATGCTGGCCACCGGCACCGGATGCACGATAGGTGTCCGTGCGGACATCTGCCGGGTCAATATCAATGTCGATATCCCGATCGATATCAGGATAGGCAAAAAACGAGGCAAAGGATGTATGACGGCGATTGCTGGAATCATAGGGTGATTTACGCACCAGACGATGCACGCCAATCTCAGCCTTCAGAAATCCGTATGCATACTCACCCTTGATTGAAAGAGTCGCTGATTTGATTCCCGCCTCTTCACCGGCAGTACACTCCATCAGCTCTGTTTTGAAGCCTTTGCGCTCTGCCCAGCGCAGATACATACGCAGCAACATCTCAGCCCAATCCTGAGCCTCTGTACCACCGGAACCTGCATTGATATCAATAAAAGCCGATTCCATATCTGTTTCACCACCCAGCATCTGGGCCAGCTCAAGACTTGCGATCTCGGGCTCAATCACATCCAGAGATTCGGCTGCTTCCAACTGAGAGTCCTGATCGCCCTCTTCGATTCCCATCTCAAACAGTGTGGAGGCATCATCAAGATTCTCTTCTGCACCATGAAAGGTTTTCAATACCTTTTCCAGACGGGCTTTATCCTGCATCACCTTCTGTGCCGCTTCAGGATTATCCCAAAGTGTCGGATCCTCTATTCTTGCATTAAGTTCGGTGAGCTCTTCCTCTTTCGCATCGACGTCAAAGTGACCTCCGCATCGCATCTAAACGATTGCCGAAATTTTCCGCCCGTGTTCTGAATCCTGCAATTTGGTCTTCGATGCTCATGAGTTACTCCACTTTTCTACAGCCCTGTTTCAGGGATGTGGAAGGTACTAACCCCCCCCACTCAAAGCAACCGTGGTAATGAGACGAAGCCGTGCTATCGGCTCAGTCAAACACGCATTAATTTGACCTGTTCTGACTAATTTCCGACTGATTTTGCCTAAAACAGGACAAAAAACAGGTCATATTGACTAAATATGAGCATAAGTTAAGCTATTGCCTATGTTTCATATTGTGGATGATAATTTAATAGGCGGTCAAAATACTGCCAAAATAATCAACCTGTTCTGCGACATGCCCCTGGTTTTCTCATCCGCTATTGAATATCTGGAATACGTCAACAGCCCCGATTATCAGAAACCTGATGCCATTTTTACTGATGTACTGATGTTTAAGATGAACGGCTACGAATTGATTGAAGAGGTATTAGCCATTCACCCTGATCAGAGGTTTGTGATCATTTCGGGACGGCCCGACCTCAATCACCCGTATAAAAACCGTGCCTGCATCTACCTAACCAAGCCATTTTATTCGAGAGATATCCAAAAGATTATTCAAACGCTGAAAAAGTGTGAGCTTGATGGCCCTTCACCTGAAACTGACTGTGCAAACCGTTGTGACTGTTCAGAGTTTGCGCTTGATAACTGGGCCTGCCCTCATCTGGAAGCCTCTTAAGCACTATTCAGAGAGCCCTGTTTCACACCTCTTATTGCCAGCCGGCCAGGCGGTTTTCTGATTCAAACTGGTGACTGGTACCCGATAGCGGATCACTGAAAGCAAGATTTTTGGCCAGCAGTTGCAACGGCCGACTGTAATCCACTGTCCCTGACTCCGGCTGCAGTTCCGGATAGAATTTATCATACAGAATCTGCGAACCGATCAACCCCATATGCAGGCGTAGCTGGTGCGTTTTTCCGCTGATTGGAGAGAGGGAAAAACGTGCGAGATCACCATCACGCTCCAGCAACTCAATACGGGAACGCGCATTTATCTCGCCCGGTACGTTGTGACAAAGTATCCACTCGCCACTGGGTTCGATTCGACTCTCAATCAACCACTTCTTGCGCTCTGAATCCTTTGGCAGCGTTGCGATGGCTTCATA
>JBEQLD010000097.1:0-6583 GCA_040326115.1 Mariprofundaceae bacterium | reverse complement strand
CATCAGAACAGCTAACACGAGCCTCCGATGATTAAGGTTGTATTTGCCGGCACTCCGGCATTCTCTGTCGGTTGCCTGAACGCACTGATTGAATCCAGTGGTGTTGAGGTGGTCGGTGTGGTCACCCAGCCTGATCGCAGGTCTGGTCGCGGTATGAAGCTGACCCCGTCCCCTGTGAAGAGGGTGGCATTGGCAGCCGGTATTGATCTGATCACTCCCGACTCATTAAGAGATAACCCCGAGGCACTTTCATGGCTGAAGTCCAAAGAGGCCGATGTTCTTATTGTGGTCGCCTTTGGAATGATCCTTCCCAAATCGTGGCTTGATACTCCAAAAGTGGCCCCGATTAATGTACATGCTTCATTGCTTCCCCGCTGGCGCGGAGCCGCACCCATTGAGCGTGCACTGCTTGCGGGTGATAGTGAGACTGGAGTCGGCATCATGCAGATGGAGGAGGGGTTGGATACAGGTGGTCTCTATGCCGAATCAAGGACTCCAATCACGGAACTGACAACCGGCTCTGAGCTCTGGTTTGCGCTTGCCGAAATGGGTGTTGAGCTGCTGCTGAAATCCCTGCCGGGTATTGTCTCCGGCGTGTTACTTCCCATCCCTCAGGATGAATCAAAAGTGACCTATGCAAAGAAACTGACCAGTGAAGAGCGGGTGATTGACTGGACAGCGTCAGCATCTTCCATCGATCGGATTGTACGCTGCTTCTCTCCGAAACCGGGTGCACGGGCCATGTTCCGTGGCAAGTGGTTGAAGATTGTTCGTGGTGAAGTGATTGAAGGTTCTACTAAATTGTCTGCCGGCACGCTCAGCAGTGACAAGCAACTGGATATCGCTTGTAGCGATGGCTTGATCTACCGCATGCTGGAAGTTCAGCCGGAAGGGAAGAAGGCGATGGAAGCTGATGCATTCCTGCGCGGAGCGCAGCTTAAAAAGGGTGATCTGTTGTCTGGAAATCCGACAGGAAGTGAAAACAGTTGAACATTCGAACTTTTGCGATCAACTCCCTTGATCTTATTCTCAACAAATCCAAAAAAGCGGATGAAGTTCTCAAACAGCTGATGAGCGAGGTGATTGAAGAGCCCCGTGACCGTCATCTGCTGCATGAGATGGTCTATGGCGTGCTGCGCTCTTACTTCTCTCTGGAAGCCGATTTTTCCCGGTACCTGAAACAGAAGCCGAATGAGTTTGCCCGGCTGGCCCTGTTTGTCGGCACCTATCAGATTCGGCATATGCGTGTGCCGGTGCATGCGGCTGTGAGTGAAACGGTCTCAGCTGTTAAACCGAGAGACCCGAAAGCATCGGGCATGGTCAATGCTGTGCTTCGCAAGGTTTCTTCCAGTGAGCCACCCTCTAAGCTGAAACCTCCCCAGCGTGCTGAGTTGCCGAGATGGATCTATGCATCCTGGCGTGATGCCTTTGGCGCAGAGATTGTCCAGGCGATTACCGAGGCCAATAGCAAGAAGCCGGAACTCTCTCTTGCCATCTTTGCTGATCGTGACGCATGGATGAAGCAGGCATCCGATGCCGGCCTCGATGCAATAAAAGGCGAGCTATCATCTCACGCCGTGATTCTGCCTTCGGGAACAGCCGTCACCACACTTCCCGGCTTTGACGATGGTGAGTTTCAGGTGATGGATCAGGCCGCACAGTCAGCTGTGCTGGCACTACAGGTCAACACAGGGGATAAGCTGCTCGATATCTGTGCTGCTCCCGGTGGCAAGAGTGCACTGCTCGCCCGCATGCACCCTGAATCCGAAGTGATCGCTGTTGAGCTGAGTGAAAAGCGCATCCCGCGCCTGCAAGAGAATCTTGAACGCGTGAAAGCTGAAAATGTAACTGTGGTGCAGTCTGATGCGATGGCTCTGGTGCTTGCTGACAGCTCTGTTGATGCAATCCTGCTGGATGCGCCATGTACGGCATCAGGCGTGATTCGCCGCCATCCCGATGCAAAGTTTCTGCACAGTAAAGATGATGTGGATCGTCATTCAGCACTGCAGAAGAGGATGGTTTCAGAAGCACTGCGCGTGCTTAAACCCGGTGGTCATCTTGTTTATGCCGTCTGCTCCATTCACCCGGAAGAGAATGAGCTGGTGGTGGAAGGTTTTCCCGAACTCCAATCAACCCACCGGATTTTCCCGACAGAGCATCATGACGGCTTCTTTATTGCACAGCTAAAGAAACAGTAACCTTTTTAGCCATTAATCTTCATCGATCAACGGCAAATAAACATGTACAGAGGTTCCCAGGTCAGAAGAGCTGTTAATTTCAATAATGCCATTGTGACTTCGAATGATGCCGTATGCCAAAGAGAGACCCAGACCCTGCCCCTCTTCAATTCCCTTGGTTGTAAAAAATGGTTCAAAAACATGTGTTAAATCTTCACCTGTTATTCCAGATCCGTTATCAATAATTTCCAGATGAGCAAACAGTGTGTCATCAATATCGGCATGATCTTTTTTGAACTGTTCATCAGCTTTAAAAGCTTCGGCTTTGACCTGAATCATGGGGTGAACAACATCTGCGACAGCATCAAATGCATTTTTCAGGAGGGCCTTGAATGCTGTACTAAGCTGCAGAGTAGTTCCTTTGATCATGAGCTCTTCTTTGGGTGTGTCTACATGGATGACTGCATTTTCAGGAATGAGAGTGCCATTGGTTTCTAACGCCTTCTGAATACAGGATCTCAAACTAATCGGTATGGCTGCAGCGTGCTCTTTTTGTGTATACGTCAACAGATTTTTAATGGTCTTGGCGACCTGGTAACTTAACGCTTCCACAGTGTTCAGCTGTTCAGTGAGATGAGGTAACTCAACCGCCTCTTTTTTGGCCATAAATATTGTACCCGTGATTGCAGCCAGTTTATTGTTGAAGTCATGGGCGATACCTCCAACCAATGTGCCTATTGCCGCCATCTTTTGTGCTTCCAACAGTTGTTCTTGAGACTTTTTCCGGTCAGTAATATCCTGAATGGTCCCAACTAGTTTGATAGGGTTGTCATTGGCATCAAGTTCCAATTTTCCAAGCCCATGAACCCATCGCTCTTCACCATCTGATGGCCTTATAATTCGATACTCTTTGTCAAAGAAATTATGTTTCAGTAGTACGTGGTCATTTAGATAATCGTTGAGATCATCACGCTCATCGGGACGAAGTATGTTTAACCACCCCTGCACGTCTTTTGAATAGTTGTCGTTCATTCCCAGGATTTGATCAAGTATCTCTGAACGGTTCCATACTCCTGACAAGATATCAAATGAGTAACTACCCAGATTGGCAATCTTCTGGGACTCTTTCAGGAGATGTTCGCTTTGATGCAGTTCATCCCGGGATGCCATGGTCTCGTTAAGGTTTTTTGCCATTTTGTTAAGTGATTTTCCCAGCAGGCCGATCTCATCATTCGAGTCAACTGAGCTTGTGGCATTAAGATCTCCGGCACCAATTTTTTCAGCGACGGTTGATAGTTCAATGATGGGTCTTGCTGCCCATCTTCCCAATACCAGAGCAATAATGGCTATCAGGAAGGTAAAGATTATTCCGAAAGATATGATGGTTAATGTTGTATCCCTGGCATCCCTGAAAACATCTTGTTCACTACTCGAAATGCTGACATGCCAGCCTTCACCTTCATTCCCCTTAATATGGTCTATCGACTCTCCTTTGCCGCCAAAGCCGGCCTTTTCTGAGCCCATAGTGATTGGTATGGGAGCATAAGCTATTAGCTGATTCTCATTGTTGATTGAAACAGTTGCAGAGCCGCCAATCTTTCGTTGCAGCAGTCCGATGAGAGCACTGTCTGCCCTGATTGAAAGAGGGATATTTTTCCCATCAGCTACAACAAGACCACCTGACCGGATGATTTGGAGTTTGCTGCTGGAATACTCGATGAACTCATTGACGATATCGGTCAGAGGCCCTTCGATATTCACGTTGCATTTCAATATGCCAATGATTTCATTTCCATCTTTAATCGGGATGACTACGCCAAGCACATATCCCTCCACACTGGTATCAAAGCCACGATCATCCAGGAAATCCCGCCCCTGGCCATCAGCATAGGCTGCTACCCACCAGTATTTATGCGCATGAGCAAGCGTGGTCAATTTGCCGGTGGTGGCGATCATGACGCCATAACGGTTGGTAAGGAAAATTTCGCCATATGTTCCAGGCATGATGATTTGTTGGGTCTTCAGATACTCTGCAACGGCATTGGCCATATGGCTCCGGATAAAGGGGTCACTGATATCCGTTGTCTTTTTCCCCACTGGTTATTTCGGTTGTTAATCTCAGTGATTCGTTCGGCATCAGACAGTGCTGAAAATTTCGAATTGCTCTTCAGAAGAGCATTTTTTATGACAGGGGCAGAGGAGAGCGTGGTGGCGATTGCAACCCGCTCTTTGATGTGGGATTCCAGATGCTGAGCGATCTCATTCGAGACTTTATGAAGGCTCTGCAACTCTTTATCAATAACGGTATTTAGATGCAGGTGTTCGTAACCCACTGAGAGCAGGAGCACAATGATAAGTCCAAACAACCCCATGATGAAGGCGGCTTTATACTGTATTTTCAAAATCGTCTCCGAGTATGCTCAAGAAATAGATTTACCTCACAGTTGTTTATTACTTTTAGATCTTAATGGAATTATAGATGATTATTTCAATAATCGCAGTGCTGATCCAGACCATGTCGAACATGGCCTGGTGCATTCAACCGGGACAGTTCAAAGTTGATCTGGCATGAAGCCACGCTTAAAGCATACCGACGACATGCATTCCGTGATCACAACCAAACAGGTAATGACAAATTGGAATGATGTCATGGAATGTGCAGGAGGCTGCAAAAAACACAATCACGGAAATAAGTGAGTAAATGATTGCTCTATGGTTTCTTTCAATTGTTTCATTAATGCTATTCATATCAATCTCCTCTCATAATCAGTGTTTCATACTGGTTGTAAATTTCTTGAGTAACAGAGTCCCAATCAAAAGCATGAGGCCGAACAGAATGGATGCCCCGGCCACTAACCAGACAAGCACTTCCGGTTTTATAAGTATAAGAATACCAATCAGAATCAGGAGAGTGCCTGGGATCAATAAACCGTAAGTAAATCCGGGTGATTCCATAGTCTCATGAAACTTTGCTGCCATAGGGCACCGGGAAGGTTCGCCAGAACCCCCCTGCTGTTTTTCCACAGCATGATTCATGACCAGTTGTTTCAGATTCATTTGCAGTGCTCATATTTACCTCCTAACTACATGAATGTTGGTCAGGGTCATTTGTTCCAGAAACAGCATTTGTTTTGAGCATCAGGTCTGCTTCTTCATCCCATTTGTGAGCAGCTCCTTTTCGAACCATTCGACCAACATCAATAGCCTGCTTGATTTCACCATCAGAAACGCCCGCCTCTCGTGCAGTCGTCACATGAAATGTTAGACATGGAACACAATTGGCTGTCACTGATGCACCGATAGCAATGAGTTCTTTCATTTTTATATCCATTCAAAACTCCCTGGAAAGTACTGTTGGGCCGAACGTTTAAGCGTCATATTCCACACTTATTATTATAGCTAAGAATGTGCGCTTTTTGTCGAAAATGGTTAGTTTCGCCGAATGGCAGAAAATCGATTGATGAAAGACGGGCTGGGTGCGGATGCGGTTGAACGCATTGTTTGTGCATTTGCATCAACAGTGGACGGATTCCCTGCAGAGCAATTTCGAAGCGATGCCCTGAATGGGCTGGATGAGTTTGAGCTTAAAGAGCGTGTTGCTCATCTAATCACAGTGCTACACCAATATCTCCCGGAAGATTTTGAAAGAGCAGCAGCGTCTATTGCAGCAATCAAAACTGCTTGGAATCACGGTGATGAGAGTGATCCTCTGAGAGGTTTTGCTGCATGGCCCATTATTGATTATATCGGTGTGCATGGGCTGAATCACCCAGAAACATCGCTGAACACTTTGAAGCATCTTACTTCTCTTTTTTCAGCAGAGTTTGCGATTCGGCCATTTATTTTAAACCATCCTGATATGACATTTTTACATTTGAAACAGTGGTGTGGTGATCCTGATGAACATGTGCGGCGGCTTGTTTCCGAAGGCTCGCGGCCCCGATTGCCCTGGGGACAGCAGTTACCCGTTTTTATTGATGACCCGTTACCGCTGTTGCCACTGCTTGAATTGTTAAAAGATGATGAGAGTGAATATGTCAGAAGATCGGTGGCAAACAGCCTGAATGATATCTCCAAAGATCATCCGGATATTGTAATTCAGACCTGCCGGAACTGGCTTGATGCATCGAGCAAAAACAGATCGAAATTGATCCGGCATGCAACACGCACGCTGGTGAAGGACGGCCATCCGGATGTGTTTGGCCTGCTGGGCTATACCGAATCACCACGGTTGTCTCTGCAAGGTCTCAAGCTGGATCGTCAGCATGTAGAGCTGGGTGAATTGATAAGCTTTACGGCAGAGATAAAATCTATGGCATCAATGCCGCAGAGCGTTGTGGTTGATTATGCTGTGCACCAGGTGAAGGCCAATGGGAAGACCACTGCCAAGGTGTTTAAGCTGAAGC
>JBEQLD010000096.1:0-6686 GCA_040326115.1 Mariprofundaceae bacterium | reverse complement strand
ACTTATATCTCCATTAAATTCCCGTTATCTGATGAGAATGGAAATCAGTATGGCGTGGGTGGTATCTCTACAGATATTACGGACAGGGCTAATTCAGAGCATCTGCTGCAAGAGGTAAGGGATAGGCATGAAGAGGCACAGCGTGTGGCGCATTTGGGTCATTGGGAACTTGATCTGATTAAAGATGAGCTGACTTGGTCAACAGAGACTTATCATATATATGGCATCGATGTTGGTGAAAAGGTCACCTATGAATCCTTTCTGGAGATAGTGCATCCGGATGATCAGGATGGTCTGAAACAGGAATTTAGCAGTTCAGTGGAAAACAGAACGCCATACGATATCGAACATCGCCTGTTGATGCAGGATGGGACTATTAAATGGGTGCAGGAGCGGTGCAAGACCTTTTATGATGAAGATGGCACACCCCTTCGCTCTATTGGCACAACACAGGATGTAACCGAACAAAAGCTGGCATCGCTTGAGCGAAAGGAGAGCGAGGCGCGTTTATCATCCATCCTGGAGATGGCTGTAGATGCCATTATATCTATCGACGAAGAGCAGAATATTGTTCTGTTTAACAAGGCTGCTGAGAAGATGTTTGGTTACGCTCAACTTGATGTGCTGGGTGAACATGTCAGTAAATTAATACCTGAACGATATCGTCAGGGGCATCAGGGAAAAGTTGATGCATTCCTGACGAATGATTCAACAGATTCGATTAACAGAAATAGAGGCATGTTTGGTCTGCGCAGGACAGGAGAAGAGTTTCAAATGGAGACAACGATCTCCAAGCAGACATTAAGCGATAACAAAACTCTTATGACGGTGATGATCCGGGATATTCAAGATCAGCTGAGTGCTGAGGAGGCTCAACGTAAACTCTCCCGGGCTGTGCAGGAGGCGGGTGAAGCTATATTGATCACCAATCGGGATGCTGTGATCGAATATGTAAATCCGGCATTTACCAAGATCACTGGTTATGAGCCTGAAGAGCTTATTGGTCAGACACCGGCCATTTTGAAGAGTACAGCTCAGGATCCGGCCTTTTATAAAGAACTGTGGGATACCATCACCCGTGGTGAAGTATGGCATGGCACCCTGATTGATAAAAAGAAGGATGGCAGTTTCTACCCTGCCATGATGTCCGTTGCGCCAATTCATGATGATCAGGGTGAAATTACACACTATGTTTCACTTCAACAGGATGTGACCGAGTATAAACGGTTGGAGCAGCAGTTTCTCCAGGCTCAGAAGATGGAATCAATCGGCACATTGGTCGGCGGAATCGCCCATGATTTCAACAATATCCTGGCTGCCATGATGGGCAATATCCATCTCGCCAGGGTGAAGAAGAGCGATGCGGAGGTGGTGGAGACCAAACTGGAGAATATCGAAAAGTTGAGCAATCGTGCTGCAGATATGATCCGTCAGCTGCTCACGTTTTCCCGAAATGATATGGTGCAACTTAAAGCAATTCCTCTTACCCCGTTTGTAAAAGAGGGGTTTAAACTCGCAAAGAGTGCAGTTGCTGAAAATATTGAGTGTGTTCTCGATGTCTGCAGCGAGGACATGACTGTTGTAGCTGATGCCACCCAGCTTCAGCAGGTGATTATGAACCTTCTGAACAATGCACGAGATGCTGTAGCAGACGTTAAAACCCCCCAAATATCCTGTTCACTGAAATCCTTTGCAGTGAGTGACGGCTTTGTTGAAAAGCATCCCGATTTCAAAGACGAAAACCTGGCTGAAATAGTTATTCGTGATAACGGCAGTGGTATCAAAGAGGAGCATCTCAACAAGGTGTTCGAGCCATTTTTTACCACCAAGGGTGTAGGTGAAGGTACCGGTCTGGGATTGTCGATGGTCTATGGCGCTGTACAGAATTACGGTGGTGTTGTTGAAGTTGAGAGCGAAGTCGGGAAGGGCACTGCTTTCCATATCTATCTACCGGTAAAAGAAGAGATGCAGGGGCCTGTTAGTCAGAGTGATGCAGCACTTTCACATGGAGATGGTGAGATGCTGCTTCTGGTTGATGATGAAGATGATATTCGCGGCACAACTCAGGAGCTGCTGAATAGTCTGGGCTATGAGACTCTGGTAGCTGCTGATGGTGAGAAGGCACTGGAGATCTACCGCGCCAACAGGGAGAAAGTCAGGTTGGTCATTACCGATATCGTGATGCCGAAGATGGGAGGCATTGACTTGATGAAAGCTATTCACCAGCTGGATAAGAAGATCCCGATTGTTTTCATGACGGGTTATGACATGGGGCATCTTCTTGAGTCAGAAAATTTAGAATCCAATCAAGTGATTTCCAAACCATTCTCGGTAGAGAAGCTCTCTGAGCTGATATATATGAAGCTTAAGGGTGATAAAACTTCCAAAAGTTAAAATGTATGAACGATGTTCTTCTTAGAGGCTAAGATCAGAGGCTGAGATGCCTGCTAAACATTTGTCTCATCAGACGTTAAATCTGAAATGCATTACATCGCCATCTTTAACGATGTACTCCTTGCCTTCGAGTCGCATTTTACCAGCTTCTTTGGATTTGGATTCGCCGCCCAGCTCTACATAATCATCATAGGCAATGGTCTCTGCGCGGATGAAACCGTGCTCAAAATCGGTATGGATCACGCCGGCAGCCTGAGGTGCCGTGTATCCTCTGTGAATAGTCCAGGCACGAACCTCTTTCACGCCAGCGGTAAAGTAGGTGATCAGATCAAGCAGGGTATAGGCTTCGCGAATCACGGTGTTGAGACCCGGTTCAGTCAGACCTAAATCTGCTAAAAACTCAGTTTGGGACTCTTCATCCATCTCGACCAATTCTGATTCAATTTGAGCAGAGACCACAACAACTCGAGCATCTTCATCGGCAGCATGTTTGCGAACCTGGTCAACAAATTCGTTACCATCAGGCAGTGAACCATCATCTACATTCGCCACGTAGAGAACAGGCTTGCCGGTAAGCAGACAGAGCTCTTTGATCTTCTCCTGATCATCATCGGAAAGCCCCTGACGGCGAACGGTGATGCCATCTTCCAGCTTTGCCAGTGCATGATTGATCACTTCCAGCTGCGCCATGGCATCTTTATCTCCGGCACGAGTCAGTTTTTCAATACGGAGAACTGATTTCTGTAGTGTCTCCATATCTTTAAGCATCAGCTCGGTATCAATGGTTTCGATATCGGAGAGTGGATGAATTTTTCCGGATACATGTGTGACATTCTCATCTTCAAAGCAGCGCACAACATGGGCAATGGCAGCGCATTCACGGATATTTGCGAGAAATTTATTTCCAAGCCCTTCACCACTGGCCGCACCAGCAACAAGACCTGCAATATCAACAAATTCAACCACTGCCTTTTGAACAGCTTTTGGATTGACGATATCAATCAGAGCCTGCATCCGGGTATCGGGAACCGGAACGATGCCGACATTGGGATCGATAGTGCAGAAAGGGTAGTTGGCCGCTTCCGCTCCACCACCATTGAGTGCATTAAAGAGAGTCGATTTCCCTACATTGGGAAGTCCGACGATTCCGATACTGAGTGCCATCTTTTTATCCTCTTAAATCAGTCGTTTAATTTCAGGTGAATGCGATTTGCAGCTTTGTCAGCTTCACCATCCAGAATATTTGCAATTTCGGGTAGAAGAGCGTCAAACACAGCATGTTCAGAAGCACGGTCAGCTTCGGATGCTTTGCCCAGAACCCACGGTGAAACTTCACCAAACTCAGGCCTGCCAATACCGATTTTAATACGGGTGTAGTTGGTACCATCCAGATGCTGATGAAGCGATCTCAGCCCATTATGACCGCCATGACCACCATCTTTTTTGATGCGAAGCTTTCCTGACGGAAGATCGAGATCATCATAGATCACAAAAATATCCGATGTCGCCACCTGATAATAACGGGCCAGCTGTCCGATAGCCTCGCCACTGTGGTTCATGAAGGTCTGTGGTTTAACCAGTGTTACTTTTTCACCGGCGACTTCCCAACTGCAGCTCTCAGCACGAAAACGAGGGACTGCGGCAAAGCGCAGCCCCTCGTGATTGGCTAAAACGTCAAGAAACCGGAAACCGATGTTATGACGTGTATCCTGGTATTTGTCGCCGGGATTACCGAGTCCAACCAGAAGTTGCATGGGTATTACTCTTCAGAAGCCTCAGCTTCTTCTTCACCAGCTTCTTCAGCGCCTTCTGCAGCTTCAGTTTCAACTTCAGGTTCTGGCTCAGCTTTCTTCGGTGCAGCAAGGTTGATCACAGTGAAGTTCACTTCATGTGCAACTTCAGCGCCTTCTGGAATTGTTACATCATCAATATGGATGTTGTCACCGATTTCCAGGCTGGAGCAGTCGATTTCGATGTGCTCAGGAATAGAGTCGGCACGGCAGGTGACTTCCAGTGTGTGACGAACCATATCAAGCAGGCCACCTTCAACGATGCCAGGGCATTTTTCATAATTGAGGGCAACAACAGGTACTTCAACAGTTACACTGTCAGAAGAGCTAACACGGAAAAAATCCAGATGCTTGGCAGTGTCGTAGATTGGATCCCACTGAGCAGCTTTTAGTAGTACGGTGTTCTTTCCACGTGAGCCTTTTACTTTAACTTCAAGCATTGAGGTGAAGAAGTGCTCATCTTTCAACATCTTTGAAGTATCATTATAGTCCAGAATGATCGGAAGATCGTCTTTACCACCACCATAAATAATGGCAGGGAGCTTGCCTGCACGACGCAGACGACGGGTTTCGGCTTTGCCGGTTTTTTCGCGGAGTTCCGCTTCTAGTACAAAATCAGTCATAACAATAATACTCCAAATAAAATGATCCGACGGGTCTGCCCGTGACGGATTTCCGGTCAATGAATGCCGAAGGCGAGGCACTCTATGGATTTTTCATCGATTTGGAAGTGGTTTTGATTGTCTGAAATGTAATTGCTTTGGCACGGTGATGAGTTTTATGTTTTTTTTGCCCATAATCAAAAGCTCTCTTGTCCTTTCTTGCTTGCCCAAGAAAGAACGAAAGAAGGGCACCCCGGCATTTTGCTTCCCTAACGGGTTCCCTCGACTGCGCATAAAAAATGGGCGCGACGTTGCTGCTTTATCCCATTTTTATCCTTGCTTCGGCAGCAAACTGAACGGGGGTAAGAACCACACACATAACCATGAAGAACCCATCCACCCATGGATGGGTGGCGGTGAACATGGTGAACCGTGAGCGAAGCAAGACCGCGCAAGGTGAATGCCGCGAGATGCGGCAGAGAGGGTGCCCTGGGGTGCTCTTGCGAAGAGATTTAAGCAAAAGGCAGGAGCCTTTTGCGAATCAATTAAAACGGCGCGACGTTGCTGCTCTATCCCGTTTCCATGTTTGCTTCGGTAGCCAGCTGAACGGGGGAGGAAGAACTGTCCAGTGTAACTACGAAGTACCCTCCCACCCATGGATGGGTGGCTTTAGTGAGCAGTATGGATTTCGCAAAATTCATGCTGCGTCAAAGGCTAAGGGCAGGAGCCCGAAGCCGTATCAATCATTACTCGTAGAGACTGCTGATTGAACGTGAATCGTAGATACGTTTGATCGCTTCACCCATCAGAGGGCCGATGCCAATGACACGTACCTTGCCGGTATCAAGAACAGCCTGCGGCTGACGAATACTGTCTGTGACCACCAGCTCATGAATGTTTGATTCAGCCAGTCGCTCTGCAGCAGGTCCGGAGAGAACTCCGTGAGTTGCATAGGCAGTGACTTTTGTTGCACCGGCTTCCAGTAACGCTTCGACCGCACTGCAAAGTGTGCCGGCAGTATCCACCATGTCATCAATAAGGATGCAGTGTTTGCCATCAATATCACCAATGATGTTCATCACCTTTGCGACATTCGGTGCAGGCCGGCGTTTATCAACAATGGCCATATCTGCATGTAACTTTTTCGCTAGAGCACGGGCACGAACCACGCCACCCACATCCGGAGAGACGACGATAATATCATCAAGGTTGTTGTTTTCGGCTACATCTTTGGCGAATAGTGGCCCTGCAAAGATGTTATCCACCGGGATGTTAAAAAATCCCTGAATCTGGCCTGCATGAAGATCCATGGTGAGTACACGGGTTGCGCCGGCAGACGTCAGCATATCGGCAACCAGTTTTGCAGTGATCGGAGTGCGTCCGGCACTTTTTCGATCCTGTCTCGCATAACCGAAGTAAGGGATAACCGCGCAGATGTAGTGAGCGGAAGCCCGTTTTGCGGCATCAATGGCAATGAGCAGTTCCATGAGATTGTCATTGGCAGGAGCCGACGTGCTTTGAATAAAGAAGACATCGTGACCACGAATGGTCTCTTCGAACTGGAGGAAGATCTCTCCGTCGGAAAACTTCTGGGTGTGAACTTTGCCCATAGGGACGGCAATATGCTCACAGATGCTTGTTGAAAGCTTCTTATTGGAAGTTCCGGAAAAGAGTCGAAGGCGCTTTTCAATCATGCCCGATGCTCCTGAGTAGTGGCGATTTTCAAACGTAAACTTTGCCGGAAATGGCCGACAATTCCAAACAACTTATAAAATGGCTGGGGCGGCAGGATTCGAACCTGCGCATGACGAGATCAAAACCCGTTGCCTTACCGCTTGGCTACGCCCCAATTTCTATGCTCTGCAGCGGATGTTTCCCGAGCAGTTTTCCAACATGAGTC
>JBEQLD010000095.1:0-6826 GCA_040326115.1 Mariprofundaceae bacterium | reverse complement strand
CCACTCGATGTCTGACCCTGCAACCTACCGGACACGCGATGAAGTGGATGAGTGGCGTTCAGGGCGCGATCCGATTGCACGTCTGCAGAAGCAGATGGTTGATGCCGGGCTCTCTACCGAAGAAGACTTCAAGCAGAAGGATAAAGATATCAAGAAAGAGGTCGCAGCGGTTGCGAAAGCGGCAGAGGCTCAGCCGGAGCCTGACCCTTCCGTTTTGTGGGATGATATTATCACCGATGAAATTCCGGGCGCATATCCCTATCCAAGGCAGGTGGGCTGATCATGGCTAAGATTACATACCGTGAAGCACTGAATCAGGCGATGTGCAATGAGATGGAGCGTGATGATCGCGTATTCCTGATGGGTGAGGAAGTCGCTGAATACAATGGTGCGTACAAAGTATCACAAGGCATGCTGGATAAGTTCGGCCCACGCCGGGTGATTGATACACCCATTACCGAGCTTGGTTTTGCCGGCCTTGGTGTGGGCGCTTCGATGGCCGGTCTGCGTCCGATTATTGAATTCATGACCTGGAACTTTGCCATTCTGGCCATGGATCAGATCGTTAATGCTGCTGCGAAAATGAAATACATGACCGGCGGCCAATACAGCTGTCCGATAGTATTTCGCGGAGCTGGTGGTGCGGCTGCACGAGTCAGTTCACAGCACTCTCAGGCACTGGAAAACTGGTATGCAAATATACCGGGATTGAAAGTGGTGATGCCATCGAATCCGGCAGATGCTAAAGGCCTTCTGGCAGCATCGATTCGCGATAATGATACCGTGATCTTCATTGAGAATGAGATGAATTATGGTGATGTAGGCGAAGTCCCCGAAGGTGAATATATCATCCCTCTGGGCAAGGCTGATGTGAAGCGTGTCGGCAAGGATGTGACCCTGATCGCCCATTCACGCATGACCGGTTATGCACTGGCTGCAGCTGAAGAGCTGGCCAAGCAGGGCATTGATGCTGAAGTGGTTGATCCACGTACCATTCGTCCATTGGACGAGGCTACGATCCTTGCATCGGTAGCTAAAACAAATCGCGCGGTTGTGATTGAAGAGGGCTGGCGGTTTGCCGGTATTGGTGCAGAGATCTCTGCACGTATTATGGAGAAGGGCTTTGATGATCTGGATGCGCCGGTGATTCGTGTAACTGGTAAAGATGTGCCGATGCCGTATGCGGAGAATCTGGAAAAACTGGCTCTACCAAGTGTGGCCGATATTGTTGAAGCTGCTCGTGCAGTCTGTAATCGGAATTGAGGAAGTAACATGCCAATTGATCTGTTGATGACACAACTGTCGCCCACCATGACCGAAGGACGTATCGCCCGCTGGTTGAAGAAAGAGGGTGATGAGCTTGTTTCCGGCGAAGTGATGGCGGAAATTGAGACTGATAAAGCCACCATGGAGATGGAAGTGGTTGATGAGGGTGTACTGCACAAAATTCTTTCACCTGAAGGATCAACCGTTGCCGTGGGAGCGCCCATTGCAATTATTGCCGAAGAGGGTGAAGAGGTTCCTGCCGATTATCAGCCAACATCTGAAATTGCTGCGGAAACACCCGCGCCTGTCGAGGCTCCTGTAGTAGCAACAGCTCCGGCGCCTGTTGCTCCTGTCCCGGTGGCTGAGCCTGCCGTAACCCCGGCCGTGAGTTCGGCAGCAGATTCCAAAAGAATCAAAGCCAGTCCGCTGGCACGCCGTTTGGCCAAACAGAAGGGTATTAATCTGGCAGCTATAACTGGCACCGGCCCGAAAGGACGCATTACCAAAGGTGATGTTGAGAAGGCCGTGAAGCGCGGTATCAGCCTCGGTGGTGGAACAGCCGCAGTGGTGACACCTCCTCCGCGTCCGATGCCAACCGGTCCGCTGCCGTATCACGAAGATGAGTTTGAGGCTGTTGAGAACTCCATGATGCGCAAGGCCATTGCCCGTCGTCTGACCGAATCAAAACAGCAGGTTCCCCACTTCTATGTGACTGTTGATGTGGAGATGGATCGTTTGATGGATCTGCGTGCCCAGCTGAACGAAGCTGCCGATGGCGCATTTAAGCTCTCTGTGAATGATTTTGTGATCAAGGCTGTTGCCAAGGCACTGGTGGATGTGCCGGCTGCCAATGCAAGCTGGACCGATGCTTCGACCTTGATGCATAAACATGCCCACGTCTCTGTTGCTGTTGCGATTGAGGGCGGTTTGATCACTCCGGTGATTCGTTTTGCCGAGCAGAAGGGCATTGTTGATATCTCCAATGAAGTTAAAGAGTTAGCCACTCGTGCACGAGCTGGCGAGTTGCAACCTGAAGAGTACTCCGGTGGCACGTTCTCGATTTCCAATCTTGGCATGTATGGCGTGAAACAGTTCTCTGCCATTGTGAATCCACCTGAGGGAGCGATTCTTGCTGTGGGTGGAACAGAAGAGCGTCCTATTGTGAAAAATGGTGAGCTGACCATTGCCAAGGTGATGACGCTGACACTCTCCTGCGATCATCGGGTGGTGGATGGCGCGGTAGGTGCCGAGTTTCTGGCGGCATTGAAAAAGCATATTGAAACACCAGCGTCTGTGCTAATCTAAAGTAATCATCGTTCGTACGAATTAAGAGGAACCCTATGCCGATTGATCTGTTTATGACCCAGCTATCCCCGACCATGACCGAGGGCAAAATTGCCCGCTGGTTAAAAAAAGAGGGTGATGAGCTTGTCTCCGGTGACGTGATGGCGGAAATCGAAACCGATAAAGCCACCATGGAGATGGAGGTCATTGATGAGGGCGTGCTACACAAGATTCTTTCACCTGAAGGTTCGATTGTACCGGTGGGAACTCCGATTGCTGTCATTGCCGAAGAGGGTGAAGAGGTGCCTGCTGATTATGAGCCGGAAGGCATGGCGATGACTCCTGCGATAGAAGAAGCTCCTGTTGAAGTGCCCGCTTCTGCGGCACCCGTGGCTCAACCGACCTCTGCAGTTTCAGATGATGAACATGAACTCAATCTCAAGCCTGCCGGCGTATTCAATGCGGACGGCGAGTATGATGTGGTTGTTATTGGTGCCGGGCCCGGTGGTTATGTCGCAGCCATTCGTGCTGCACAGTTGGGGCTTAAGGTTGCCTGTATCGAATCCACGCATCTGGGTGGCATCTGTCTGAACTGGGGCTGTATCCCGACCAAGGCACTATTGAGAACTGCCGAAGTGGTCAACATCATCAATCATCACGGTAAAGAGCTCGGGCTGGGTGTGGAAGAGGCCAATCCTGATCTGGTTCAGGCGGTGGCTCGCTCCCGTGGTATCTCCGAGAAGCTGAATAAGGGCATCGGATTCCTGTTCAAGAAGAACAAGATTGAACATATCGAGGGCTACGCCAAATTCGAGGCTGGCAATAAACTGGTCGTTGAGGGCAAAGATGGTTCACGTGAAGTCACGGCCAGGCATGTGATTGTAGCAACCGGTGCCAGGGCCCGCGCATTTCCGGGTATGGAAGTTGATGAAGAGGTGATCATTACTTACAAGCAGGCACTGGTTCCATCCAAACTGCCTGAGAATCTGGTGGTGATTGGTTCAGGCGCGATCGGCATGGAGTTTGCCTATTTCTACAATGCGATGGGATCAAAGGTCACCGTGATTGAGGCGGCTGATCAGGTGCTGCCGCTGGAAGATCATGAGATTTCTAAAGTGGTTGGCCGTTCGTTCAAGAAACAGGGCATTAAAATTGTTACAGGAGCCATAATTTCATCAACCAAAAATGTCGATGGCAAAGCCGTTGTGGAGTATGAAGCCAAAGGAAAATCTCAGACCATCGAAGGTGATGTCTGCCTCGTGGCGGTAGGCGTGCTTGGCAATACTGATAACATTGGTGCTGAGAACACTTCCATGAAGGTGGAGCGTAATCAGATTGAAGTGGATGATTACTACAGAACAGATCATACCGGAATCTATGCCATTGGTGATGTGGTGGGAGCACCTGCGCTGGCACATGTGGCCAGCCATGAAGGCATTGTCTGCATTGAAGCGATTGCAGATTTGAATCCACATGTTGTGGATTATGGCAATGTGCCGGGTTGTACCTACTGCCAGCCGCAGGTGGGTTCATGTGGCCTGACGGAAAAAGCCGCCAAAGAGGCAGGTTATGAGGTTAAAATTGGCCGGATGTCTTATGCACCCAATGGCAAGGCGATGGGGCTGGCTGAGACCGAAGGCATGGTCAAGACCATCTTTGATGCGGAGACAGGCGAACTGCTGGGTGCCCATATTGTCGGTGCTGAAGCCACTGAGATGATTGTTTCTCTTGGCCTTGCACGGACATTGGAGACAACCGAGGCGGATCTCGCGCATCATATGTTCCCGCATCCGACACTCTCCGAGATGATCCATGAATCGGTTCTCGATTCGGATGGAAAAGCGATTCACATTTAACTCATTTAGCGGCCCTTCGGGGCTGTTATTGTTTTCCGGGTGCCGAACTTTAGGTTATGATCTATGATAGGTTTATCTTTGTGTTTGGAGGCAATAGATGGAAACCATGATTCTCGGGCTGGTGATCTTTTTTGCGATTCACCTGCTGCCTACATTCTCAACACTGCGTAACATACTTTTTCTAAAGCTGGGCGAAAAAGCCTACAAGGGCATCTATGCCCTGATTGCGTTTGCCGGCCTCTATCTGGTGGTTACGGGTAAGGGTGCTGCGGAGTTTGTTCCTGTCTGGGAGCCTGCTTCCTGGAGCTACCTGGTCACCAATATTTCAATGATGGTGGCACTCTGCTGCCTTGTTGCGATGAATATGCCATCCAATCTGAAACGCTTTACGGCGCATCCGATGCTCTGGGGCATCACTTTCTGGTCGTGCGGACATCTCTTCACCAATGGTGACCGGGCTTCCATTATCCTGTTTGGTTCATTTTTGGTCTACTCACTGTTTGCCATGTCCTCGGCCAATCGACGTGGTGCCAGGCCAGTTGGTGAAAAAGTATCAATCAGGCATGACGCCATGGTTGTGGTGATCGGAGCGGTTATCTATGTACTGTTAGCCAACTTCCATGCCTATTTCACCGGCATGACGCTGATTCGATAGCGGCTGTTCATATATCCGGAATAAAAAAAAGGGACTGCCTTAGCAGTCCCTGATCTTTTTCGAGAATAGAGAGCTTGTTGGCTATCTATCTTTTTCAGTAGCTTTATTGATACGTAGTTTACGGCCACCCATATCAACACCATTTAGCTTGACGGCATCTTTTGCACCTTCTGAATCCATCTCTACAAAACCATAGCCTTTCGGACGACGGTTTGGTCCGGTAACCAGACGTACGGTATGAACGGCTCCATAAGGGCGGAACAGATCTTCAATTTCTTCTTTTGTGGCACTAAAAGGCAGGTTGCCTACGTAGATCGTACCAATGTCGGATGAACCTGAGCCGCCAAAAGATGGATAGAGAGCCGTTGCCACTCCACCAATGATGGCACCAAGGAATAACCCGGTAGCAAAGAAGGAGGAGATAGGCATCAGAGCTGACAAGCCGAAGGTCTTTTCAGCGAAGAAACCGACAACTGCCAGAATAGCAGCGCCGATTGCCAATTTAATAAAACAGGAAAAACTCATATTTGATAACCCCGAGATTTGAGACGTTTACAAAATCGATAGAAAACATTCGATTTTTACCAACCCATCCATGGATTGTTTAAATGCCCTGCTGACGCATTGCATTCAAGAAGTGCCAAGCATGCCAATAATCACAACATAAAGAAAACATTTATGTTTTTTTACCGGTATAACGAAAGAATCACGCTTGTTGAGATCATCTATGAGGTCTAATCTATTGGCATGACAGGTAGCGCGATGAAGAAAAAATGTTCATAAAGCTGATGCTTGGCGGCGCAATTGTTGCCGGGATCATGCTGTTGGCATTTTTTGCCCTTGGTCTGTGGTCACAGAGTATAACGCCCGTTTTGGGGGCGCTTGAGGGTAAGCTTCAAGCATGCCCTGATAGCCCGAACTGTGTCTGTAGTGAGAGCTATCCGAACAGACAGAAACATCATGACATCGATCCGATTACGGTCAGTGGAACCGAGATGGTCAGAGCCTGGGGGTTACTGAGAGATGCCATTGAAATCAGTGGCGGCGATATTGTGTCGGAAACAGACAGCTATCTGCATGCCGAATTCTCTACAAAAATTTTCCGGTTTGTGGATGATGTTGAGATTCGGCTGGATCGGAATGCCGGAGAGATTCATCTGAGATCGGCTTCCCGGATCGGGCACTCCGATCTTGGAGCCAACCGTAAGCGGATAGAGACAATCTGGAGCAATTTCGGAAACCGGCAGTGAGTTTGTGTCCGTGTGGATCAGGCGAACCTCTAAAGTCCTGTTGTGGCCGGTTCATAAGTGGTGACCTGTTAGCACCAACAGCAGAGACATTAATGCGCTCGCGTTATTCGGCCTATGTGTTGAATAACCATGAATATTTGATCAAGACCTGGTACCCGGACACCTGCCCCGATCATCTTGGTGGCACAGCATTGAAATGGATTGCTCTGGAGATTGTCGATGCCCGGCAGGGTGGTGAAGCGGACTCGGATGGCGAGGTATCGTTTATTGCCAGTTTTTTTGATGGCAGAAAAGGCAAACGTCTGCATGAAAGCAGTCATTTTGTTCGTGCGGACAGTTCAGAGGGAAGCGGTGCCTGGCTCTATGTAGATGGCAAATGCAGTGTCACTGACATTGGCAGGAATGATATCTGTCCATGCGGGAGCGGCAAAAAATTCAAGCACTGTTGCGGAGCCGTTACTTAGTGAGCTGAGGTTTTAACGAATCAACAAGCGGTGCATGACAGCAATACAGAG
>JBEQLD010000094.1:0-6951 GCA_040326115.1 Mariprofundaceae bacterium | reverse complement strand
CTGGCTGTGGTCTGGTTTGATCAGCATTTTAAAAATCTGATTAACTGGGCTGAAACTTCACCATTTTTCTGGCAACCTTCCAATGTGGATGGCGCAACGACTCGAGGATTGGAACTGACAGGTTCTCTAAATTATGGTTTGGTGTCTATAAGAGGAAATTGGACTTTTCTTGATGCTACCGATGATGCAGATGGAAGTCGGCTTATTCGGCGAGCAAAAGAGTCCGGGAGTATCACCGTGGGTTTGGGTTTTTCAGATGTTCATGCAGAAGTGCAGATGGATATCACAGGTCCACGCTTCTCAGGGAGCGGAAACAGCCAGCCGATGAGCGGGTATAGAAAGAGCGACGTTAGAATCACTTATGTGGTAAATGATATCTGGAAACTGAAATTTCGAATGGAAAATATAGAAGATAAAACATATGAAGAGGTTGCCGGTTATGGTGTGTCTGGACGAGCTGCCTACTTTGGTGTGAGTGCAACCTTCTGATGATTAAGTCGGCTTATGTAAGACTGGTGGTCGCATCTGTTGTGGCTATCGGTCTGCATGGCCTGTTGCTGGTTTGGATTGGCGATTCCAGTTTCACGGTTGCGACAGCTATGAAGAGCGATTCACTGCAGGTCGCCCTGTTGCCTGTTCAGCAGAAGCAAAGTGCTGAAGATAAGATCCCGTCAATTGAACCATCCTCCAAGCCGGCCATTGAAAAAAACCAGCGGAAAAAGAGCCTTCAGTCTGAAGCTCTTTCCCTGCCGGAGCCCTCCCTTGAATATGAAGCTTCACTGGAGCCTGAGAAAGCTGAATCTGCTCAGATAGAGAGCAGGGAAGATGCATTGCCTTCCAGGCAGTCGTTCCTGTCCAAAGAAGCAGCACTGGTTCCTGCTGAGGTTCAGGCGACGATACTGGCCAATGTCAGCTATCCCCGGCAAGCCAGGCGCCGTGGCTGGGAGGGTCAGGCTGCGTTCAGATTTAATATTAACAGCCAGTCAATCCAGAGTGTGACAATGCTCAGCTCTACCGGTTACCCCATTCTTGATCGGGCAGCTCACCGTGGCCTCCTCTCTATTCGTTCACTTCCACTGACAGATGGCAGTTACCGTCTGCCTGTGATCTTCCGGTTGCAATGAATATGAAGCTGTTTCGAATTATTCTTATCACACTTTCACTGATGCCATCTCTGGCTCAGGGGAGTGAGCAGCAGCGAATCCTGGCAATGACGCCTCATGCATGTGAAATGCTCTATGCCATTGGAGCTGAGTCTCAACTGGTTGGCGCGGTCGCATATTGCGATTACCCGGAAGAGGCAAAGAAGCATCCCCGTGTCGGAAGCTATGAACGGATCAATGTGGAGGCGTCACTTCGACTGAAGCCGGATGTGGCTATTGTAATGAGCCGGAATGTTATTGGAGTCGAGCGTTTGCAGCAGATGGGGGTTGATATTGTGGTCTCCAACCCGAACAGCTTTGAGTCGATGTTTCATGATATCCAGAAGCTGGGAGAGCTGACAGGGCATGTTCAACAGTCAGAAACTCTGGTGAGGAAGTTGCGGGAACGATTGCGGAGAGTTCGTTCAGCAGTTGACTCTGCAACCCCTGTTTTTTTTGAGCTATGGCCTGATCCGATGTTGACTGCCGGAGGCCCCAGCTTTATCACTGATGTTATTCGTGAAGCAGGTGGCAGGAATGTTTTCAGTCAGATTGAAATGGAAACGGCACATGTAAATATTGAAGCTGTTATTCGAGCCAGACCTGAAGTGATTGTCATTCCGGAAGAGAAACGTGATATCGCCGAGCGGCAAGCTTTTTGGGAAAGATGGCTGGGTAGAGGGAGTGTCCGGTTTGTAGTGATTGATCCGGATCTGTTGCATCGACCAGGCCCTCGACTTTTGGATGGCGTGGAGCAGTTGCAGCAGGCCCTTCAGGGAGGGCAAGATGGAACATGAGAGCCAGATGATTCTTGATGATGAGAAAGAAGCTGTTTACCGCGTTATCCACGCTCGTCGGGATATGCGCCATTTTCTGCCCGGCGAAGTCGACGAAGCTGTTTTAACCCGAATTCTTGAGGCGGGCCACGCGGCACCCTCAGTAGGTTTTATGCAGCCGTGGCGTTTTATCCGTATTACCAAGCCGGAGCTTAGAGCAGGTTTGGCAGCCATTGTGGAAGAGGAGCGAGTTCGAACTGCAGATGAGATGGATGAGCGAAAATCAGAGTTTATGCGCCTGAAAATTGAGGGCATGCATGATTGTGCGGAGCTGATTGCGGTCGTGCTGGCACCGGATGATGGCACGGTGTTCGGGCGTCGAACCATGCCCGAAGAGATGGCGCTCTGTTCTACATCATGCGCTATTGAAAATATGTGGCTGGCTGCGCGGGCAGAGAATCTTGGCATGGGATGGGTCTCATTTTTTGAGCCTGCTGATGTGGCCGGGTTGTTGAGCTGTCCAAAAGGAAGCAAGCCGATTGCACTGTTGTGTCTCGGGCCGGTAAAAGAGTTTTACAATGAACCGATGCTTCTGACTGAGGGTTGGCGTGGGCGTGAGCCGATGAATGTTGTTTTGGCTGAGGATGTTTACCCATCATGAAAAGCCTGATGATTCAGGGTACGGCATCCGGTGTGGGTAAATCGGTGCTGGTTGCCGGGTTGTGTCGACTGCTTGCCAGAAATGGTGTGCGTGTTGCTCCTTTCAAGCCTCAAAACATGAGCAACAATGCTGCCGTAACCATAGATGGGGGAGAGATTGGTCGGGCGCAGGCACTTCAGGCGCTGGCGTGTGGCATTGAGCCGACCGTGGATATGAATCCGGTGTTGATCAAACCGGAGGCGGATGAAAAAGCGCAGTTGGTTGTGAGAGGCCAGGTTGTCGGCCAGCTTGAAGCACGGCGCTTTCGTCAGGATAGAATTGGCTGGTTAGACACTGTCCTGGATTCGTTTTCTCGACTTACTTCTCAATATGATGTGGTGATTGTTGAAGGTGCAGGCTCGCCTTCCGAACCAAACCTACGAGAGGGTGATATTGCCAACATGGGTTTTGCAGAAGCTGCTGATGTGCCGGTCTGGCTGGTGGGCGATATTGATTGTGGCGGCGTGTTTGCATCTTTGAAAGGGAGCCTGGATATTCTCTCCGCTTCTGAACGAGGACGGGTAGAAGCTCTTCTGATCAATCGGTTTCGTGGCAATCTTGCTCTTCTCGATGATGCTCTGGAATGGCTTGAACATAAAACTGACCGACCGGTTGCAGGGGTGATTCCCTATCTCTCACTGGAGCTGCCGGAAGAGGATGCGCCGTATCGACATGGGCTAACCACCTCCACTGATAGCGCACAACTTAATATTGCAGTGGTTGCCTATCCGCGTATGTCGAATCATGATGATATTGATCCATTGGCATCAGAGCATGGAGTGAACCTGCGCTTTGTTCGTTCAGTTGATGAATTGCAACCTGCTGATCTGATCATTCTCCCCGGTTCCAAACATGTGGTATCTGACCTTGATTGGTTGCAATCCAATGGTTTTATCCCTGCTCTGGAGCGGCATCTGCGTTATGGCGGAAAACTGCTTGGTCTTTGTGGCGGTATGCAGATGCTTGGGAGAGAGATTCAGGATAGTGGCGTGGAAGGCGGAGATTCAAAGGCATTGGGCTGGCTACCGTTGTCGACAACCATGCAGCCGGAAAAAACTTTGCGGCAAGTGGATGAGTCATCAGCTCTCTTTGGGGGTGCGCGCGTGACCGGCTATGAGATTCATCATGGCGAAAGTGATGTTGATGCAACGCTATTTCCATTTTCAGCCCGCTCTGACGATGGACAGGTCTGGGGGAGTTATCTGCATGGTCTGTTTGAGCAGGGAGAGTTTAGGAAACAGTGGCTTGCTGCAATGGGCTTTGCCGCCAGTGATGGGAAAAATCAGCAGGAACGCACAATGGCCTCACTTGATCTGCTTGCTGACACACTGGAGCGGGAGTTGAACCCCGATCTTTTGGCACCACTGTTGAATCGGAGGGCTGCGGCATGAAATCATCAGTTACACTGATTCTTGGAGGGGCCCGAAGTGGCAAAAGCCTGCGGGCAGAAAAGCTTGCAGAGGCGTCCGGCCTGCCCGTGACCTTTATAGCAACAGCCCCGAAAATTGAAGGTGATTCCGAGTGGCAGGAGCGAATTGAGAAGCACCGACTTCGTCGAAAGGATGAGTGGAAAACTGTTGAGGAGGAGCTAGACCTCCCCCGAGTCATTGATGAGGCATCAGGAAAAGGAGCGCTGATTTTTGTGGATTGTCTGACACTCTGGCTTTCCAATCTTCTTTTTGCCGATAGAGATGTTGAACAGGGGATAGCAGAGCTTTGTGATGTCCTCTCTAAATCTGCTGGCGAAGTTATTCTGGTCTCTAATGAAGTGGGCATGGGGCTAGTGCCTGAGAATGAACTTGGCCGCAGGTTTCGTGATGCGCAGGGGCGCATGAATCAGAATGTGGCAGCCGTAGCTGACCGGGTAGAGTTTGTAGCAGCGGGCCTGCCCCTCTGTCTGAAAGGAGAATCAAAGTGACTGTTTCAAGTGTGGATGAGGGAATTGAGAAAAAGGCGCGTGCGCATCAGGATAACCTGACCAAGCCACGCGGCGCTTTGGGAAGGCTGGAAGATGTGGCTTGCTGGTTTGCAGCCAGACAGGGCAAGGTTTTGCCTGATTCACTTATTCCCCATATAGCCGTGTTTGCAGGAGACCATGGCGTAACTGATGAGGGAGTCTCTGCCTATCCAAGCGTGGTAACCGGGGAGATGGTGAAAAACTTTGCCCGGGGTGGTGCTGCGATCAATGTACTGGCAGAGCAGTGTGGTGCTTCGATCAGTATCGTAAACGTCGGGGTTCTTTCTGATCTCTCAGAGGTTGAAGGCGTTGTGCATGCCAATGTCCGTGCAGGAACTGCCAATCTGTTAACAGAACCGGCGATGAGTGAGGCGGAGTGCCTTGCTGCAATTGATGTAGGCCGAAAAGAGGCGGGTGAGGCGATTGCAAAAGGAGCCAATCTGTTGATTGCCGGTGATATGGGGATCGGTAATACCACCGCCTCGGCATGCATTATCTGCAAGTTGACCGGCGCAGAGCCTGAACAGGTTGTGGGTTCCGGAACCGGTGTTGATGAGGATGGACGAAAGTTGAAAGCGCATGTGGTCAGAGAGGCATTGGCGCGTGTGGATGGTCTCTCGGATTTGAATCTACTCAGGGAACTTGGCGGATTGGAAATTGCAGCCATGGCCGGGTTCTATCTGCAGGCGGCAGAGAGTGGCGTTCCTGTTGTCATTGATGGCTTTATTGCATCAGCCGCAGCTCTGGCAGCAAAGGTAATTGAACCGGAAGTGACTTCGTGGATGCTGGCCAGTCATATCTCACATGAGACCGGCCATGCACTGGCGCTGGAGAGTTTGGGAATGAAGGCGCTGATAGATTTTGAAATGCGTCTGGGTGAAGGCTCGGGTGCTGCGTTAATAGTTCCACTTCTTAACAGTGCCATTGCCCTGCATAACAATATGGCAACATTTGAGAGTGCCGGGGTGACCGATAAAGATGGCTGAACCTGTTGTCATAGATCTGCTTCGCCATGGCGAAGTTGAAGGTGCTCAGTGGGCATTCAGGGGCAGTACGGATGTACCTCTCTCTGCGGATGGGCTTGCCCAGATGAACGCGGTAGGAGAAGCACTCAGTGGTGTACAGCTCTCATCCATTGCCACATCACCTCTGCAGCGTTGCCGGCTTTTTGCACAATCACTCTCTGACTCTTGCGGTGCTCAACTCGATACCCTGCATGAGATGCGGGAGATGGATTTTGGAGATTGGGAAGGTAAGGGGTCTCAGGAAGTTGATGGGGAGCTGTTAAAACAGTTCTGGGCTACGCCTATTGGTTTCTGCCCGCTGGGAGGCGAGAGCTTTGATGATTTCTCCTCACGGGTTATTCAAGGTTGGAACGGATGGCTAAGCAGTGCGGATGGAGAGCATCGGCTATTGGTTGCTCATGGGGGGGTGATTCGGGTGCTGTTGGCACATCTGCTGAACATGCCGCTCGCCAGTATCTGGCGATTGCACTTGCCCTACGCTGCGTGGACGCGGGTATCGCTGCTTGAAGGTGAACAGCCACGCTTGCTGTTTATGAACAGGGAGCCCTCGTGAAAGGGTTGATAGCCGCTATTCGCTGGCTGACGATATTGCCGACACCTGCTTCACAGCAGGAGGATCATGGCAGGGCACTTTTCTGGCTCCCGGTGATTGGAGCACTGGTTGGTCTCTTTGTCTGGATGGCAGCGCTTTCGGGCTCGTTTGTTGATGCCTGGCTGGGCGCACTGTTGGGCGTCATTGTCTGGGTTGGTATTACAGGGTTTCTACATGTCGATGGTCTTGCTGATCTCGCTGATGCCATGGGTGCCGCCCACGGGGATAGATCAAGATTTGTCGAGGTGTTGAAGGATTCGCACATCGGCAGTTTTGGTGTGATGAGCCTGCTGTTGCTGGTTGTTTCTAAACTAATCCTGTTGAAGCTCCTGATCGGTCTTGATGAATTATGGTTACTTATTCTGATTCCAGCCTGGGCTCGGCTTGGAGCATCCTGGTGGGCACTCTCGCTGCCATCACTAACCGATGGTTCGGCAAAAGCGTGGGTGGAAGATGCCTCGCAGAAGCAGGCTGTCTGGTGGGGCGTTGCTCTTGTTTTCATGACGATCTTTTTTGCATCAGGCTCATGGCTATTACTGATCGCACCTGTTCTATTGTGGGTCTGGTATCTCTTCCTTCAGAAAAAAATTGGTGGTGTGAACGGTGATTGCCTGGGTGCAGGCATCGAAGTGTGTGAAGTTGGTATGCTCCTGCTTCTGGTTGTGACTCATGCGATCTGACAATTGGTATAAATATGCTCTGGCTATTGCTCTGCCAATCGTGGTACTGATGCTGGCACTGGCTGCCGGAGAACAGTGG
>JBEQLD010000093.1:0-6997 GCA_040326115.1 Mariprofundaceae bacterium | reverse complement strand
TGATGTTTTCCAGGATACCACGGCCACCGCGCCAGTCTTTATTAGAAGGACCATCAACAGTCTTCTGAGTAGCAGTTGCAGCATGAACAGTAGTCATCAGGCCACGTTTGATACCGAAGTTGTCGTTGATAACCTTAGCCATTGGAGCCAGGCAGTTGGTGGTGCAAGAGGCAGCAGAAACGATTGCCTGACCAGCATATTCATTATGGTTAACACCATAAACGAACATTGGGGTTTCGGAATCTTTAGCAGGAGCTGACTGAACTACTTTCTTGGCACCGGCATCGATGTGAGCCTGGCAAGATTCAGTAGTCAGGAAGAAGCCTGTGCAATCGATTACGATGTCTGCGCCAACTTCGTCCCATTTCAGGTCAGCAGGGTTACGCTCTGCAGTCAGACGGATGGTCTTGCCATCAACTACAAGGTTGTTGCCGTCGATGGAAACATCGCCGTCAAAGCGACCGTGTACTGAGTCATATTTCAGCATGTACTCAAGGTAATCAACGTCCAGCAGGTCGTTAATACCTACAACTTCCATATCTTTGAAGTCCTTTGCGATTGCGCGGAACACCATGCGGCCAATACGGCCAAAACCATTAATACCAATTTTAATCGACATACTTATTTCCTCTCCTAGTTATTATTTAATTAAGCTACTTCGTTTACGGCTGCTACAACTGCGTCAGTTGTGATGCCGAACATTTTGAATAGTTCACCAGCTGGTGCTGATTCGCCAAAGGTATCGATACCGATCACTCTGCCGTTCAGACCAACATATTTGCCCCAGAAACCTGTGACACCGGCTTCAACTGCAACACGTGCAGTGACAGATGCTGGCAGTACAGACTCTTTGTATGCCGCATCCTGGTTATCAAATGCATTGGTTGATGGCATAGAGACAACACGAACGTTCTTATCTGATGCTTCAGCAGCTTCCATAGCCAGAGAGACTTCAGAACCTGTTGCAATGATAATTGCATCCGGTGTGCCGTTTGAATCTTTTAGAATGTATCCACCACGTTCGATATCTTTGATCTGCGCAGCATTACGATCCTGATGTGGAAGGTTCTGACGTGAGAAGATCAGTGAGGTCGGACCAGTCTGATTTTTGATTGCTACTTTCCATGCCACAGATGATTCAACAGCATCACAAGGACGCCATACATCCATGTTAGGGATCATGCGTAGTGTTGCAGTCTGCTCAACAGGCTGATGGGTAGGGCCATCTTCGCCCAGACCGATAGAGTCATGAGTAAATACTTCGATGTGGCCGACTTTCATCAGTGCAGCCATACGCAGTGCGTTACGTGCATATTCCGAGAACATCAGGAAGGTTGCACCGTAAGCAACAAAGCCACCGTGCAGAGAAATACCGTTAATCATCGCAGCCATGCCGAATTCACGTACGCCGTAGTTGACGTAGTTACCCGCAGGATCTTTGATCACTGGTTTAGCGCCAGACCAAAGTGTCAGGTTTGAACCTGCAAGGTCAGCAGAGCCGCCCAGGAATTCAGGCGTGATCTTAGCCAGAGCTTCAATTGCATTCTGTGAAGCTTTACGTGATGCAATAGTATCACCCTTCGCAGCCACTTCAGCGATGAACGCATCAGCACCAGCATCCCAATCTGCAGACAGTTCGTGGTTGATACGACGTGTGTACTCTGCTGCTTCAGTAGGGAACTCAGCTGCGTATGCAGCAAAACGTGTGTCCCAATCATTTTCTGCAGTAGCGCCAGCGTCTTTGTTGTCCCAACCCGCATATACGTCTGCAGGAATTTCAAATGGTGCAGAGTCCCAACCAAGTTCTTTACGAACCAGTGCGATCTCTTCATCACCCAGAGCAGCACCATGACAGTCATGTGTGCCAGCCATATTCGGAGAACCGAAACCGATAACAGTCTTGCAGCATACCATGGTTGGTTTGCCGGTTTCAGCTTTTGCAGTTTCGATAGCCTCTTTGATCTCTTCAGCATCATGGCCATCTACATTGCGGATAACCTGCCAGCCATATGCTTCGAAACGAGCCGGAGTATCATCAGTGAACCAGCCTTCAACTTCACCATCAATAGAGATGCCGTTGTCATCCCAGAAAGCGATCAGCTTGCCAAGGCCCAGTGTGCCGGCCAGTGAACATGCTTCGTGTGAGATACCTTCCATCAGGCAGCCATCACCAAGGAATACGTAAGTGTTGTGGTCAACGATTTCATGACCCGGCTTGTTGAACTGTGCAGCCAGAGTCTTTTCAGCTAGAGCCATACCAACACCGTTGGTGATGCCCTGACCCAAAGGACCAGTTGTAGTCTCAACGCCCGGTGCGTAGCCATACTCAGGATGGCCCGGTGTGCGGGAGTGAAGCTGACGGAACTGTTTAAGATCATCCATTCCGAGGTCGTATCCAGTCAGGTGAAGTAGAGAGTAGATCAGCATAGAGCCGTGACCATTTGAAAGGATGAAGCGATCGCGATCAGCCCATTTAGGGTTGTTCGGATTATGCTGCATATAGTCGTTCCAGAGGACTTCAGCGATATCCGCCATGCCCATTGGTGCGCCCGGATGCCCGGAATTTGCTTTTTGAACACTATCCATCGCCAGTGCGCGAACGGCATTTGCTAAATGTCTACGGTCTGAGTTGCTCATATACTTCCTCTTAATATGCTATTTGTATTTCTTTTTAATAACTTTTAATAAAAACTAAAATTTTTGAAAAGATACCGAACACTATCGGCAAGATGTATAATATCTAATCAATACTCATTATCTTTTCCATAAGCTAAGCTTATGGATGTGCTTACCAACCAGACTTAAATATGAAGTGTGGTCTGTACGCGGCGGATGTTTCCAACTGAACCGGAAAGTACGACAGTGTCAGTCGTCATGTAACGGCCATCTGCATCGGTGCCAACTTTGACGTGGTGAACATAAGCGCCACTTGTTAGGCCAGTAGCAACAAACATGCAGTCATCAGAGGTCACCAGCTCATCACGTGTAATGATACGCTTGGTATCAATGCCCTCTTCTTCACAAAGCTTGACCTCAAAATCTTTCTGCGGCGCCATGCGTCCAAACATCTCAGCGCCCATAGCACGTGCTGCACATGCGGTTACAATTCCTTCCGGTGTGCCGCCAATGCCGAACAGAGCATCAGATCCCATATTCAGAACAGCCTGAATGGCACCGTTCACATCTCCGTCAGTGGCAAGCCGAACCTTGGCACCGCAAGCGTAAATTTCTTTAATCATTTCCTGATGACGCGGTTTGTCCAAAACAAACACCCGAATCTCTCTGATATCTTTACCCAGTGCTTTGGCAAGCTGGTTCAGGCGCTCTGCTACAGGTGCCTCTGCATCAATTTGTCCACGTGCAGCTTTTGGATAGACCTGTTTGTCCATGTAGAAACATGATCCGGGGCGGTACATTGTGTCTGCAGGTGCCGCAGCCAATGTTACAATCGAGCCCGGCATATCTTTTGCGAAAAGGTTAGTGCCTTCAATCGGATCAACAGCGATATCAACACCGATGCCTTCACCTGTACCGACAGGTTCATCATCATAAAGGGCCGGAGCTTCGTCCTTGGCACCTTCACCGATCACCACAACACCTTTCATCTTCACCGTGTTAATGCGCTCACGCATGGCATCTACAGCCAGACCATCACCTTCATCTTTTTGCCCGGAACCAACAAATGGTGCGCAGGCGCGTGCGGCGGCCTCACAGACTTCAACAAGGTCAATTTTTAGATCAGCTACGGTTGACATGCATATCCCTCCCAGGATTATTTTTTTAGAAATAAAACAGCTATTTTCTTGCGTCATCAGCTATTCAGGGCTGCGCACTTTAGCTGATTATGCTGTAAAAAGCGACCCTGCGAATATGCTTGGTATTAGAAGCTTTTTGAAAAATAGTAGAAATCAGCTCGCTGTTAATTGCTGAAGAAGCTGCCGGTGAAGTTCACTGTTGGCTGTTGCCAGAATCGAGCTGCTTAGCTGGCTGGTATGGAATGGATCTCTGTTTTCAAAATCAGATACAACTGCTCCAGCCTCTTGTGCAAGAAGCGATCCTGCCGAGTAGTCCCAGATTTTTTCACCGCCATGAATGATGAAATGGGCACGACCAGCCGCCAGCCACGACCACTCCAGTGCACAGGTACCAATGTTTCGCTGGCTACGGAATATCTTTTTCGTGGCGAACAGGGCTGCGGTGCTTTGATCAAGTCTTTTAAAATCAATGAACCCGACACCTTGAGTCAGCTCACTCTGGGTGGATGCTTTGATGGGGGCGTTGTTCAGGAATGCACCGCCATCTTTTATAGCTGTGAATGTTTCATCGAGAATCGGGTCATGAATACATGCGAAAACCGGCCTGCCATCTTCAATGAGGGCGAGGGAGGAGGCAAAGTGTGGAAAAGGAATGGTGAAGTTGCTGGTGCCATCGAGAGGATCCACGCACCAGAAGCGTCCGCCATTGTTCAGGCAGGCGAGTTGTTCATCGCTGCTCATCTCCTCTCCAAGAAAGGCCACGTCAGGATAGAGTGTCTGCAGTTCGGTTTGTAAAAAATGCTGACATGTCAGGTCGGTCTCGGTTACTACCGAGCCATCTTCCTTGATATCCTTTTTGCAAGCCTGCTGAAGGAAAGCGGGCATGATGATGGTCTCGCCTGCCTTTTTCAGCAGTGAAGAGATGTTATCCGAAAACGTAGTATCGAGGGTCAAACGACTCTCCTTATATATAATATCTAAATTCTGGAATGCCTGAGAGGGTCTGTTATGATGCACGCCCTCGATCACATTCGTGATTCGAATGGCCAAAACTACATGGGAGGCAGGCATGCTTAAAGGCAAAATGGTAATCGGACAATCAGGCGGACCAACGGCAGTGATTAATCAGTCACTGGTAGGCGCGGTTTTGGCGGCACGCCAGCAGGATGCGATTACCGGGATATTGGGTGCCAGACACGGCATTCAGGGCATTATGGATGAAAACTTTATTGATCTGACCACGCAGAGCGTTGAGCAGCTTGAAGATGTGGCTGCTACTCCGGCTGCAGGATTGGGCTCGGTTCGTCTGAAGCCCGGCAAGGCCGAGTGCGAAAAAGTGTTTGATGTCTTCCGTAAAAATGATGTTCGCTACTTTTTCTATATTGGCGGTAATGATTCTGCTGAAACGGCGCATATCATTGCCGAGATGGCCAAAGAGGCCAATTACGACTTCTGTACCATCCATATTCCCAAGACCATTGATAATGATCTGAGAGTCACCGATCACTGCCCGGGTTATGCATCTGCGGCTAGATTCGTAGCCTTGGCCTTCATGGGCGATGATCGTGACAACGCTGCATTGGCGGGTATCAAGATCAATGTGGTGATGGGTCGTGATGCAGGATTTTTGACCGCCGCATCGGCACTGGCCAGACAGGATGAAGGAGACGGTCCGCATCTGATCTATGTGCCGGAACGTACCTTTGATGTGGCGCAGTTTCAGAAAGATGTAAAAATAATGGTTGGTAAATATGGCCGCTGCGTGGTGGCGGTGTCCGAAGGCATTACCGATGCAAACGGCGATCCTGTGATGACCACGGGTGAGCGTGATTCTCATGGCAATCTGCAGCTTTCAGGCAGTGGTGCACTGGGTGATTTTCTTTCCGGCAAGGTGAAAGAGGCATATGCCGGTGAATCTGTACGTGTACGGGCCGATACCTTCGGCTATCTCCAGCGCAGTTTTCCAAGCGTTGTTTCGGAAATTGATTCAAAAGAAGCTCGCATGGTGGGTGAGTTTGGTGTGAATCATGCCGTAGCCGAGGCTGAGCCCGGATCAGTAGCGATCCGCAGGCTTTCAAACGATCCATACAGCAGTGAATGTTTCATTACACCGCTATCAACTGTGGCCCGTGAAGCGACCGAGATGATAGATGAGTATATCAATGACGCTGGTAATGATGTGACACAGGCATGGCTTGATTATGTGGCACCACTGGTAGGTGATCTGCCGAAAATGGGTAAGCTGTAAGTTTTCTCCAGTAAGCATTATAACTTAATGGGCTGTGCGAAAGCATGGCCCATTTTTTTATTGGGTCTGCTATAGTTTAATGTCAGTCGGCTTTTAATGAGGAAGGTGTGATATGAAACATGGATTTATGATGGGTTTGGGCATGTTGTTGTTGGTGTCACTCTCTGCTCCGGCAGATGCAGTGGAAGTAGAGGGTGTATCTATACCTGATGTGGCCAATGTAGGTGGTCAAAATATTGCACTCAATGGCGCTGGTGTGCGTACAAAATTCTTTTTCGATATCTATGTGGGAGCGCTCTATCTCCAGGAACGCGCAACATCTGCAAAGCAGGCTGTGGCTGCGAATGGCCCGAAACGGATCACCATGTCCTTTCTTTATGATGAGGTGAGTAGCGAGAAACTGGTGGATGGCTGGATTGAAGGCTTTGAAAAAAATCAGTCAAAAGCATTGATGGAAGCACTGAAAGATCGACTTGATCAGTTTAATGTGATGTTTATAACGGCTCACAGAGGTGACCTGTTTGTCTTCGATTTTCTGGAAAATGGTAATACGGTTGTTACACTAAAAGGAGAGAAGGCAGGGGAGATTACAGGAGCTGATTTCCAACGCGCACTGCTGGAGGTGTGGCTGGGTAAGAAGCCTGCTGATAAAGGGCTGAAAAAAGCCATGATTCAAGGCTGACTCCGATTCTTTTCCCGGCTGTTTGGCGCCCTGTCTGAAGTGCCCAACCAGATTGACTTGAGAGGAGTGCTTGGACAGAATGCGCGCCTTCAAAAACTATCAAAATCATACGTGCGACCTAATTAATATCTAATTCATTAGCCGTTTACACAGGACTGGTCATGACTGAACATGCTTCAACAAAATACGATATTCAGGATGCGCCGGCACTAAGCACATCAAGCGAAGGCCTGGTCAACGGTATTCAGCGCCACTTCGTACGTACGCTGGGCGTTCATCACGCCGGATTCTCCAATCACTACAAGTATCAGG
>JBEQLD010000092.1:0-7021 GCA_040326115.1 Mariprofundaceae bacterium | reverse complement strand
GGAGAGGAGATGGATGCCGTTGATATGCTGATCTGGGGTGAAGCAAGCTTTATGATGCGCAACAGTAAAGATGAATATGTGAGACTGGGACAATACAAGGTCAGTGAGCTGGTAGGGGATACTTCAGCTCTGCGAAAGGCCACCTGCCCTACGGATATTGTCGCTGCTACAGATGTGCTTATGGCTCATATTCCACTCTCCAGCTTTACAAATGTTGTTGAAGCCTACCCTCCGTTCAAAGAAAAACTGCTCAAACACGCCCAGAAACAACGAACAAAAATCATGCAGATGGTGACCCGCCTTGGAGAGTCCAAAAAGAGTCAGGACCCCGCCTGAAGCCGCCGTACCAGATCGTTGGTCGATACCACACGATCAATGAAAAGGGTGCCATCAAGATGGTCTATCTCATGCTGGATTACCCGGGCTTCAAAACCTTTGCTTTCAACAAGCTGAATCACTCCATCCGGATCCTGATAACGTACCTGAATCCTTTTTGCCCGAGGCACAATACCCACCCAATCCGGCACTGAAAGACAACCTTCACGGCCCAGCACGCTGCCGGACGTTTCAACCACTTCAGGATTCACCATATGTAACATGCCATGATTTTTGCATGGCCGCATTGAGCGTGTGCAATCTACAATCACAACGCGTTGTAGCTCTCCGATTTGAGGTGCAGCAATACCAACACCGCCTGGCCCGGCCAGCATCGCGGCCTCAAGCTCTTCACAAAGTGAATTCAAGGATGAATCAAATGATTTCACAACATTAGATTTTTCACGCAACCGGGGATCTGGCTGAGTTATTATGGAGCGCATCTAATCAGCCTGTAAATGCTTTAAATTACAGCTTCTTCAAGCTCATGAACCTCAACATCCACATCAAGCTCTTCTGCCACAGCTTTCAAAGGAGCACGCAATGATTCTCCCTTTCCACCGGAGGCAACTTCAAGTGCCATCATGTAAACACTGCCACTCTCAGTTTCCCTGGAGCGTGTAGAGACATCCACAATAGACGCTTCATTGGCTGCCAGCACCTCAGTCACTGCATGGACAATTCCCGCCCTGTCTGCCCCACTGACTGTGATCACACAATCAGGCTCCTGTGGAACTCTGGAAGCTTCATCCGCACTGATTGGTTGAGATTGAACGGTAAGGCCTGTGCGCTGTTCCAACTCTGCCAGCGCCGCTTTTAACTCGCCCAGGGCTGTATCTTCCGAAAGTTTGATGATCAACATCATCGTGAAACGACCACGCAGAGCGGTCATGGATGAGTCTTCAATATTGGCATTAAGATGCAGCAGTGCTTCGGCAACATCACGCACAATACCCGCCCGATCATGACCTGATATGGATAGTAGAAGATAGGACATGGTTATCACCCCTTGAAAGTCTATTTAAAGATGCCTTCAACGTTACAATGCAATCACCCAAAGCGATAGCAAAACAGATCATCTCTAGAGAAAATATATTGTGGAGTTGAAGCCGGTTTTAAACAGTGAATGATATTCCACAGCCGCATTCACCCTTCTTGTTCGGGTTATGAAACACAAAGGCGGAGGAGAGCATATCCTGCTGAAAATCAATTTTCAGACCGGTCAATGCCTGCTCATATGAAGCGGCATCTACAAAAAGCTGAAATCCTTCAAACTCTGCAACCAGATCATTTTCCAGGGATGAATCGGCATAATCGAGCACATACTCCAAACCAGAACAGCCAGCCTCACTCAGGCTGATTCTAAGTGCACTCTTGTTCTCTTTTTGCAACACGCTGCGAACCCTTTCGCACGCAGCTTCGGTCAATTCAATATCAGGTCTGACAGGGTTTTCGTTACTTTTCACTAACAATCAACCACCCCCTGCCATCGCTTTCAAACGCTTACGAACATTTACCAGTGCATCTACCAGTGCATCGGCATCTTCTGCAGTGTGCCCAGGGCCGAAACTGACCCGCAGACTGCTTCGGGCCTGCTGATTTGAAACTCCCATGGCCAACAGCACATGCGAAGCATCACGCTTGCCCGATGAACAGGCTGAACCCGATGCCACAGCAAAACCGGCCAGATCGAGTTGCATTAACAGTGTTTCTCCATCAAGACCCGGCAACGAAAACATCGAAGTATTGTCTACACGCGCTCCCTCACAGGCATAAATAACAACATCAGATAGAGCAGCCTGAAGTGATGATTCAAAACCATCCCGCACACGCTTACAGGCACTGAAATCAAGCACGCCCAAAGCCGAAGCAAAACCTGCCACGCCCGGAACATTCTCGGTACCGGAACGACGCTTACGCTCCTGTCCGCCCCCTTGGAGAAACAGATCCAGCTTGCGTCCACGTTTGATTACAAGAGCGCCCACGCCCTTTGGGCCACCAATTTTATGGGCTGAAAGAGAGACGAAATCGACATCGAGACCACCCAGATCCAGTGGTAATTTTCCCAGTGCCTGCACGGCGTCCACCAGCAGGGCTACACCCGACTCACGGCAATATTCGGCAATCTCCGAAACAGGCTGCACTGCACCTGTCTCGTTGTTGGCCATCATCAGGCAGACAAGACGGGTATTGGCATCAATATGTGAACAGAATTTATCAACATCAACCACGCCACTCTTCTCCGGGCGCACGTAAACCACCTCCCAACCGGCCTTTTCAGACCAGCTTTTCAGCGGGGCCAATACCGAGGGGTGCTCAATGGAGGAGACAACAATTTTTCCGGGTTCCTGCGAAGACAACCAGCCATGGATGGCCATGTTATTGGCTTCCGTACCACCGGAAGTGAACACAACAGAACCGGATTCAACATGAAGATATTTCGCCAGCTCGTCTCTGGCATCATCCAGAATCTTACGGGATGAACGCCCGGCCCAATGCAGGCTGGACGGATTTCCCAAAGCATTTTTTGATACTTCTACTAAGGTTTGAATGGACTCATCAAGAACGGGGCATGTTGCATTATAATCAAGATAGCGCTGCACTGGCTCCTTCCATGACGATAGGCTCAGGTTCCGACAGATAATTTTCTATCGGAGCAAGGTCAATGCTATCTAGAAAGATATTTTTATCACAAACATCCTGCAGGGTAACCGAGTCCAGAAAACGGTAGATGTATCTACCCAATGCATTCCACAGCTGATGTGTATCACAACGACTTCCCTGATGACAACCACGGTCGGCATCTTCGCACAAGGTCGTCCGAATCGATTCATTCACAGCCGTAATCACATCTGAAATTACAATCTCATTGGCCGCCTTTGCCAGTCTGTAACCGCCGCCCGGCCCTCGAACGGATGTTACCAGGCCCTCTTCACGCAGGCGCCTGAACAGCTGCTCAAGGTATGAGAGTGAAATAAACTGTCGTTCAGAAATTGATGCAAGCGTGACCGGCCCTGAATCAGAATTTTTGACCAGATCCACCATAGCTGAAACTGCATAGCGACCTTTACTGGTTAAGCGCATGAAACACCTCTTTGTTATAGATAGTACCCATATTACAAAGCGGGATATTATATACCTTACTATAATAGTCAAGTATTATAGAGCGGGGTTAAATACCACCGCCGCCAAGGAAACGTTCAAGTTTTTCATGCTCCTTTTTCATGTCATCTGCAATTTTCTGATCTTCTTTGGAAGGTTTCTTATCCATTTCAGGATGCAATCGTTCTACCCGCTCATTCAGATCATCCACAAGCTGCAGAACATGCTTGATCGCCTCAGCCACCGGGTTCGGCATCAGATGGTGATCAAGATTGATTTTGCCATCTTCGATAAGAGAGTCGGTCGTTCCAACCACTGTGCCGGGAATGCCAATCACCGTTGAATGGGCCGGGACATCTTTTAACACCACAGAATTTGCACCGATGCGGCTCTGTTCACCAATCGTAATAGGGCCGAGCACCTTGGCACCTGTACCAACAATCACGCCACTCTCCAGCGTTGGATGACGCTTCTCATGCTGCCATGTGGTACCGCCCAGAGTAACGCCATGATAGAGCGTCACATCATCAGCGATTTCAGTGGTCTCTCCAATGACAACACCCATACCATGGTCAATAAAGAAACGACGGCCAATGGTTGCACCCGGGTGAATTTCAATTCCGGTTAACCAGCGTGTAATATGAGAGACAAGCCTGCCAATCAGGCGCAGATGATGCCCCCAGAACCAATGGGCCAGACGATACATCCAGATAGCATGCAGGCCCGGGTAGCAGGTAATAACCTCCCAGGTGGATCTTGCAGCCGGATCACGATCAAATGCCGTGCGTATATCTTCACGAATCGCCTTAAACATGGGCAGAGCCTACATCAACTTCTTAATAGACTGTAGTGCAGGCTCAGGAGCACTAAAGCTCCACATCGGTTTCGCAGAAAGCCGTTTCTCTGCCCATGTACGTATATCATCGATATGAACTGCTGAAACCCGTTTCACCCACTCGCTGTGTGGTACCAGCTCTTTTTCATCAAGGCGTCCGCCAAGATAAAGCATATGACCCTCAACAGAGTCCATTCCCATTCGGAACTGAACCTCCAACTGACGTTTTGCCCTGCTTAAAGCATCTTCACTGATCCCGGAAGCAAACTGATTCAAGGTATCTTTAATCACAGTCAGGCACTCAGGCAACAGAGCCGGATCGGTCCCGCAACTAACGCTCCATACACCTGTATCACTCAATGTTGAGAGATGTGAGCCAATACCATACGCCAAACCCCGTTTCTCTCTAACCTCTCGAAACAGATGGGAACTCATGCTTCCGCCCAGCATCTGGTTGGCCAGCCATGCAACAGGCCTCTCTTCCGATGCGACCACAATACCGGGATAGGTTACAACCAACTGAGCCTGCTCAAAGTTACGGGGTAACCATTGAATACCCGGTTTCATGACCGGTTTTTCTCTGACTTTTCTTTCACCGGCCGGAGTCCATGGAAGCTTGGAAAGCAGATCCACCAATGCCTGATGATCCACCCGGCCTGCCGCTGAAATGAGCAGATGCGGCGGCCTGTAATGCTCTTCCAGATAAGCTCTCAGATCGCGATGGGTCAAAGATTTCAGTGCCTCTTTTGTACCCAGAACAGGTCGTCCGATTCTCTGTCCAGAAAAGAGTGCCTGCATATGTTGATCATACACCCACTCATCGGGTGCATCCTCAACCATGGCCATCTCGGAGAAGATCACTTCACGCTCCCTGAGCCACTCCTCTTCAGGCAGCGCAGGATGCAACAGCATTTCAGATAGAAGCCCAACAGCCTCCTGCCAGTCTTCATGCAGAACATGAATATGGAAGCAGGTTCGTTCCCGTGAGGTGAATGCATTGGCATGACCGCCAAGCTGGTCCAGATTCTCACTCAGGGCATGGACATCTAAACTCTTAGTTCCCTTAAATAGCATGTGCTCAAGCGCATGCGCAATCCCGGCCTCTTCTTCATCCTCATCACGGCTGCCAACATCCACAAAAAAACCGATCGCTACGCTCTGCGCATCCGGCATATGATGACTGACCACCAACGGGCCATTCGGAATCTGTGTCTCTTCAACAAAAGGAGAAGTCACTTGCTACCACCTTACTTATTAACATTCGGTTTCAGACTCTAAAACAAAAAGAGGCGGGTTTCCCCGCCTCTTTTCTACTTTTATCAATTCAGGATTAAAACCCTATTGCGAATTAATTAACCCTCAGGCTTCTTCTTCAAGAAGTGCTTTCATGGATAGACGAATCTTGCCGCTACGATCAACTTCAAGAACCTTCACGCGAACAACCTGCCCTTCTTCAAGCACATCGCTCACCTTCTCAACACGCTCCTGAGAGATCTGTGAGATATGAACAAGACCATCAGTCTGGCCTACAACACGTACAAACGCGCCGAAGTCCATGATCTTAACAACCTTACCTTCGTAGATACGGCCCACTTCAACTTCAGCTACGATATCTTCAATCATCTTCTTCGCAGCTTCACCCGCTTCACCGGTTACAGCGAAGATAGTGATCGTACCGTCATCAGCGATATCAACCTTGGCGCCTGTATCTTCACAGATACCACGAATCACTTTACCACCGGCACCGATCACTTCGCGGATCTTGTCCTGCTTAACCTTCATAGTGAACATACGTGGTGCATGGTCAGCCACATCAGGACGAGCTTCGGTCATGCACTTGGCCATTTCGCCAAGAATATGTAGACGGCCTGCATTGGCCTGAGCCAGAGCTTCCTTCATGATCTCGCGGGTCAAACCGGCGATCTTGATATCCAGCTGCAGCGTAGTTACACCGGCAGCAGTACCGGCAACCTTGAAATCCATATCGCCCAGATGATCTTCATCACCCAGAATATCGGAAAGAACCGCATGGCCGTCAGACTCAAGAATCAGACCCATGGCAATACCGGCAACCGCTGCTTTCACAGGAACGCCTGCATCCATCAATGCCAGTGAAGAACCACAAACAGAGGCCATAGAAGAAGAACCATTAGACTCGGTAATCTCGGAAACAGAACGAATCGCATAACCGAAATCTTCCATGGTTGGCAGCACAGCTTCAATACCACGTTTAGCCAGACGACCATGTCCGATTTCACGACGACCCGGAGGGCCGAAGCGACGTGCTTCACCTACAGAGTATGGCGGGAAGTTATAATGCAGCATGAAACGCTGCTTCTTAACGCCTTCCAGAGACTCAGTCATCTGCATGTCAGATTCAGTACCCAATGTAATCGTTACCAGTGCCTGGGTTTCACCACGGGTGAAAAGGGCAGAACCATGGGTGCGTGGCAGTACGCCAACCTGACAATCAATGGCACGAACATCAGTGGTCGAACGACCATCAATACGCGGGTTGCCATCAATGATGGAACGACGAACGACACTCTTTTCCAGGTTCTTTACAGCGGAAGTAACGTCATTAGAGGAGAACTCACCCGGTGCATCTTCTGTACCTGCAAGTTTTTCCTGTGCAGCAGTGCGAAGCGCTTCAATCTTGGTAGAGCGAGCTGACTTATCCATAGTTGCATAAGCATCACGAACGTCTGC
>JBEQLD010000091.1:0-7287 GCA_040326115.1 Mariprofundaceae bacterium | reverse complement strand
TGGTGCCGGTTTAAAATATGACATTTCCAATAAGATCGGTATCGGTCTGGAATATGTTGTGTACAATCCAAAGACTGAAACAGATGCCTCTGGCTTCACAGCGGTAAAACTTACAAGTTTTGCAGTTAATGCATCCTATAAGTTCTAACCCAGCCAGATAAGGGGAATAATAAAAAGGCGGCCAAATGGCCGCCTTTTTATTTATTGGGCAAAAACTCGGTTACTGAATATCTGCATTCGGAATAATCAATAACTCCACCCGGCGATTGAGCTGACGGCCTGCTTCAGTTTCGTTAGTTGCACGCGGCTGAACTTCGCCACGACCATCAGTACTTACTCTCTGAGGCGCTACGCCACCATCTTCCATATACCACGCGACAGACTTGGCCCGATCTTCAGACAATCGCTGATTGTAAGCAGCTGAGCCGACACTATCGGTATGGCCAATGACGCGAACACTTGTTCTTGAATAGCGTGAAACAATACCGTTCACCTTATCCAGCGTATTTGTAAAGGCAGGCTTAATGGCTGCAGAGTTAAAATCAAATGAGACTTCGCTGTTCATGGTGATCTTCAGATTTTCGTTCTCGAGACGCTCTACCTCAATCTGGTGAGCATTTCGTTCAGCTGCCAATTCCCGTTCAAATTCAGCTTGCTGTCTGTCCATATAAACACCTACGCCAGCACCCAAAGCACCACCTGCGGCTGCTCCAACCAATGCACCGCGCAAAGCGCCGCCTGAACGATCCTGCCCATGCCCGATAAAGGCCCCTGCAATCGCACCGATTGCAGCACCAGCCATCGCTTTTTCTTTGGTGTGCCGGTTTGGATCATCCGGCGTAGTTGCACAGCCTGCCAGTAGTACGGCGACTGAAACCACTCCAATAGATACCTTTTTAATCATTTTCAAATCCTCCTGAACAGTCAGTCGAAACCAACGCAATTTTACTACATCCAATTTTTGCATGAAAAGCCTGTCACTTCATATTCAGGCAAACTTTTCGATAACTTATAAATTCAGTGCCCATTCTAATAAAGCAGAGGCATCTACCAGCGTAATATTTATCACAATATCTCCATATATATAGAGAACCATAGCTTGCAGTTGAAACAATACATCGCCAAGCGCAAACAATACGCCCCGCCACATAAAATTTACGTTAAGAAAAATCCAAACCACAAAAAAAGAGGCGGCTATGTTTGCACATAAACCGCCTCTTCATCTCAAGCGCGTAGCCATTGGCTTCACGCTCCTCTCAATCCCACCTAGAGGAGCGGAACTCTAACATTCAGAAAAGTGATCGTAACTCGCATGAATATGCTATATCGGTCACTTTTCTGCCCAACTATTAAAACAGCCAGGGTGCTTCTGTCTTACGTTTCTCTTCATAATTCCGGATTGAATCAGACTCCTGCAGTGTCAGGTCAATATCATCCAGACCATTAAACAGACAGTGCTTGCGGAAAGCATCCACCTCAAAAGAGAAGCTCTGACCCGATGGTGTTGATACTGTCTGGGCTTCCAGATCCACATCCAGTGAATACCCTTCACTTTCGACACATTCAGAGAACAATATATCCATCATCGAATCATCCAGGACAATAGGAAGAATACCATTCTTAAAGCAGTTGTTATAAAAGATGTCCGCAAAACTCGGTGCAATAATGCAACGAAAGCCATCGCCTAGCAGTGCCCATGGCGCATGCTCTCGTGATGAACCACAGCCGAAATTCTCGCGAGTCAAAAGTACGCTGGCACCCTGATAACGCGGCTGATTCAAAATAAACTCCGAACGACGCGGCCTGTTGGTGCAATCCATCTCCGGCTGTCCCACATCTTCATAACGCCACTCATCAAACAGGAACGGGCCGTAACCGGTTCTTTTTATACTCTTCAGGAACTGCTTCGGAATAATCGCATCAGTATCAATGTTGGCACGATCCAATGGTGCTACCAAGCCTTTTAAAGTTGTAAATGCCTGCATCTCTCTCTCCTACTCGCCCTTGAATTCCCAATTACGGATATCAACAAAATGCCCTTTGATTGCTGCCGCTGCCGCCATCGCAGGACTCACCAGATGTGTTCTACCACCTGCACCCTGACGCCCTTCAAAATTACGGTTACTGGTTGATGCGCAGCGTTCACCCGGCTCAAGTCGATCGGCATTCATCGCCAGACACATGGAACAGCCCGGCTCCCGCCATTCAAAACCGGCTTCTACAAAAATTTTATCCAGCCCTTCGGCTTCCACCTGCTTTTTCACCAGACCTGAGCCCGGCACAATCAGCGCCTGTTTAACTGTGGAGGCCATCTTATATCCAGCTGCCACTTTCGCTGCTTCACGAAAATCCTCAATCCGGCCATTGGTGCAGGAGCCGATGAAGATAATATCAACCTTGATATCCTCAATGGCGGTGCCTGCCTCCAGCCCCATATACTCAAATGCCCGTTCCCAGCCCGCCTTCTGAACAGCGTCTCTGGCATTGTTAAGATTTGGCACTGATGCCGTTACCGGCAAGACCATCTCAGGGCTCGTGCCCCAGGATACCTGAGGTGCAATATCGGCCGCATTCAATACTAGTTCATGATCAAACTCGGCATCATCATCTGAATAGAGTTCACGCCACGCAGCCTCAGCCATATCCCACTGTTCGCCAGCCGGAGTGAAAGGCCTGCCTCTGGTATAATCAATGGTAACGTCATCCACGGCTACCATTCCGCAACGTGCTCCCGCTTCAATCGCCATGTTGCAGACACTCATACGCCCCTCCATGGAGAGTGAACGAATCGCAGAACCGGCAAATTCAATCGCGTAACCCGTACCACCGGCTGTACCGATCTGGCCAATAATATAGAGCACCACATCTTTACCGGTAATTCCCGTCGGCAACTCGCCCTCTACGGAAATACGCATACTCTTGGGCTTCTTCTGGATCAGACACTGCGTTGCCAACACATGCTCAACCTCGGATGTACCAATACCCATGGCAATCGCACCGAATGCGCCGTGCGTGGCAGTATGTGAATCACCACATACCACTGTCATTCCCGGCAGGGTCAAACCCTGTTCGGGGCCAACCACATGCACCACACCCTGACGGACATCATCCATGCCAAATTCCATAATCCCGAACTCTTCACAGTTGCTATCCAACGCCTCTACCTGTGTACGGGAGACCGGATCTTCAATCCCTTTGGCACGATCCAATGTCGGAACATTATGATCGGGAGTCGCTACGGCAGCACTCACTTTCCAAGGCTTTCTTCCAGCTATGCGCAAGCCCTCAAATGCCTGCGGACTGGTCACTTCATGTACCAGGTGACGATCAATATAGAGCAGTACAGAGCCATCATCATTTGCTTTCACAATATGTTGATCCCAAACCTTATCAAACAGCGTCTTTGCCATGTCTCACTCCTCACCTGTGGTTTATATTAAATTTATTTCAACTCACAAAACCGGGATGCGTACCATATCTATACTTGCACTTACTTTAAAATGAAATATTCTATCCTGATGGTTGAGAAAATCTCATGAGTAAGCCCATCCCGTCACTCAATGCACTGCGTGCTTTTGTCGCAGCTGCCAAACATGGCAATCTGAAAAAGGCTGCTGATGATCTCTTTGTAACCCCTTCAGCCCTGAGCCATCAAATTAAAAATCTGGAAGAGAGTCTTGATGTTAAACTCTTTAACCGAAGCAAAGCAGGCCTGTCACTCACTCAGTCCGGCGAACTGATTCATGCTGATCTGGCCGCGGCATTCGAGCAGATTAACCAGACGCTTTCAAAACTGGGTCAGCAAGATCAGGAAGAGCTACTGAATGTCAGTATGCTCTCCACCTTTGCCATGCGCTGGTTTATTCCAAGGCTAGCCGGCTTTCAAAAGCAGCACCCTGAAATCGAGGTGCGCATCTCAACTTCAATCATTCAGGTCGACTTCTCCCGTGAAGATATCGACTGCGCCATCCGCTCAGGCCGTGGTAGCTGGGAAGGCCTGCATGCTGAATACCTGTTTACGGAGACCTTTACACCGGTATGCAGTCCGGAGCTGGCTGAGTCAATGAAGGAGCCGGAAGATCTGGAAAAACAGACCCTGCTGCACGCTCGTCTCCGCCCTGATGACTGGCAGGTGTGGCTGGGCGCGGTTGGCGCCGGTGAAATACAATCACAACATGAGCAGGTTTTTGAAACACGAAACTTTGCCATTCAGGCAGCAGCGGATGGTGTCGGCATTGCCATTATTGATCCGTCGCTAGTGGCCGAGGAGATCAAAGCCGGAAGGCTGGTGATACCATTTCCTCAGACGCTGGCAGATGAGAGCGCCTACTATCTGGTCTACCCGAAGAAAAACAGATCGCTTCCACGAATTCAGGCGTTTCAAACATGGCTTCTAACGCAGGTTCATTCGCATTAATGACCGGGTTAACCCGGCATCCCGGACAGATATAAGCGCATTCGAACAAAAAAAGGCGCCACGTTGAAACGTGTCGCCCTTTATCACCCGAGTGAGGTGATCTAGAAATTTACCCGATAGTGTGGATCCAGCCAGCAGACAGGCAGGGCCTCTCCGGAAGGGAAGGTAAGTGTGGATTTCAGGGCGCTAACAGGGTCACCCTTCTCCTCACCAGCGTGATGACTGACATTGACACCCTCACTGTTCGGATCCATTAATTCAGTCACATCAATAACTTCAACCAGGTCACCACTGGTTTTTTCTCTTAGAAACATGGCGCCTCCTTCGAGTGGAGTCTCTTAAAAAGGGCACTTATTCCGAAGTTCCTTAAACAACCACCCTATCCTTAGTTAAGCAGGCAAAAGCCCGGCTGTCCAAATCAGACAGCACTCTTTTAACTATAAGCGAGGTGCCAGCAAAATAATGTCAATACGACGATTCTTCTCTTTACCCTTTGAAGTTTCATTATTGGCAATCGGCTTCTCTTCACCAAAGCCAACAGCCTGAATCACGCGTTTACCTTCAAGCTTCTCGATCAGGTAGGTCTTTACAGCTTGCGCACGCCTTTCTGAGAGCTTCTGGTTAAACAGGTTAGCCCCAACTGCATCCGTATGGCCTTCAACCTGAACCGCACGGTCAGCAAACAACACCATCGACTGGGATGCGCCATCAAGCATGATGTACTTATTTGGCGGGATCACCGCACTACCACTACGGAAATTCAAGCTATTCATTCGAAGAATTACATCTGAATCCGGTGTGAGGTGGATCTCAACTTGATCCCTGTTAAACAGCTTGGTCAGACGTTTGATTTTAATCTCTGCATCACGCTTGATCTGCAGTTTTCTGCGTAGCTCAGCCATGCTGGCAAGGTCACTCTCATACTGGGAAAGCTCACCCTCATATTTGGCCAGCTTACCACTGAGCTCTTCAATCGTTTTATCAGAATCCTGCAACTGATGCTGATAATTCTGTTCCATCTCGGTAATGGCCTGCTGAAGAAGCATCGCCTGCTCTTCAGCATCTTTTGCACTTGATAGATCAATGCCGAGATATTTGGCAATCAGACGAAAACGTGCCTCTTCTGAATAGACCAGCGTCTCTATTTCTGCCGGATTTTTTGACAGCCTGTCACCCAGAGCGGCGATCTTCATTGTACGTTTTGCTTTCTTCTCGCCCTGTTTGGAAAGTGCGTACATCTTAACCTGAGCATCAGGGTCATTCTTAATTAAATGTTGAACTTTTTTCTGAATAGCAATGGTCTCGCCCAGAGAATTCGGAGCATATTTCCTTGCATGAATCTTTCGAGCTGCAGCAACACCTCTGGAAACCGGACGTACATACTGTTCTCGTGATGCCACCACCTGAGCCGCCCGCATGGTGCTTAGTGCCATTTTTGCCTGATTCCCTGCCTTTTCGACATCACCATCTTCAACCGACTCGACAACACGGCTGAAATCACGCTCTGCACGCTCGACCAGATCATCACGAAGATAGGTTGGGTCTGCCATCTGCATCCGGTCACGAGACTCAACAAGCCCTGAGAACTGGCTACTCATCAACTGGGAGGTTTTAATGGCCAATGCAAAGTGGTCATCACTGTTTTCAAGCGCTCTTCTTGCCTTGTCGTTATTCCCCGATGCCAGATGAGATCTGGCATTCTCCAAGGCCTCTTTTGCCTCGGCAAAGTGCTCAGGAGAGAACTCCAGTGCACGCAGCTGTTCGGCTTCTGCCATGCGCGTCTCCACCTCACCCATTGTTACTGCTTGAGCAGCGGAAACGGAGAGCATCAACATTGGAATCAACATCAAACTACGAACTGAAACAACTTTACGATTTAACATAACAACCTCTTAAACCCAAATTCTCGAAAATATTCTAAATCCACTTAAAACTTAACAAACAGGTGGCAAAACTTAAATATTTCCCCTGCCAAAAAAGTGACCGGAATCACGACTGCCTGTAATTATAGCAAAAAGGCCACACTCTTACGAATATGGCCTTTGTCAGTACTCTGTTCAGACTGTCAATCCAATGATTTCAGAATCGCCTCACAAGCCTTCTTTGCATCAGAAAACAGCATCATAGTCTTATCCATATAAAATATATCATTATCCAGGCCCGCATAACCGACTGAGAGAGACCGTTTCACCACAAGTACGTGCTCAGCCTTGCCGACGTCAAGAATCGGCATGCCATAGATCGGGCATGTCGGATCAGTCTTGGCAGCCGGATTGGTAACATCGTTTGCACCCAATACCAGTGCCACATCTGTCTCGGCAAATTCAGGATTAATCTCATCCATTTCATGAACAATGTCATAAGGTACATCCGCTTCGGCCAGAAGAACGTTCATATGCCCCGGCATACGTCCTGCAACCGGATGAATGGCAAAACGAACCTTTACACCTGAAGCGATCAACTTATCCACCACCTCTTTCAACGCATGTTGTGCCCGTGCCACCGCCAGACCATAACCCGGAACAATCACCACGCTGCGAGCATTCTGAAGTAGAAATGCTGCATCTTCGGCCGCGCCCGCCTTCACCGGACGATCACCCACCGTTGCAGCAGAGTCACCGGAAGCAGCTTGACCACCAAAACCGCCAAGCAAAACATTAAACAGTGAACGGTTCATCGCCTTGCACATAATATAGGAGAGAATTGCACCGGAAGAGCCAACCAGCGCACCGGCAATAATCAGCATATTATTGCCCAGCGTGAAACCGATACCTGCTGCCGCCCAACCTGAGTAGGAGTTCAACATTGATACAATCACCGGCATATCGGCGCCGCCAATCGGAATAATCAGAAGCACACCCAATATAAGC
>JBEQLD010000090.1:0-7457 GCA_040326115.1 Mariprofundaceae bacterium | reverse complement strand
ATCATTAAGCAGATCACCGGCATTACCGACGAGATGCTCACCGGACAACGCCTGGATGATGATGAGATCAATCTCTGGCTCGAAAAAGCAGACCTGATCATTGCACATAACGCTTCATTTGATCGACAGATGATGGAACGCCGACTACCAAAAACCAAAGATACCAACTGGGCCTGCACCTTTAACAACATCAACTGGAAAGATGAGAATGTCTCCAGTCAAAAGCTGGACTACATCGCCTACAGACTCGGCTTCTATTTTGATGGCCATCGCGCAGACAATGATGCCCAGGCAACCCTGCACCTTCTCACTCGGGGCTTGCCTGAATCCAACAAGCTGGTCATGGGTGAACTTCTGGCCAGTGCCCGTGAAAAAAGCCTCCGCCTGTTTGCCGTGCATGCGCCCTTTGAAAAAAAGGATGAGCTCAGAGCCAATGGTTACTTCTGGCTACCGAAATACAGTTACAGTGATCGCTATGGCAAAACCAAAAAAGGTGTCTGGAGTAAAGCTGTCCCTGAGTCAGGTTTGGAGAGTGAGCAGCTCTGGCTGGTTGAAGATGTTTATGCCGGTAAAGAGGGGCTATTCAAGAGCAAAGAGATTGCACCCAAAGATCGATATTCACTGCGGGAGTTCGAGGGCGAATAATCTTATCTTAAGAACCGATTAAGGCTTTTTTCTAATAATTTTTTAATTGTTAACCGATCTGTTTAGGAACAGGGAGATTGAGACCGGTGCTGTTTTTCATCAATAGCTGTTTAATCGGCCCGCTGTTTCCTATCAGTCGCATGCCCAGCCCTCTCAATTCCGGAAGCCCCGGCCAGTTATGCGTAAAGAGCTGATGGAAGCCGCCCATGGAACCCAGAATACTCAGCACATCCGGCAACCGCTGTTTCATGTAGCGGTTAAGCACATCCAGATCGCCCCAATCCTCTTTAAAACGTTTGGCATCCACGATCTCCTGTGCCAGCACCATGGCATCACGCAGACCAAGATTCACACCAAGTCCGGCCAGAGGATGGACGGTATGGGCAGCATCGCCGATCAGTGCCAGACGATGACGAACCATATGTTTGGCAAGACGGGCTTTCAGAGGAAAAGCAGCTCTTGTGCCCGCCTCTTCTATTTTTCCAAGTACCGGACCGAACGTGAGATTCAAATCTTCCAGAAAAGCCAGATCATCAAGTGCCATCAAACGATCGGCCTCGTCATTTTCAGCGCTCCAGACAATGGAACAGAGGCCATCTGACATGGGCAACATGGCCAGAGGACCGGTTGAGAGAAAGCGTTGATATGCAACGCCATGATGATTCATCTGCGGGCGTACCGTGGCCACAATGCCCTTCTGCCCGTAATCGTAGGAGTAACAACCAATTTCCGCCTGACCGCGAAGCCATGAATGCGCTCCGTCAGCACCCACAATCAACGGAGTAGAGAAGCCCCGCCCATCATCAAGGATGACTTCCACATGATCTTCCCCTTCCGAAGAGACCCATTTGACCGATTCAATCGTTGCAGGGCAACAGAGTTCCAGGGAATCGTGCTGATGAAAAACCTTTAGAAGCCCTGTCTGAAGCTTTGAATTTTCGACCAGAGTACCGAGTGTCTCTTCGCCAATCTCACTGGCATCGAATCGAATCCCGCCACTGTTCTGGTCATCCCATATCTTCATCGAATGCATCGGCCCGGTATCAGCAATATGATCCCAGACACCCAACCCCTGAAGAATCCGGACATTTCCCTGCACAATGGCACTCACGCGACAGTCCCGATCCAGAGACTTGCGAACAACAGGCTCAGCACGCTCTACGACAACCACATGCAGACCGGAATCTTTCAGGGCACAGGCGGCAGTTAAGCCCACCATGCCTCCACCAACGATGATCAGATCAACCTGTTCCAGGGCCCCGCTCATACACCACCTCGATTCATCAATTGTTCAGGAAGCTTCATTTTATTCATCTGCGCAACGCCCGATGCCTGCCCCAACAGCATGGATCGCAGTGAAGGCATCAACTGCAAGCTATCCAGCGCCCTGCCTCTTACGAGTTTGGCAGGCCTGTTTGAAATTCCGAAAGTGTGCACCAGAGAATCAGTAAACCCTGCCACAGCCAGAACATCAGCCCGGCGTTTTTCGGCATAGGCCTGCATCAGGATGGATGCCCCGGGATTGTTGTGTGAAAGATCGCTTGAAAGCACTTCAGCCAGAACCGCCGCATCACGAAATCCGAGATTCATACCCTGACCGGCCACCGGGTGAATGGTATGTGCTGCGTTGCCTACCAGTGCCACGCCAGCCTTTGCATACTGCTGAGCCACTCTTAATTCCAGCGGGAAACAAAAACGTTTTCCTATAGCTTTAATGGGACCGAAACGGTCAACCACATCCTTTCCAGCCATCCGCTCCAGTTTTTTGATAAAGGTCATATCCGGCATCTGCAGAAGTCGCATCGCTTCGGTTGGAGCAAGTGCCCATATAATGGAGTAGCGGCCATCGCTCATCGGCAAAAATGCCAATGGCCCGGACTCGCGAAAACACTCATAGGCAATATTCTGATGTTCCTGTTCAAGGTTGGCAGAGAGCACTAATCCAAAACGGTTGTAATCCCACCCCTTGGTACCGATACCTGCTTTAAGCCTGACCTGACTCTGTGTGCCATCAGCACCGACAAGAAGAGAGGTCTTCAGACAGCGTGACTCTCCCTGATCACTGATATAAAGCTCTGTTTTTCTCTCGCCATGCCCAAAGTCAATTCGCTCAATCGACACCGGTGCTAAGAAAGTGACAGCACCCTGCATTTTTTCATGCAGAGGCTTCAGAACATCTCCCATCTCCACCACATAACCCAGAGCATCCATGGTATGTTTTGAGTTCTTTTTAGAACCATTCAGCAGCAGCTCTGCCTCTGACACATCCATCTCGACATGCCCGTCATTACCAGGCTCGGAAACATGAATATGGCGTATCTGACCTGCAACTGACTCACCCAGCGATACACCCAGCTCCTCAAGGTAACATTTAGAACCATGAGAGAGCGCAATGACCCGTTCCGGGTCAGATGAGGCGTAATTGGGCTTATAGGCATCAACAATGGCAACGTGATAACCAAGATCACCAAGCTGAATCGCCAGAGCGCTGCCAACAGCGCCGGCACCTACAATGACAACATCAAATTCATTAGAATTGGAATCGGATTTCGATTGAGATTGTCTCTTTACCATGAACCCCTGAACCTGTTGTGCTACTTATTCGGACACACTTCTTGAATACCCGCATCAGTATTATGACATTGAATGCAATTGCAAGTTGATCAGCCAGAAGCTGGCTGCTGCCTCATCTCCATCTTAATTGCTTGACACAGGGGGTGCCCCAGACAATCCTTCCGCGCGTTTTTACCATATAATCGTTCTTATGCCGGGGTGGTGGAATTGGTAGACACGTTGGATTCAAAATCCAATGGCTTTGCGGCCGTGCCGGTTCGATTCCGGCCCTCGGTACCACGATCTAATTTTCTGATATTTTAAGTCTAAAGCGGCTTAATAAACCTTTGGTTCAGATCGCTTAAAGATTTTCAAGACATAAAATTTAATGCCTTTGCATACGGCTCCGAATCTGCAAAGTGGTCCGAACCATGGTTCATTGGCCATTTTAAAGTCCCAGCAGGAAGGTGATCAGCGCAACAAACAGCGACATTGCAATCAACAAGGTCAGCGTTAAACGCACATCTTCAGATGATTCGTTCCATTTCATGACGGGAACTATATTCCGTAAAAAAAATTAATGATATCGCATGAATATGCGATGTCAGGGCTTAATCAGTGACCACTCTCAAAATGAATAATTCCAAGCTGAGCTGCTTCAAATACAGCCTCTGAACGAGACCTTACGGCAAGCTTTCGATAGATGTTTCGGATGTGTGCACGGATGGTATTGGTTGAAAGACTCAGAGACTCACCAATTTCAATGTAGCTGTATCCCTTGGCGATCAGGTCAAGAACCTCACACTCACGGTCGGTAAGGTGGACATCCGAAGCCTCTCTCTTACTACTTTCCTGCTTCTCCACCTCTTCTGCAGCAGCAGGAGTGAATCGTTTCAGTAAAAAACGTGCAACCTTTGGGCTGATTGCCGATTCACCGCGCATCAGGGCGATAATGGATTCCCCGAGGTTTTCAAATGCCTGCTCTTTAAGAAGATAACCTGTTGCTCCAGCCTCAAGTGCTGCAACCACACTCTCCTCATCTCCAAACACGGTAAGCACCATCGCTTCCATCCCGGGGTGCTTCTCCCGGGACTCGCGAATAACATCAACGCCACTTCCATCTGGCAGTCCGATATCAGCCAGCAGGACATCCGGTGAGCCCTGTTGCAACAGATTATAGGCATCAGCACAGCAGGATGCTTCTCCAAACAGAGTCAATTGAGGATGGTGATTAACCAGTGAAGCCAGATGCTCACGAGTTGGTTTCTCATCTTCCAGAAGCAGGACTGAATAAGTCTGTGGTGAACTCATGGTCAGAAGTAGACCACAACAATCTGTGAGCAGCAATCATGCTCTATCCGAAGTTGGGATGGCCAAACCGAAGGGAAGCCGATTGGAATCGAATGCCATGAATGATAGTTTTCGCACTTACTTAGTTTCGATTAACGTTAAAAGGGTTCTCAATGCCAACATCTCTTACATCAGCAGCCTCGACCTCACTGCTTCAAGAACAGCTTTCCAAGCGCATCCTTCTGCTTGATGGCGCTATGGGAACCATGATTCAGGGTTATAAACTGGAAGAGGCTGACTATCGCAGCGAACGCTTTGCTGATTGGCCGAGTGAGCTAAAAGGTAACAATGACCTTCTCAGCCTGACCCAACCCCAGATTATTCGCGACATTCATGCCGCCTATCTGGATGCAGGCGCAGACATTCTTGAAACCAACACCTTCAATGCAAACGCAGCTTCCATGGCCGATTATGGTATGGAAGAACTGGTTTATGAGCTCAATGTAGAGGGTGCAAAGCTGGCAAGAGAGGCATGTGACGCAATCTCAACATCTGAGAAACCGCGTTTTGTTGCCGGTGTGGTCGGGCCGACCTCACGTACTGCGTCCATCTCTCCTGATGTTAATGATCCGGGCTTTCGCAATGTCACATTCATGGAGCTTGTCGAGACCTACAAAGTCGCCACCAGAGGCCTGATGGATGGCGGCGCGGATATCATCCTGATTGAAACCGTATTTGATACACTCAATGCCAAAGCAGCCGTGTTTGCCGTAAAAGAGGCTTTTGAAGAGGCAGGTTCTGAGCTGCCCATCATGATCTCCGGTACCATTACCGATGCATCAGGGCGTACACTCTCCGGACAAACCGCAACCGCCTTCTACAACTCACTGGCCCATGCTGAGCCGATCTCCATCGGTCTGAACTGCGCGCTGGGTGCTGGAGAACTCCGCCAATACATCGAAGAACTTTCAGGCACTGTATCCTGCCACATCAATGCTCATCCCAATGCAGGCTTGCCCAACGCTTTTGGTGGTTATGATGAAACACCCGAAGAGATGGCCGCAGAAATTGGCGAGTGGGCACGCTCCGGCTTCCTGAATATTATCGGTGGTTGCTGTGGTACATCCCCTGCCCACATCAAAGCTATGGCGATAGCTGTTGAGGGTGTTGCACCCAGAAAGAGTCCTGATCTTAAAGTGCAGTGTCGATTATCAGGACTTGAACCACTTCACATCGATGATGAATCCCTGTTTGTGAATGTTGGTGAACGTGCCAATGTGACAGGCTCTGCAAAGTTCAAACGCCTGGTGATGGAAGGCGACTACGATACAGCGCTGAATATCTGTCGTGAACAGGTGGAAAACGGTGCTCAGATCATCGATGTGAATATGGATGAGGCGATGCTTGATGGCGTAGTTGCCATGCGCACATTTTTAAACCTCATTGCTTCAGAACCGGATATTTCCAAAATACCTGTGATGATCGACTCCTCAAAATGGGAGATCATTGAAGCCGGTCTGCAGTGCATTCAGGGCAAAGGCGTGGTCAACTCCATCTCGCTTAAAGAGGGTGAAGAGGCGTTCATCCATCATGCCAGACTGATTCGCAAATATGGTGCTGCAGCGATCATCATGGCCTTTGATGAGGATGGCCAGGCTGATACCTACAAACGCAAAACCGAGATTTGTGAGCGCTCTTACAAAGTATTGACCGAGAAGTGTGCCTTCCCGCCTGAAGATATCATTTTTGATCCGAACATCTTCGCCATCGCCACCGGCATTGAAGAGCACAACAACTACGCCGTCGATTTCATCGAAGCCACGGGCTGGATCAAACAGAATCTGCCACACGCCATGATCTCCGGTGGTGTCTCCAACGTATCATTCTCTTTCCGTGGCAACAATCCGGTACGTGAAGCGATTCACTCGGTATTTCTCTACCACGCCATTAAACAGGGCATGGGCATGGGCATCGTTAATGCGGGTCAGCTGGCTGTTTATGATGATCTGCCTGAAGAGTTGCGTGTTGCCGTGGAAGATGTGGTTCAGAACCGTCTGCTTGAGAACAAGCATGAGGCTACAGATCGCCTGCTTGAGATTGCCGACAACTATCGCGGTGATGGCGTCAAAGCTAAAAAAGCCGATGATGAGTGGCGCAAACTTCCTGTTGCCAAACGTCTGGAACATGCTCTTGTAAAAGGCATTGATGCTTTTGTCACAGAAGATACCGAAGAGGCCAGGCAGGCTTTTGACCGCCCTATCGAAGTGATCGAAGGGCCTTTGATGGATGGCATGAATGTTGTGGGCGACCTGTTTGGTGATGGCAAGATGTTCCTGCCACAAGTAGTTAAATCCGCCCGTGTGATGAAAAAAGCTGTGGCTCACCTGATGCCATTTATTGAAGAGGAAAAAGCCGGCGGCAGCACTTCCAATGGCAAGATTCTAATGGCAACCGTGAAGGGTGATGTTCACGACATTGGTAAAAATATCGTCGGTATCGTATTGCAATGTAACAACTTCGAGATCATCGATCTGGGTGTGATGGTACCTGCAGCGACCATTCTGGAAGAAGCGAAAAAACATGATGTCGATATCATCGGGCTATCGGGGCTAATCACCCCATCACTGGATGAGATGGTGCATCTGGCCAAAGAGATGAAACGCCTGGGCTTTACCAAGCCGATCATGCTTGGTGGTGCAACCACCTCTAAAGCACATACAGCCGTGAAAATCATCCCGGAATACGATGAGCCGGTAATATGGGTAAAAGACGCCTCACGTGCCGTTGGCGTGGCCCAGAACCTGATATCTGAAGCCAACCGTGAAACTTTTGTAAAAGAAACACGGGAAGAGTATGAAAAGGTTCGCGCCCTTTATGAAGGCAGGAACAAACAGACTGAGTTCCTCTCACTGGCTGATGCACGTGCAAACTGCGTGAAGCTTAACGATTCAGACATCCCACCTGCTCCG
>JBEQLD010000008.1:0-34666 GCA_040326115.1 Mariprofundaceae bacterium | reverse complement strand
GTTATCCTGCTGCTGTCGCTGCTTGGCATGATGCTCAACCTGAGCCTTGCCGGACTAATTATTCAGCCGGACTGGAGTGCGGCACTGCTTCTTGCTTCAATTCTGGCGCAGCGGGGAAACTGGCCATGGGCAGTTCCGGGCTTCTGGATTCATGATCTGACACTTCACTGGTCTTCACTGGTCTGCCTGCCGGTGATCGCCCTTATACCCTTTCTGCTAGCCCGGACAGATGCTCACCTCGGAGTAGGCCTTCCTCAACGCATCGCTCTTATGATTATGGGGCTGCTACCACTTCTCTGGGCGGACTGGGCATTCTCACAATGGTTGCTTACCCTTCTACTCTGTATCTTTTCATGGTACTTAATTGCTAGGACCTATGCTAAAGCAGCTTGATATCCGGCAGCGCTTTGAAGGGCGTATGATTGTCTTTCAGGTCACTATGGCAATTTTACTGCTGTTGCTATTTGGCCGCCTGATTGACCTGCAACTATATGAACATGAAGGGCTGCTTCTCCAGGCCAACAAAAACCGAATCAATATCGTTCCCCTGCTTCCAACCCGGGGGATCATTACAGATCGTAACGGTGCTGGCCTAGCACTGAATCACATCTCCTATAAAGTTCAGATGATTCCCGAGCGTGTTGAAGATATGGACGGCGCACTACTGAATCTTAAACGGTTGCTTCACTGGAATGACCGTCAACTCGCTAATATCCGCAAACGAATTACGCATGCGCGAAGTGACCGACCTGTTCTGCTTGCTGACAAACTGCGCTGGGATCATGTTGCTCCCATCTCGGCCAGGCTTCATCACCTCTCTGGAATCGATGTCATTGCTGGAACCCATCGCCATTATCCCTACGCAGACCTGACTTCTCACCTGATTGGCTATCTCTCGCTGGCAGGCCCGAATGATCTGAAGCGCGGCTATCTTCGCACAGAAAATGTTGGCCGCAGTGGTCTTGAAAAGGCCTATGAATCAATTCTGCATGGAAAGCCGGGCTCACAACAGGAAGAGACGGATGCCAAAGGTCGAAGGGTTGCTGTTTTAAATCAGATTCCACCGGAAACCGGTGCAGACATCCAGCTCAGTATTGATGTTGGATTGCAGCAAGTCGCATCCGACGCACTTGGCAATCGAACAGGTGCCGTGGTTGTCATGGATATCCACAGCGGCGAGTTGTTAACCCTGCTAAGTAAACCCGGCTTTAATACCAACCATTTTATTACAGGCCTGGAACATGAAAAGTGGCAATCATGGCTTAACGATCCGCGTAAACCCCTGTTGAACCGAACCACACAAGCTGCCTATCCACCGGCATCCACATTGAAAATCGTCACCGCTCTTGCCGGGCTTAGGCACCGACTTCCGCTTGCAAACGGTGCTACCCAATGCCCCGGATACCTCGAACTGGCAGACAGAAAGTTACGTTGCTGGAAACGTAAAGGGCACAAACATGTGACACTGCACAAAAGCCTTGTTCAATCCTGCGATGTCTATTTTTATCAACTGGGTGATCAACTGGGTATGCAGCGCCTGACCGAAGAGGCTTCGCTCTGGGGCTTTGGTGAGCAGACCGGTATCACCCTTACGCCTGAAGCACGGGGCTCACTTCCTGCAGATGAACAACGACTTTATAATGGCCGGACACGTCCATGGTATCGAGGAGAGACCATGATCACGGCCATTGGTCAGGGCTCTTCTACAGTAACCCCCCTTCAGATGGCTCGTTTTGCAGCAGCAATTGCCAATGGTGGAAAAATTCTTCAACCCAAGCTCAAAGCCAATGCTGAGCCTGTTGTTCTGCACACGGTTGATGTGGAGATGAAACATCTGCAAAAAGTCCGCAAGGCGATGCGTGATGTTATCGCAAAGCCAAAAGGTACGGCTTATTGGGTGCTTAACTGGGCGCCCTGGAAAGTCGCTGGTAAGACTGGTACGGCTCAGGTTATCGCCATGGCTCAGGATGATGAGGATGAAGATATAAAGAATAAAAAAGTTCCGGTGCTGGATCGACATAAAGATCATGCATGGTTTATGGGTTATGCCCCGTTTGATGATCCCAAAGTAGCCTTTGCTGTTTTTGTTGAGCATGGCGGCCATGGCGGCAGTGATGCCGCGCCCGTTGCTGCAGCTATGATCCGTTATCTGGCTGATCAGGAGGCCGCACAAAAAGTCAAAGCGAAACGCCTTAAGGTATCGCAACCATGAATACCCTGTTGAAAATGGACAGGATCATACTGTTAGGGCTTGCCTCTCTGGCACTGTTTGGGATCTTCACTCTCTATGCCGCCGTACATCATGGTGATATCACCATCTGGCAGAAACAGAATCTGTTCTGGCTCTTTGGCATGCTGGTTTTTCTGACCGTATGCTTTATCCCTCTGCGCATGATTGGTCTGGTTACATGGCCGGTATATCTAGTTGCACTGCTCTTTCTTCTGCTGGTGCCAATGATTGGTGACGTTCAGATGGGCGCCCAGCGCTGGCTCAACCTCGGAATTGTTTATCTACAGCCATCTGAGCTAATGAAGTGGACATTGATAATTCTGCTGGCGCACTGGTTTGCGTCACGGGAACCATCCAGCCTGATCAATTTTTCAGTTGCGGTTGCTGTGACCATCATCCCGGCGATACTCATTCTCATGCAACCCGATCTTGGTACAGCACTGGTTCTTCTACTGGCCACATCAGCCATGCTGCTCGCCTCCGGTATTCGCTGGCGCTGGATATTCAGCGCTCTGGCAGCAAGTCCAATCTGCCTCTATCTGCTTTGGAACAACATGCACAACTATCAGAAGAAAAGGGTCCTCAGCTTTCTTGACCCTCAATCTGATCCACTCGGTGCGGGTTATCATGTTATCCAGTCCGGTATTGCCATTGGCTCCGGCGGCATCTTCGGTAAAGGTTTTCTGGAAGGCACTCAGGCGCGGCTCCACTTTCTGCCTGAACAGCACACTGATTTCATTTTTGCCGTGCTGGCCGAGGAGGGAGGACTCATCGCAGTTCTACTGTTGCTTATCCTGTACGGCATTCTGATTTCCCGAATTCTGTTTATTTCGGCTCGTGCCCATACCCGTTTTGGTTCTCTGCTTTGCGTTGGTATCGCATCTGTTTTCATGCTCTATATTTTTATCAATATCGGCATGGTTTCCGGCATGCTCCCCGTGGTAGGCGTGCCGCTTCCCTTTATCAGCTATGGCGGCTCTGCACTGGTCACCATGCTGGCGGCACTGGGAATCGTTATGCGGGTTGCCATTGAATCCAAAGACAAAATACCATGGCAGCGACCGGGGAGTCCGTTCAGTTAGAGCTGCTAACGATTTCCTATCCTTTTAAAGAGAAACAAACGCTGAGAAAAACAGGAGTGTTGATAACACTAAAAAAACGCCTTTCAAGCTTCTCTTCATCGTCATTTCCGGCACACTCTGATGAAGGCTGGCCGACCAACTGGAGGTTTTCGGTATGATCATCAATATGCCCGCCAGTGCCCCGGCAAGAAAAATCTGCTGCTCTGAAAGCAGGTTGAACCAGGCAGGTTCCAACAGAATATTAAAAATCACTGCGCTCAGTGCCATCACCATGCCACATGCTGCAGATGTACCAATCGCCTCCCGCAACGAAAGCATCCTTCGGAGCAGCGGCACCAGCATCGTGCCACCACCAATTCCCAAAACACCTGAAAAATAGCCAATTGGCCCTGATAAGGTAGCCAGAGGAATCACTCTCTTCTCTCTCTGCTTGCGGCCATAATCCCATGCAATCCACATATCAAGAGAGGCCAGGGCAAACAGTATCATCGCTTCCGGAATGTTAAGCGTGCTCCACAAGCCTATGGCAGCACCTATCATCAGCCCCGGAACAAGCTGCCTGAAAGCATCTCTGTTCAGATGGCCCAATCGCCAATGCGCCCGAGCTGAAAAAAATCCGGTCATGGCAACAGCCATGAGACTTGCCATCACATGAATGGAGAGGCTCTCCTGCTCTCCTGGCATGGTCAGATAAAACAGGGGTACATAGATCAATCCACCACCGATTCCAGCCAGCCCTGCCAGAGTCCCGGCCAGTGCACCCGCTATCAGGCCCACAGCCAGACCGAACAGTAGCAGCTGGATCAGTTCATAGGATATATCTGCCATCAACTCGTACCCTATCAGATGATGGCCTCTTCTTTGCTGCTCTAGTTCGCGACTGTTTATTAGCTTAATTGTTGAACTGCGATTGTTTAGCTCTAAAGAGCGTCTATAGTAACCAACGAGGACAATATATGATGGAATCGGACAACAATTCAATACCATGGCAAACGAGGAAAGCACCTGAACAGGGTAGAGTCGTGGCGCTCGCCTTTACCGGAATCGCCTTAAGTGTTGCTGCCCTCTCTCTGGTGGTTCTTTCCATTACTGTTCCCGGTGGACAACAGCTCTTTATTATTCCCAACCTGGTTCGCGCTGTTTTGGCACTGACCGGAATCATTGCACTCTATGCCGTAGCAAGCCTCACTGACTGGGTCATGGACAGCCTTACATTTAATGAACATGAACAGATTGAAGAGGTAGATATTCATGCTGCTCTTGCTGATGAAGCCCTCTCGCCGGAACTCTGGATCAGTGAGAAGGCACGCCGGCTTAGCCAACGCGGTAAATGTGACCAGCTCTTTCTTCGCTGGCATATCTTCGGCTATGGCTATCTCTTTTTTGCCTCGGCCACCGGCCTCTTTCTTGTTGCCATCATTTCACTGGGCATTGAGCAGTTTTATTTTACATCCGAGACAGTCGACTACTGGGTTTCACTTGGCTTTCCTCTCTCTTTCCTTGGTCTGCTGATGGCTAAGATGCTCACCTTTCGCCTGCCAGACTCCCTTTTTATCTCCGGATTTTTTGGCATGCTGATTCTTCTGTTGCTCACACTGTTGAGTTTCGGCTCATGGGTAACCTAGTTAGTAATCTATACTGTACTACTGCGACAACCTTTCATCGAATCGGGAAAGGGGTGCTTAAATGAATAAAATTGAAATTATCCGTTATTCGGAACTTAGAGATCGCAAGCCTGCCCATGCACTGGTGGATGATGTTGATCTGGTCATTATTCGTTTTGATGATCAGATCTCTGTTCTCTATGGTCGCTGCGCCCATCGCGGTGCATTAATGAGCGATGGTTATGTTGATGGCGATAACCTGATCTGCGGTGTTCACTACTGGGACTACCGACTTGATAGCGGCGTCAGTGAATACAACCATTCAGAGTCGCTGCACAAATTCTCTTCCTGGATTGAAGATGACAAAGTCCTTGTTGATGAAGATGAAATCTCCCGTTGGAGCATGCAGAACCCACAGCCCTATAATCGATCGGCCTATCAGGGCGTCTTTCAGGATCATACCGGCACTGCCGATGAGCCACATATAAAACTGATCAGGCAACTTGCCTCTTTCGGTCTCTCCAAAACAGGTGCCCATGGGCCGAGCGGTTCGATGGGTGTTTCAAGGACTGATCTCCCATCGTGGGATGATCTTCAGTTCGTAGTCGCCCAGCTGCACAAATTTCCTCAACTTGATGATGTACACGTCGATACAGAGCTGGTTATTGGCCCACGCGCCAATAAACCTCTCAAACTGGATATCCCGATTTTTGTCTCCGACATGAGCTTTGGTTCACTCTCACAAGAGGCCAAGACTGCACTGGCCAAAGGTGCGGAACTTGCCGGGACAGGCATCTGCTCCGGTGAAGGCGGCATGCTGCCTGAAGAGCAGGCAGAAAATTCCCGCTATTTTTATGAGCTGGCTTCAGCCCGCTTTGGCTTTTCAATGGATAAGTTAAACAAGGTTCAGGCCTTCCATTTCAAGGGCGGGCAGGGAGCCAAGACCGGCACAGGTGGACACCTTCCCGGTGCAAAGGTCACGGCTAAAATTGCCGAAGTCCGTGATCTTGTCAAAGGGGAGACAGCTGTTTCACCATCACGCTTCCCGGACTGGAACTCCCTCTCCGATATCAGAGCATTTGCCCATGAGGTTCGTGAATTCACCGGAGGCATTCCGATTGGCTATAAACTCTCTGCCCAGCATATAGAGAAAGATATCGATGCTGCACTTGAAGTGGGTGTGGATTATATCATCCTGGATGGACGTGGTGGCGGAACCGGTTCTGCACCGCTGATTTTTCGCGATCATATCTCCGTACCCACAATCCCGGCTCTGGCCCGTGCACGCAGACATCTGGATAATACCGGGAACAGTGATGTTACACTGATTATTACCGGTGGACTTCGAACGCCTGCCGACTTTGCCAAAGCTCTGGCACTTGGCGCAGATGGTATTGCAGTTGCAAATTCAGCTATTCAGGCACTTGGCTGTCTGGGCATGCGTGCATGCCAGACCAATAACTGTCCGGTCGGTATCGCTACTCAGAAAGAGCATCTCCGCAACCGGCTTCCCGTAGATGAGGGAGCTGAACGTCTGGCTCGTTTCTTTGATTCTTCAGTTGATCTCATGAAAGTGCTTGCCCGAGCCTGCGGGCACACTTCATTGAGTGACTTTAACAACTCTGATCTGACCAGCTGGAAACGGGAGATCGCTGATCTTGCCGACGTCCGTTATGGTGGAGATTAGGTTATACTGACTACATGACTCAAATTCAGGAAACCTTCGAAATTCATGCCTCTCCGGAAACGGTGTTTGATCGTATTAATGATGTTGAATCCACATCCGACTACGGCGGTCTTATTCACAGTGTACGGATAGTTGGATCAGATGTTTCAGGAGAGGATATCTATCGCTACAAAATCATTGTGGCTGGCATTCCTCTGACCTGGGATTCTAAAATCACCGAACGAATCCGGCCTTCTCGCATCTGTTGGGAATCAATTAAAGGTATTGAATTAAAAGGTTCTTTTGAGCTGACTCCTTCTCAGTACGGGTCAAACATCTTATTCCAGATGAAATACCATGTTCCCTATCCGCTTTTATCAACCCTGCTGGAACCACTGCTTTCACCACTGGCTCGAAAAATTGCAAAAGAAGCAGTCGAGCATTTGAAGGCCCATCTCTCCCAATAACAGCTAACCGTTATTAAGTTCTTTCAAGCCCTGTTTCAACTCGCCTACCTGCTGATCGCTTAATGATGCAAAAACCTGATCAATTTCCGGAGTAAGTTTCCCATACGCCTTGATAACCAGCCCCAGACCTTCCGAACTGATTTTAAGTAACTTCTTTCGTGCATCCGCTGAATCAGACTGTGTTGATAGCCATCCCTTACTTATCAGGTAGCTAACGATCTTGGTTACTGCCGGTTGATTCATATCTACAGCATGGGTGATGGAGGTGATTGTCTGGCATCTGTTTGGCTGATTTGAGAAGTGCGCAAGTACGGTAAGCCGGGACATATTCAACCCCATCGGGTCAAGAGTCCGGTTAATCAACATCGACAGATTCTGCTGGGCAATGTGTATGCCCTGAACAATCTGGCCCAGATTTCGAGAGCGGCTACTCATTCATTACACCTCACGAATAAGTGAAAGCGTAGATTAACATTCTTAGGAATACAATTACATTCTGTAGAATGTATTAACATTCATTGGAATATACTTATATTCTTAGGAATATTTATTTGCCCTGTTCCTTGCGGTTTAAGGGTTTCATATCTATGTTGATATCATGTCTCAACAAACCCTGGCCGCAGACGACATCATAAAATTCTGGTTCAACGAGCTAAAGCCCGCCCAATGGTGGGTAAAAGATCTGGATCTGGACCTGGCAATAAAGTCCCGCTTTGGTACAACGCACAGGGCTGCAACCATGGGCGAACTTGAATCATGGCGGGAAACGGCTGATGGTCGGCTAGCTGAAATCATTGTGCTGGATCAATTCTCAAGAAATATCCATCGAGATACTTCACTTGCCTTTGCTAACGATGCCATGGCTCTGGTTCTGGCACAGGAAGCTGTTCGTATTGGTGCTGATCAGGAAGTGGACTTTGAACACCGTGCATTTCTCTATATGCCCTATATGCACAGTGAATCGGAAGCCATTCATGAAAAAGCTGTTGAACTGTTCAGTAAACCCGGCGGTGAATACAACTATGAATTCGAACTAAAACACAAAGCGATCATTGATCGCTTTGGCCGATATCCACATCGCAACAACATTCTTGGACGGGAATCCACACCTGAAGAGATCGAGTTTCTCTCACAGCCAGGATCATCTTTTTAACCTCTACACCCCTTAATAATTATACGCAGACCAAATATAACCAATATCTGTAAGTCTATTTGATGGAATCGCCATGTTATGGTGCCGCCCATTAGTCATATGAGGTGTTGTTATGGTTGTGATTCGCTGGATTCTTGGACAAATTATTCTACTGCTGAATTTTGTTTTTTCTCCCAAAGGGATCAAACGCCCTGCTGAACAACAGGTATCCGTTGATGCGCAGACAGCCCAGCTCTCACTCTATCAATATCTCGCCTGTCCCTTCTGCGTGAAAGTCCGCCGTTCAATGAAACGCCATTCACTCAACATCGAAACACGTGACGCCAAACGCAGTGAACAGTTCCGTGATGAACTGGTTCAGGGCGGTGGTAAACTAAAAGTCCCTTGCCTCAGAATTGAAGAAGAGGGTGGAGATGTTCGCTGGATGTATGAATCATCGGATATTATCAGTTATCTCGAACAGAGCTTCGTTTCAGCCAAAAGCTGAACTGCTTATAAAATAACTGTCTCTTTCAGCCCGCAAATGTCTGCTTTTGACCGAAAGCAGATGTTGAAGAATCAGTCTGAAAATTCGCCGGCCATCGCCCGGGTAAGATCATCACTTATTTTCTCTGCGTATGCTTTGGACTTCGCCATTATTGTCATCATTTTACCACGAACCGAAACTTTTATGGCCAGCCCCTCTACATGAACATAATCGATACTGCTAAAAGGCACGTGAAAAGAGGCGTCTTCTGATTTAAGCCGAAAGGCTGTTAAAAAAACCACTAGCTTGGATGGTCCAAGAATTCCATAATCACTCTCTACCTTATAACTCTTGGACTTCCCAATAAAAGCATTAGCTGGTGAGCTCATAAAAAGTATGGCAATCACTATTAAAAGAGATGTTTTTTTCATGTCCCCCTCCAGAGATCTACTTAAACGTTATTCCAGATTACCTTGCGGCCTACGATTTCAAAGCCTTCATTGGCCATGCGGGCAAGGGTAGCTGGATAGAGCTTATACTCTTCAACCTGAATACGGGCATGTAGAGAATCGCGGGTATCATCATCCATCACCGGTACAACGGATTGTGCCAGAATTGAACCGCCATCAAGTACTTCATCAACCAGATGAACCGTACAGCCTGAAACTTTCACACCATATTCAAGTGCGTCCTCAACCGCTTTAGCACCAACAAAAGATGGCAGAAGCGAAGGATGAATGTTGATAATACGTCCGCGAAAACGGCTAACAAACGAGGAAGATAAAATCCGCATATAGCCAGCCAGTACAATCCACTGGCAACCTTCTCTATCCAACAGTTCGGCACACTCGGCATCAAACTGCTCACGGTTTTCGAAATTTTTTGGGTCAATATGGACTACATTGGGAACACCGGCGCTGCGGGCGATATTCAAAGCTTCTGCATCAGCTCTGTCAGAGATCACAAGCTTCACATCCACCGGACATTCGCCTTTGGCTACTGATTCCAGAATAACCTTCAGATTGGTCCCGCGCCCGGAGACCATGACTGCAACTGCTTTGGAGTTCATTATTTTTTTATCTTTATCTATCTGATCATCAGCCGATCAGGGTAACCGGCTCACCATCACGCTTATGGATTTTGCCAATTCGATAAACGGTTTCGCCGGCATCTTTTAATAGTGACTCAGCTTTAACCGCTTCATTTTCAGCAAGAATCACGGCAAAGCCAATCCCCATATTAAAGGTGCGGTAACGCTCATTGCGTTCAACATTGGCAAAGCCAAGGAGATATTCAAATGCAGGTGGCACCGGCCATGAGCTTACGTCAACTGTAACCGCCAGATCTTCGGAAACGATTCGTTCCATATTATCAAACATGCCACCACCGGTGATATGCGAAAATCCGTGAATAGTTATATCGCTCTTCATCAATGCGTTAACCGCCGGAACATACAGACGGGTAGAAGCGAGAACGCCTTCAACAGCTTTTCGGCCATCTGATAGAACGTCATTTTCAAGATCAGCACTGCCCAACTCAATCAATTTGCGAATCATGGAGAAACCATTGGAGTGCGGACCACTGGAGGCCAGCCCCAGAATCACATCACCATCGGCAATGTTGGAGCCATCGATCATCTTTGGACGATCAACCACACCGACAGAGAAACCACCGATATCATAATGACCCGGTGCATACATGCCCGGCATCTCTGCCGTTTCGCCACCAACCAGTGAACATTCACAGGTACGGCATGCATCAGCGATGCCTTCAACCACACCCGCCATGGTTTCACCAGTCAAACTTCCGGTTGCAAGATAGTCGAGAAAGAAGAGCGGCTCAGCTCCCAAGGCAGCAATATCATTCACACACATCGCAACAGCATCAATGCCTGCCACATGCGGAAGATTATACTCTTGGAGAAGCAGCAGTTTTGTACCCACACCATCGGTTCCTGATACCAATACCGGCTCTTCCATATTGGAAAAGTCAGGCTTGAACAGGCCGCCAAATCCACCAAGCCCGGCCAATACTTCCGGACGTGTTGTACTTGCTACCGCACTTTTAATGCGCCCGACAAATGCATTGCCGGCATCAATATCAACTCCGCAATCGGCGTAGCTAATAGTTTGTTTTTTTGTTTCAGTAGAGCTATCAGACATCTAGATTCTGCACCTTCAAAGCATTGTCCTGAATAAATTTACGACGTGGTTCAACCGCATCGCCCATCAGAGTAGAGAATGTTTCATCAGCCATCACAACATCTTCAAGCGTTACCTGAAGCAGCGTCCGGACATCTGAATCCATCGTGGTCTCCCACAACTGATCAGGGTTCATCTCACCCAGCCCTTTATAGCGCTGAATATTCATGCCCTTTTTACCCTCTTTCTCTATGATCGTTGCAATATCTTCATAGTGAGCAATGTCCCAACGCTTTTCACCATTGCTTAGATAAGCGCCATCGGTTACCAAAGCCTGAGCTGAAGCACAGAGTTTCAAGGCTTCTGAAAATTCTGCTGTTCCAACCAGGTCACGTTCCAGCCTGGACATCATCATGCGGCCATGATCACGGCGCTCAAACTGAACCCAGTAGCAGCCCTGTTCCGCATCTTCATGAATGGTCCATTTCAGCGTTTCATCTTCACGAGTCTCAGCATCAAAGGCTGCGGAAAGCAGCTCCATTCTTGCCGTCAGCTTTTCCTTATCACGCATGATGGCAACATTGATCTTACCAGTTTCAATCAGGAATTTGAAAACTCCCGGATCAATACGCTGACTCAAGCGATTTTGAAGTCTCTGCAGACGATGAATGCTGCGAACCGCAGTCTGCAAACGATCACCAACAATCTCTTTGGCTTTGCCGCCGGGAAAATAGCGTTTCTCATTTAGTCCCAGCTCCATCAGATATTCAAACAGCTCTTCATCGGAGGCGACATAACGGCCTTTTTTGCCTTTGGCCACGCGATAGAGCGGTGGCTGGGCAATATAGAGATGTCCTCGCTCGATGATTTCCGGCATCTGACGATAGAAGAAGGTGAGTAGTAGCGTGAGAATGTGTGATCCATCCACGTCCGCATCGGTCATAATCACAACTTTATGATAACGCAGCTTGGCGATATTGAAATCATCTTTGCCAATACCTGTACCCAGCGCAGTGATCATGGTGCCGATCTCCTGAGATGAGAGCATTCTGTCAAAACGTGCCTTTTCTACATTCAGGATTTTACCCTTGAGTGGCAAAATAGCCTGAGTCCGGCGATCGCGGCCCTGTTTGGCTGAACCACCCGCAGAATCACCCTCCACCAGGAATATTTCGGATGATGCCGGATCTTTCTCCTGACAATCTGCCAGTTTTCCGGGCAGGCTTGAGATATCCAATGCACCTTTACGTCGAGTCAGGTCACGCGCCTTTCTAGCGGCATCGCGGGCCATGGCTGCTTCTGCCGCTTTGCCAACAATTCGTTTTGCTTCAACAGGGTTCTCTTCAAACCACTCGTTTAGTTTTTCAGCAACCTTGCTCTCAACCGCCGGACGAACCTCGGAAGAGACCAGTTTATCTTTGGTCTGTGACGAAAATTTTGGATCAGGGACTTTAATCGATAGAACCGCTGTCAGACCTTCACGGCAATCATCACCAGTCAGGGATACTTTATGCTTTCTCAACAAACCATTCGCAGCTGCATAATTATTTACACAACGGGTCAACGCCGCACGGAAACCAGCCAGATGTGCACCGCCATCACGCTGAGGAATATTATTGGTGAAACAGAAAACATGCTCCTGATAAACATCTGTCCACTGCAGTGATGCCTCAATACCGACATCGTCTTTTTCACCAACAATATTAATACACTCTTTATGCACAGGAGTACGCGCACGGTTCAGGTGTTCCACAAACGCAGTGATCCCACCCTCATATTCAAAAAGCAGGCGGTTATCATCACGCTCATCAATCAATTCAATGCGAACGCCACTATTCAGGAAAGATAGTTCCCGTAATCTTTTCGCCAAAATATCAAAAGACATGTTCCGATGAGAGAAGGTATCCAGACTAGGCAAAAAACGTACCGATGTGCCGGTCCCCTCTGCATCACCGACCACTTTCAATGATTTTACCGTGTCACCATGCTCAAATCGGCAGTAGTGCACCTTGCCATTGCGGCGAATTTCCAGATCCAGATATTCAGAGAGCGCATTAACCACCGATACACCCACACCATGCAAACCACCGGAAATCTTATAGGAGTTACTATCAAACTTACCACCGGCATGCAGCACGGTCATAATCACTTCAGCAGCAGAACGCCCCTCTTCAGGATGTATATCCACGGGAATACCGCGCCCGTTATCACGAACGGTTACCGAATCATCCGAATGCAGAATCACTTCGATCTTATCGCAATGGCCTGCCAAAGCTTCATCGATTGAGTTATCCACTGCTTCGTAAACCATATGGTGAAGGCCGGTTCCATCATCGGTATCACCGATATACATGCCCGGACGTTTACGAACCGCGTCAAGTCCTTTGAGAACCTTGATACTATCCGCGCCGTACTCTTCGTTTTTCACTTCACTCATGCTGCTTTCTCCATTTCACGCCCGGCAACCACTTTCATCGTCGGCCCAACTACATGTGTTCCATTCTCTTTCACCGCAGACTCCGACAGGTGCCATTGATGAATGCCCAGGCTTTCCGGTATTGAAATACCATTTGGAACTGTCATCAGAATCTGCCCCCGGTAGGAGCAGAGTCTTTTTATCAATCTCAATTGGCGCTCTGAATCCAGGGCTTCCAGACAATCATCGAGCAGTAACAACGGTGCCAAGTGACGTCCTTCCAATCGAACAGCGCATTCTGCCAGTCTTAGGGCCATGGCGGCCAGCTTTTGCTGTCCGCGTGATCCCACTGAACGAATCTCGCGTCCACCAAACAGAATCTTTAATCGATCACAATGCGGCCCAACCTGCAGTCGGCCTAACCTCGCATCTTCATCACGCTTGTTTGCCAAACGTTCCAGCCAGGCATTCTCACCTTCAGGAGCCGTGCCTTTCATCTCAAGGTGCAGTGCTGTTTCCACCAGATCTGTTTCAGCCAGAAGGGCTTCATTCAGTTTTTCCAGTATTTGATTTCGGGCTTTCATCAGCTGAAGGCCTGACTGAACAATTTGGTGTTCCCATATTTCCAGTTCCGATGTGTTGCCTGCTCGTCCGCCATTGCGTCTGATTAACCGACTTCGCTGCATCAAAGCTCTCAGATAATTCTGATAATGCCTGAATGTTCCCGGATCAGATGCATGAACAACACTATCAAGCCAGCGACGACGTTCACCCGGAACTGCATCAACCAGCTTTCCTGCCTGTGGAGCATCGACAACTACTGGCAGTGTTTCGGTCAGCTCTTTGCGCCGGGAAATTTTTTTTCCCTGCAGCTGAACTTCACTCTTTCCTTTTCTACCTTTCACATTCACATGTAGCGGGCCATAACGTTTCCAGACACCCGACACAAAAAAATCAGGCTGACCCCATCGCACCAACTCCGGATCACGGGCTTGCCTGAATGAACGACCATGTGCCATCATAAAAACAGCTTCCAGCATGGTTGTTTTACCTGACCCGTTACTTCCTGAAAGAAGATTTACACCATCCTCACACTGCCAGCTGATATGTTCATGGCAGCGCAGATCGTTAAGTGAAAACTCTCTAACTGAAAGGTTTGGTGTATCCAACATAAACCCGTGAACTAAATTCGCATCGGCATCACAACATATTTTAAAGCATCAGATCCCTCTTCAAGAATCAATACCGGAGAGAGCTCATCTTTAAACTGAATCCGAACCCGGTCTGTTTGAATCGCTCCGAGAACATCTCGCAGATATCGCCCATTAAATCCAATACTGACTTCATGACCACTGTAATCTGCATCAACAAACTCTTCTGCCTGCTCCTGCTCGGTATTATGAGCTGAAACCTGAGCTCCGCCTGCTTTAAACTGCAGACGAACATCATGCGTAAACTCATTTGCCACAATCATACTCCGGCGAAGTATCTGATCCATACGAGTGCGATCTACAATCGCCTCTTCCGGGTTATCAGATGGAATGACATCGTTATAAACAGGGAACTGTGCATCAATCACCTTGGAGGTAAGACTGTGCTCGCCGGCATCCAGGCGAACCTGACGTTTGCCCAGAGATAGCGTGACCTGACCTTCAACTTCATCACAAATCTTCTTAATCTCTGCAACGGCCTTACGAGGAACAATCGCAAGAGAGTTCTCTACGCTTTGATCCAGGCGTGCGCCAACCAGTGCCATACGATGACCATCGGTCGCAACCAGTTGTAGACCAAACTCCTGAGAAATTTCAAACAGGGTTCCAGTCAAATATTTACGGGTTTCATCTGTAGACATGGAAAAGCTAGTCGCTCCAATCATGGCTGCCAGATCTTTTCCATCTATCTGAATAGAAAAATCCGTGTCCTGTTCCGGTATCCCCGGATAGTCCGTTGCCGGAAGTGTAGAGAGTCTGAATTTTGATCGGCCACTTTTAATCTCCATAAAAGCAGCATCTGTTTTCAGCTCAACATCACTATCAACATCCAGCTCTTTAACAATATCAAACAACTTTTTTGCAGAGACTGTGATTTCGCCTTCACTATGGACATTGGTCTGAACTTTTGAGCTCACACCTATCTGTAGATCGGTTGCAATAATTTCAAGACTCTGGCCTGTGGCCTGTAGCAGCAAATTCGACAAAATGGCGTTGGTACTTCTCTTCTCAACTATGTTCTGGCAACGCTGCACATGCTGCAAAAAAACGGTTCTGGGTACTGTGATGTGCATCTTAACTCCTTCTTTAATACCTTAAATCTATATATATAGTCTTATTAGTAGGGGCTGTTAATTATGTGTATAAGGCAATTAATTGTTTATTAATAGATAGTTATAAACAAATTATCTGTGTATAACTAACACCTTTATCTGTGAATAATATGTGTAACTTAGAGTGATCTTTAATAATAACTCTCTATTAAATAAGAAACTCAATAGTTATCCACAGTTATTTGTAACAGTTTTCCTCAACTTATTCTTTTTAACCTTTAATCTTTAATCTTCAAAACCTCTTATGGCTTTAAGAGGGTGATAAGTCTTTTAACCTCATCATCAAAATTTCTATCTTCGCTTCGCATCTTATCAATCTTTCGATGCGCATACAAAACAGTTGTATGATCCTTTCCACCAAATGCTTCACCAATCTCAGGAAGTGAAAGCGTGGTTAATTCTTTACAGGCATACATAGCCACCTGCCTTGGAAAAGCTATGGTCCTGGTTCTTTTTTTCGAAAGCATATCCTGAATACGAATGTTGTAATAATTGGCCGTTCCCTTTTGAATATCTTCTACCGAGACTTTTCTCATATCTTCCTGAAGCTGATCACGAAGTACATGACGAGTCATCTCCATATCAATCACTTTATCAGTCAATCTGGAATAGGCAGTCAGACGGGTTAGCGCACCTTCGAGTTCTCGAACATTATTGGTGATACGTGATGCAAGCAGATAAGAGACTTCTTTATCCAGAGATACTCCGGCCAATTCAGATTTACTTGCCAGAATGGCCAGACGTGTTTCCAGGTTTGGCGGCTGAATATCTGCAACCAGACCCCAGTTGAAACGGGAGCGCAGACGCTCTTCCAGATGACTCATATCTCTCGGGCTGCGATCGGAAACGAGAATAATCTGTTTATGAACCTCATGCAGTGCATTGAATGTGTGGAAGAACTCTTCCTGAGTACTGGTCTTGCCGGCAATAAACTGAACATCATCAATAATCAGTACATCTACTTTTCTGTACTGCTCACGAAACTGATGAGTAGCCCCATTTCGAATCGCGGTAATCAGTTCATTTGTGAATCGTTCACCTGTGCGGTATGCAATTTTAATATGATCCTTTTGCATCAACTCATTAGCGACAGCATTAATCAGATGAGTTTTACCCAGCCCAACGCCACCATGAAGATAGAGCGGGTTGTAACTCTCACCCGGTTTATCTGCTACTGCCCGACAAGCGGCATAACAGAACTCATTACTGGAACCGACAATGAAATTGTCAAAAGTAAAGCGGGCATCGATATATCCATCGACACTTCCTGATTTTAATTCTTTTTTCTTTTTAGTGGATTCCTGAGGAAGAGAGAAAGAGGTACCTACTTTAAACTGAACAGCAACTTCCGGCTGAAAAAACTGAGTCGCCGCAGCCAGAATTTTCTTTTCACAATCTGCTTTGAGACCATCCAGAAAGATTCGACTCGGTACTTTGAGTGTTAATGTGTTGTCAGAAAACTCTGGTTGAATAGGCCTTATCCAGGCATCAAATTTAGATACCGGAACATCATCCTTCAACTGACTGACAATGGATTGCCAGCTTTTCTCCCAATCTTGTTTTACCATTGGCACAATAGTACATGCTTGTATGCGGTTATCCACAATCATTCATTGTCTTCAGAGTACTTGACATCAGTTGAATGGGACATAATATTCGCGACCCTTTGATTTTGAGGAGCTGGATATGAGTTTTACATACAAACCTAGTCGCATTCGTCGCGCACGTACCCACGGATTCCGTGCGCGTATGGCAACCCGTTCTGGACGCGCAATTATTAATCGCCGTCGTGCGAAAGGCCGTAAGCGCCTCTCTACCTGAGTAAAGAATTTCCACCCGAACTTCGGTTAAGGTCAAAAGCTGACTTTAATAGTTTGAAGGGTGGTGATCGTCAGCAGGTTTATGGTTTACGCTTTGTCATTCGTAAAAGTAACCTGTTGCATGCCCGCCTCGGGCTTGCAGTCTCTAGAAAGTTTGGCAATGCGGTTGAGAGAAACAGACTCAAGAGAGTGTTGAGAGAGACTTTTCGACAGCACGACATCTGCTCTTTTCCCATGGATATACTTGTCTACCCATCAACCAGTGCAACTGAAGAAGTAGACTTTTCCAAACAGATGTCCAAAGGGCTGGACAAGATTATGGCTTTAAGAAAAACATGAAATATCTGTTGATTGGGCTGGTAAAGTTCTACAGGTATATTATCTCACCGATTCTGCCTCCACGCTGTATTTATACCCCTACATGTTCGGAGTATGCCCTCGAGGCACTACAACGTTATGGCGCAATCCGCGGTGGATGGTTAGCGTTCCGGCGCCTGTGCAGTTGTCACCCGTTTTCAAAGGGCGGTTATGACCCTCTGCCGTAATGTTATTTTGAACTATTTTTTTATTTTTTGAAGGTTGAAGGAGTGTAAATCATGGAACAACGCAATGTGATTCTGGCGTTTGCCCTATCCATGTTGATTCTGCTGGGGTGGGGAATGATGTTTCCTCCTGCTGAACAGGCTGAACAAACAGAGCAGACAAAGCAGATTGAAACCAGTGTTCCTTCAGTCAATGAGAGTATCAGTGCAGAAGGTTTTGCTGAAGCGCCTGAGTTAAGGCCCGATGTGGAAGAGGTTCAGCCAGTAAGAGCCGCGACTCCGGCACCGGATGTAACCCTTAAAACAAAAACCATCACTGGTTCAACCATTTCAGTAGGAAACGAGCTTCTTTCGCTGGATCTGAACAAACGCGGTTGGATTGTTGGCGCTAGACTGAACAAGTACAGAGAGAGCCTTGAAGAGGGATCACCTCCGGTTGCCGTGCTGGGTGAAGATGAGCCTCACGCACAGTACATGAACAGCGGTTTGCTGGGTGAGAAGGGTGTTTCGGATTTTGAAGTGGTGTCTAAAGAGAGTGTTGATGGCGCGGAAAAAATTCACCTTCGTGCAAAACTTGCTGATGGACGAATCTGGGATCGAACCTATACCTTTACCAAAGGATCTTATCAGATTGATGTTGAAGATAGGGTAGAGGGCGGCATTGAAGCCAAGCTGTTTAGACAGGTGGTTGAACGTTATCCGGATCGCGAAACCTCTAATTTTTATGAACATGCAGGCCCGATTGCCCTGTTGGATGATATTCTTCAGGAAGTCAGCTATGACGACCTGGATGATGAAGGGACGATTCGTATGGCTTCTAATGGCGGCTGGACCGGCATTATGAATCGTTATTTCATTACCGCGATGTATGCGGATCAGAAGAGAGATTACCGTTATTACTTTAAGGGTGATGGACGCTCATATCAGGCAGGCATGCTTGATGATGGTGTAATGGATGGCAAAACAGCGGTTTTTAAATCCAATATTTATATCGGACCAAAACATATCGCCACCCTGGAAAAGGAAGGTGTTAAGCTTGAACGAAGCGTGGACTTCGGTTGGTTCGCTTTTATCTCCAAGCCGCTATATGACGGCCTGACCTGGTTCTATAACTATGTACCGAACTATGGCTGGTGCATCATTTTGCTGCTTATCGTAATCAAAACTGTTTTCTTCTATCCAACCCAGAAGTCATATCAATCTATGGCTGCGATGAGAAAACTGCAGCCGGAGCAGAAGAAACTTCAGGAACGTTATGGCGATGATCGTCAGCAGTTGGGTCAGGAGATGATGGCGCTTTATAAAAAGAATAAAGTGAATCCTCTGGGCGGATGTCTGCCGATCCTGATTCAGATTCCGGTGTTCTTTGCGCTCTATAAAGTGTTGTTGATGTCGATCGAAATGAGACAGGCTCCATTCATCGGTTGGCTTACAGATCTCTCTGTTCAGGACCCATACTTTATTCTGCCACTGTTGATGGGCGCCTCGATGTTCGTTCAGCAGAGGTTGAACCCTCAGCCGCCTGATCCTATGCAGGCCAAGATCATGTCATTCCTACCGGCACTGTTTACAGTGATGTTCCTGTTCTTCCCGGCAGGCTTGGTACTGTACTGGGTTGTAAACAACGTTCTCTCCATTGTTCAGCAGCGTCTGGTAATGGCCAGAATGGGCGTTGATTAATCCATTAACCTAATCAGGTAACGTTTGTTATGAGTACGATTGCTGCCATTGCCACCCCCGCTGGACGGGGTGGTGTTGGTATCATCCGCATTTCAGGCAACAGTGCCGTAGAGATTACCCGGCAGCTTTGCCTGAAAGAGATCACCCTGACACCCAGGCATGCCCATTTTCATCACTGGCATGATAAAGATTCATTATTGATTGATTCCGGAGTGGCTCTCTACTTTCCTGCTCCCCATTCCTATACAGGCGAAGATGTTATTGAGCTGCAAGCTCATGGAAGCCCGGTAATTTTAAACGCACTCTTGCAGCGTATTTTCGATTTGGGGGCAGGCCCTGCCGAACCCGGAGAGTTTACCCGTCGTGCGGTAGAGAACGGCAAAATGAATCTTTCCCAGGCGGAAGCCGTGGTTGCCTGTATTGATGCTGCCACTGTTCGTGCAGCCAAACAGGCTCAACGGCATTTACAGGGAGAATTCGGCTCCAGAATTGAAGGCTTGATGCATCAGCTAACAGGCGCAGTTGCCCATGTAGAGGCATGTCTTGATTTCCCCGAAGAGGATATCCCTGTGCTGCTGTTTGAAGAGATTCGTGCACAGGTTACTCAGGAGCTCGTGCTTCCGGTTGACCGTTTGCTTGCCTCGGCTGCATTTGGTGAGCGGCTATTTGACGGTGCGACCGTTGCCATTATCGGGGCACCAAATGTAGGCAAGTCCAGTCTGCTAAACCTGCTGTCGGGAAGAGATCGTGCCATTGTCAGTGAGACACCGGGTACAACCCGTGATGTTCTGGAGGTTGATTTTGAGGTGGATGGCATTCCCGTGCGCCTGGCAGATACCGCAGGAATTCGAAGCAGTGATGATCTGATAGAGCAGGAGGGCATACGCAGAGCAGAGGCTGCAGCTGATGAGGCTGATGTTGTTCTGTTTGTTGCCGATTCCAAGCGCTCTGATACCTGGGCTATTGAACACCATGTAGATATTAAATTGATGAATAAATCTGACCTTTCTGATGCTGATGCACCGGAAGGATTCCTGCCTGTTTCAGTCAAGCAGGGCGTGGGCCTGGATGCGTTACACAGCAGACTTGCCGAGCTTCTTGGCTCTATGGATGTTGAAGAGGAGAGCGTCATGGTAACCCATGCTCGCCATCGCAAGGCACTGACTGATGCGCTTGATTACGTTGAGCGCGGCCTGTCACTTCTTGGCCCTGAAGAGCAGCTTGATCTGGTTGCGCTGGAGTGGAGAAGGGCGTGGAGCTCATTGGGTGAGATTCTGGGAATAGGTGATGTTGAGTTCATTCTGGACAGGGTTTTCTCTGAATTCTGTGTAGGGAAATAATCCGCTTTTTCTATTTTTCCTTGTGTCAAAGCAGGTGAAGCCGTCATAATGCACGGCTCATTGAAAAAATGATTGAAGGGAGAGGGGCTTTATAAGCCATGATTCTCCTGCATATTTGAATAATTTTAGGGGGACATATGTCTGCAAAACATCCTGTCATTTCAGTAACCGGATCTTCCGGTGCTGGTACCAGTACTGCAAAAGTTGCACTGGAACACATTTTTCATCGTGAGCAGATCACTGCTGCAATCGTAGAGGGTGACTGTTTTCATAAATTTGGCCGTATTGAATTTAAACAGAAGGCCAAAGAGTTTGAGGCTGCAGGTACGCGCCTGAGTCACTTTTCGGATGAAGCAAACCTGTTTGATAAGATTGCAGAGCTGTTTAAAGAGTATGGTGAGTCAGGTCGTGGCAAGGCTCGTACTTATGTTCATGATGATGAAGAAGCAAAACTCTACGGTGTTGATTCCGGTCTTTTCACTGACTGGCGTGACATTGGAGAAGGCTCGGACTTTCTTTTCTATGAAGGCTTGCATGGCGGCGTAGAAGAGGTGCGTCCTTATACCGATCTTTCTATGGGTATTGTGCCAGTGGTAAATATCGAATGGATTCAGAAGATCCATCGAGATACTGCAATGCGCGGCTATTCACCTGAGGCAGTGGTAGATAATATCCTCTCTCGTATGCACGACTATGTTCACTTTATTACACCTCAGTTCACATACACTGACATTAACTTCCAGCGTGTGCCTTTGGTTGATACATCTAACCCGTTTGTGGCTCGTGATGTTCCAACTCCGGATGAGAGCCTGATGGTTATTCGTATTCGCAACCCTCAGAAGTTCGGTGTGAACTTCCCATATCTGCTATCCATGTTGAACGGTTCGTTTATGTCTCGTCGTAATACAATCGTTGTTCCATCAAGCAAGATGTTGCTGGCAATGGAGTTGATCCTGTCGCCAATTATTCACGAAATGCTGGAGAAGAAGCGCTCAGCCGCCTAATTCACTTTTGTGGTTCTATTCAAGGGAGGCTTCGGCCTCCCTTTTTTATGTTAAATGCAACAGGTTGTAGAAAAGAAATTGCCACATACTACATATAGTGCCTTGTTAAATTATTAGGAAATTCTCCCCTACATTTCTGGATTTCACATTCATAGACAGGCAATCTGCTGCTCCCCATGACAACAAGAGATAAACATATGTTCCACGTGAAACATCCGGATGGCCCGGTGGATGTTCTGGTGGTTGGTGCCGGACATGCCGGCTGCGAAGCCGCGCTTGCAGCAGCCCGCCGGGGTGCGCGCGTTCGACTGATTACCCAGAATCTGGATACCATTGCAAAGATGTCATGCAATCCGGCTATTGGCGGCGTGGGTAAGGGCCACCTGGTTCGCGAAGTGGACGCGCTGGGCGGGGCGATGGGGATTGCCACAGATCAGTCGGCGATTCAGTACAGGATTTTAAACCAGAAGAAAGGCCCTGCAGTTCAGGCCACAAGGGCACAGTGCGACCGACGTGTTTACCATATTAAAATGCGACACATTCTGGATGGCACTCCCAATCTTTTTTTGCATCAGGGAACCATTCAGGAGCTCAGTATTAATGGTGACACTGTTGTAGGCGTTGTGGATGAGCTCGGCATGTTGCATGAATCCGAGACAGTCATTTTAACCACTGGAACCTTTCTGGGCGGCCTTGCCCATGTTGGTGATAAACAGTTTCTTTCGGGCAGGTCTGGCGATGCGGCAATCATCGGCCTGACCGATGAGCTCTATCGCAGAGAGTTTCGCTTGGGTCGCCTGAAGACAGGGACGCCTCCGCGCCTTGATAAGCGTACCATCGATTGGGACGCACTTCAGGCGCAGCCGGGTGAGCTGGAAGCCATTCCTTTTGCCTTGCAGAGCAAGTCGCTTATTGAGAATCAGGTTCCCTGTGCCATTACCCGAACCACAGAAAGAACGCATGATATTATTCGTGAGAACCTTGAGCGCTCACCTATCTACTCAGGCAATATCGAGAGCAAGGGTCCGCGTTACTGTCCGAGTATTGAGGATAAGGTTGTCCGCTTTTCCGACAAAACAAGCCATCAGATATTCCTTGAACCGGAAGGGCGGGATCATGATGAGGTCTATCCAAACGGCATATCAACATCGCTTCCGATTGATGTGCAATGGGCATTTGTCCGTTCCATACCGGGTCTGAGTCGCGCCAACATTATCAGGCCGGGTTATGCCATCGAGTATGACTATGTTGACCCGACAGAGCTGTTGCCAACGCTTCAGTGCAAGAGGGTCGGCGGACTTTTTCATGCGGGCCAGATCAATGGAACAACAGGTTACGAAGAGGCGGCGGCACAGGGTTTGTTGGCCGGCATCAATGCAGCAGCACTGGCGCTGGGTATAGAGAGTTGGGTGCCTGATCGTTCAGAGGCCTATCTGGGCGTGATGGTGGATGATCTTGTTAATAAGGGTGTCACTGAGCCATACCGAATGTTTACATCCCGGGCTGAGTTCAGGCTGCAACTGCGGGAAGATAATGCAGAGATTCGTCTGGGCGAAACAGCAGTTCGTCTGGGTCTTTATACAGAGGAGCAGGAGCGACACTACAGAGATCATGCCAGACGCTTGCAGCAAGGCACCGAAGAGGCCCGTACCACTTTTATTGGTACAGGCCGGGAATGGAGGGCGCGGCTTGATCAGGCAGGGCTTCCGGTTCCCCAGCAGGGCATGGCCTTTGCCGCCTATTGCCACCGCAGCGATGTGCAGAGCGAGGATGCGCTGGTGTTGTTGCCATCTGCTTCTGAGATGAATCGAAGGGAGAGGGCAGGCTTGAAGGCCTTTGTCCATTATGAGGGTTATCTGGACAAACAGGAGCTTGAGATTGAGCGCTTCAGGAAGCTTGAGTCGCAGGAGATACCGGAGGGCTTTGATTTTACTGTTGTCCATGGCTTAAGCAATGAGTGCAGACAGCGGCTGCAAACCGGCAGGCCAATAAGCCTGGGGCAGGCGGCCAGAATGTCCGGTATTACTCCTGCGGCCATTTCAGCCCTGATGATCCACCTGAGTCAGGCTAAAACATGAATCGGGACGGATTGAAAAAATACTGCGATGAAGTTTTGCGCTTTAGAAAGGCATTGAATCTTACCTCTGTAAAAGATGAGAAAGAGTTTATGGCCAGATTTATTGAGCCATCTGTTGCCCTTGCAGAGTGGATGCCGGAAACAGGAAGGTTGCTTGATATCGGCAGTGGTATGGGCGTACCGGGTATTCCGTTATTAATTGTTAAGCCCGGCCTACAGGGTGTTTTGGTAGAGAGAAGGAAAAAGCGTGCCGAGTTTCTCAGGCATCTGGTTAGGGTGTTGAAGCTTGATGCTGAGGTTCATGATGGAGATATCAATGAGTTGCCATCTCTGGGCGTGAATATCTGTGTGGCCAGAGCGGTAACCCATATTCCGGGGCTGCTTGATATGTGCAGCAGGCATGTAGAGCCGGGGGCCATTGCCGTACTGCCGGTTCCTCAGGCGGCTGAACCGGCCACAGTAGAGGGTTGGCGTTTTGATATGAGCCATTCAATTGAAGCAGGTGAAGAGCAGCAGGTTCACTGCTACAGTTCTCTTTCGTGATTTTTTCATGATCAGGGATTCCATAGAGAGCGTATTACAGCGAGAGGGGGATGTTTCACGTGAAACATAATAATTTTGGACCGGTGATAGCGATTGCTAACCAGAAGGGTGGCGTGGGGAAAACCACGACAAGTATTAACCTTGCTGCATCGCTGGCCGCATTGGATAAGCACGTTCTATTGATCGACCTTGATCCACAGGGCAATACGACCTCTGGTCTTGGCGTTGATAAAAAGAGTGTGGAGAAGGGGATGTATGACATCCTGATGCAGGGTGCAAGCGTACAGGATGTGGTGGTTAATACCGATTACGAAGGATTGAAGCTGGTGCCCGCCAGTATGGATCTGGCCGGAGCTGAGGTTGAGCTGGTATCGGTTGAGGATCGTGAACATATTATAAGGGATGCGATTGCGAGTTATGATGGTGAGCCTTTTGATTATGTCATCATTGACTGCCCTCCTGCGCTTAATCTGCTGACGTTGAATGCCCTTAGTGCAGCAGACCGTGTTTTGATTACGCTGCAGACCGAATTTTATGCCATGGAAGGGCTTACGCAGCTGATTGATACGATTCGAAGGGTGAGACATGGGCTTAACCCGGAGCTGTCGATGGATGGCATTCTGCTGACCATGGTGGACAGGCGTAATAATCTGGCTCAACAGGTTGAGGAAGAGGTTCGTGCCTATTTCGGAAATCAGGTATATAAAAATATTATCCCTAGAAACGTACGCCTTTCTGAGGCACCAAGTTTCGGGGTTCCAGCTATGTACCACGACATTCGCTCTTCGGGAGCACAAGCATATCTTCAGGTGGCGCAAGAGATGATTCAGCGCCAGGTTGTTTAAGGGGAAAACAGAAATGAAAAAATCAGCAAAAAAACGGGGCCTGGGCCGGGGTCTGAACGCCTTACTATCTGATTCTCCAGTTGCCGTTACGGCGGAAGAATCGTCTAACATATTGATTTCAAAGATAAAACCTAATAAATATCAGCCCAGAACACACTTTGATGAAGATGAGCTGAAATCACTGACAGACTCTATCCGTAAGGAAGGGGTGCTAATGCCAATTCTCCTGCGCCCTGCAGGCGATGGCTATGAACTGATTGCCGGTGAGCGTCGCTGGCGTGCTTCTCAGGCTGCCGGACTGCTGGATATACCTGCGGTGGTTCGCGATGTGGATGATAAGCAGGCCCTGGAGCTGGCGATCATCGAAAATGAGCAGCGTGATGATTTGACAGCGATTGAATCTGCGCGCGCTTATCAGCGCCTGATCGATGAGTTTTCCTATACCCAACAACAGGTTGCTGAGCGAATTGCAGTGTCGCGTGTGCATGTAAGCAATACGGTTCGGCTGCTTCAATTGCCGGAACCTATCCAGAATATGATTGAAAACCGGGAACTGAGCATGGGACATGCACGCCCGCTTATTGGTCTGGACCGCAGGGATGCCATTGCTTTGGCACGAGGCTGTATTGAGCATGACTGGAGCGCCCGGCAGATGGAGAGAGAGGCCAAAAAAGCCGCTCAGCAAAAAGACTCCAAGCCAAAGACAAAAGAGATCGATGCCGATGTGGCAGCACTTCAGAATGAGCTGAGTCGAACGCTTGGCCTACCGGTATCATTCATCTGTAAAAAGAGCGGGGCAGGAGAGTTGCGAATCGCTTATACCCGCCCGGAAGAGCTCGATGGTGTCCTAAAACGCCTTAGACGTCCTCAATGAGAGTAAACGGTACCCATTACCGTGCCATCAGCTGGCATGGAGAGGTTGATGGTTATCTTGAATGGATTGACCAGTGTGTGCTTCCGCACCGTTTTGAGCTGAAAAAAAGCCGTGATGCGGAAGCAGTGGCACTGGCCATTGAAACCATGGAGGTGCGTGGAGCACCGGCCATTGGTGTGATGGCTGCGTTTGGACTGGCCCTGGCTTTTGTAGCCGACCGGGCCCGGTTTGAATCGCACTGGCTGCCACGTTTTCGCAGAACCCGCCCGACAGCGGTGAATCTTTTCCATGCCTGTGATGCAATGGAAGCCTGTGCAGCCGATGCCAATGATCAACAGATGGTAGAAGCAGCCAATGCCTATGCCGATGCAGAGGTGGAGCGTTGCAGAGTGATGGGTGAGCATCTCGCTGAGCGACTTGCCGTAGGCGAACGACGTATTCTTACCCACTGTAATGCCGGTTGGCTGGCCACTGTGGATTGGGGAACAGCCCTTTCCGGTATTTACCACCTGGCCCGTTCCGGTGAATCACCCTCTGTACTGGCCGATGAGACCCGTCCTCGTTTACAGGGAGCAAGACTTACCGCATGGGAGCTGAGCCAGGAAGGTATCCCGTGCAAAATTCAGGCAGACAGCGCTGCTGCATGGATGATGGCACAGGGGAAAGTGGATGCGATTGTGGTGGGCGCAGATCGTATTGCTGCCAATGGCGATGTTGCTAATAAAATCGGTACCTACATGCTGTCTTTGGCAGCACGCGAGCATGGCGTGCCGATGTATGTGGCTGCACCGGTGAGCACGTTTGATTTGAACTGTCCAACAGGCAGAGAGATCCCCATCGAGAATCGGCCAGATGACGAAGTGCTGATGGCTCAGGGCGTTGATTCTCAGGATCAGGAACACCTGATTCGAATTGCAACAGCAGGCGTTAAGGTAAATAACCCTGCATTTGATGTAACGCCTAACCATCTTCTTACAGGCATTATTAGTGAAAAGGGTATCTGGCAGCCTGAATAGAAATAACATTAACCCGTCTAAGGCATTGGTTTATAACGTTTTTAATACAGTTATTATAAATTCCAATCAAAAACAAGCCAAAAAGGGTTTTTTCATAAAAGATTTCTTTCAGAATTCAGTAATTTAGACCGAAAGCGGACATTGAAATGAATTTATTGTAAAATTCGCCAGCGGAGTGGTCCGGGTGGTCGCGTCAGGGTATATGTTCGCATATCCCTGCCGAGGAAAGTCCGGGCTACACAGGGCAGAATGCCGGATAACGTCCGGTGGGGGTGACCCCGGGAAAGTGCTACAGAGAATAGACTGCCGGTTTTTAAATCGGTGAGGGTGAAAGGGTGCGGTAAGAGCGCACCGTCTCGTACGGTAACGGACGGGAGCTGAGGTAAACCCCATTCGTAGCAAGGCCAAATAGGGAAGCATCAGGCGTGGCCCACGCTGCTTCCGGGTAGGCTGCTTGAGCCTGTGAGCAATTGCAGGCCTAGATGAATGACTACTGCTTCTGCTTCGGCAGGAGTACAGAACCCGGCTTACAGGGCCACTCCGCTATTTTATTGATACGCAAAAGGCTTCCATGCCTTTTGCTTTGATCGCTTTAATCGCTTTGGCGGCGCATGTCCGCCTCCGCTTACGGCTTCACGATGTTCAGCCGCCGCACAAGGTGAATTGCACTTTTGTGCAAGAGAAAGTGCCCTGGGGTACATCCATGTGCGGAAAGGGAGGGGGCTGTGTATTGGTTATGGTTGGCACGAGTATAATATTTGGACTAATCATTTGGCTGCTTTTCTGCAATACTCCGGCGCAGCCGGATATCGGTTAAATGATGGAAGGAATAAGGTGCTATGTCCGTAACACACCCCGACACACATACCACAACACACCAGACAGATGACCTGCGCATTTGCGGCATTAAGGAAGTGGCCTCTCCCGCGCTGGTTCAGGCCGAGTTTCCGGTCAGTGAATCAGCTGCAAATACAACGTATCTGACAAGGCAGGCGATTCATCAGATTCTCAATGGAGAGGATGATCGATTGCTGGTTATCGTAGGTCCTTGCTCCATCCACAATCCGGATGCTGCTTTGGAATATGCAAAGCGTATCAAAGCCATGCGAGAAGAGTTGGCAGAGGATCTGTTGATTGTGATGCGGGTCTATTTTGAAAAACCGCGCACAACAGTTGGCTGGAAAGGGTTGATTAACGATCCGAATCTGGATGGCACGTTTGAAATTAACAGAGGCATTCGCCTGGCCCGTAAACTGTTGTCAGATATTAATGATATGGGTGTACCGGCCGGTACGGAGTTTCTTGATCTGATTACACCTCAGTATTATGCCGATTTTGTAAGTTGGGGCGCGATTGGTGCGCGCACAACGGAGAGTCAGGGACATCGTGAACTATCATCCGGTCTATCCTGCCCGGTTGGATTTAAAAACGGTACAGATGGTGGCTTCGGCATTGCCATTGACGCGATTCGTGCCGCTGCACATCCACACCATTTTCTTTCACTGACAAAAGCCGGCCACTCAGCCATCTTTTCAACCAGCGGCAATGCAGATTGCCATGTGATTCTGCGCGGTGGTAAAGAGCCGAATTACGATGCTGAAAATGTTGCCAAGGCACTGGTTGAACTTGAGGCAGCGAATGTGAAGACGGGCGTGATGGTTGATTGCAGTCATGCCAATAGCCGTAAACAGCATCAGCTTCAGATTGAAGTAGGTAAAGATGTCTCGGAGCAGGTTGCGTCCGGTAACCACCAGATTATAGGCACAATGGTGGAGAGCCACCTCAATGCGGGCAGGCAGGATGTGAAGCCGGGTGAGAAGCCCGAATTCGGAACCAGCATCACAGATGCGTGTATTAACTGGGAAGATACTGCAGATCTGCTGCATGTCTTTGCCGAAGCGGTACGTAAACGCCGAGAGAAGTAAACAGATAAACGCTCTGATCAATGGGGCTGCGGAGGAGTAGATGAGTCTGAGCTTTGTAAATGCTGCGAAAGCAAAAAAACTGAATGAATTTTTTCAGAAGCATGGTCGCATCTATATTGTTGTTGATGCCACCAGTGACGAGGTTGTTGTTCCAGCCTTTCTGAAGGGAGACCCTGCCCTGCGGCTGGTATTGAATATGCGGATGCCACAAGCTATTCACATTCGTGAAGATGCGTTGGAGTCTGATTTCTCCTTCTCCGGCCAGGTCTATACATGTCGCATTCCAATGGATCGCATATGGGCGGCCTATCTGCCGGAAGAAGATATGGAGCATGGCATTGTCTGGGAAGAGAATGTGCCTGAAACGATCAGGGCAGTGGTGAATGCTGTTCGAAGTCTGCAGGAAGATGAGCCTGCAGCTGAATCTGTTGAAGAGGCATCTGCTGAAGAGATATCTGCTGAAGAGCAGCCTGTTGCGGCGGCGGATGAGCCAGAGGCAGTGCCTGAAGTCGATAGCAAATCGACTGTACGAAAGGTTCGGCATCTTCGCGTTGTAAAATGACACTATTGAAGACCACCTCCCGGCTGTTGAAACAGCTGCTTCTCTTGGTTGTCAGCCTGCTGATATTATCTACTTACAGTTATGCAGATACCGATCCGAGAATGGTTGTTGAAATTGTTGCAGATGACGAGGGAAACCTGCCGACAGTAAAAAATGCTACGAAGCGGGCGCTGCCTGTTCTTTGGGATCGTGTTGTGGCCGATGCATCCCGTCACGCTCTGTCTGATAAAATCAGGGCGACACCTTTTCTACTGCGGGTAGTACCGCATTCGGATGGGGTTCAGGTAACCTTTAATCAGCAGCGGGTTTGGCAGTATCTGGATCAGCATGAGATTGTTTATCTAAAAGAGGCTCCCCGCTTAAATTTACAGATTCAGATGATCAATCAGAATGATACCTTCATGCCAAAAACAGCAGAAGCACTTCAGATGTATGCTTTGGAGAGTGCTTTGGCGCGGGGAGTTGTACTCGATGGGCAGGCTCCAACACTCATGGCCAGCTGGCGCTGGATAGATGCAGCCCAAGTGAACCTGAATGTACGTGGAGGCTCGGTTTTAGGCGAATTTACTGAGACGCGCACCGTTAAGGCGGGTGATCCACTGGTTCAACTGCAGGCATGGGTGACAGAGTTGCTGACAAAGGTTCGTGATGCACATGTGGCACAAATTGATGCTGTAGTGGAAACGCCCGCTAAAAAGAAGTGGGATCAGGGCATCGAATTTATTTTGACAATTGAGCAGTCCAGCACTCTGCCGGAACAGGTGGTGCTGGAAGATGCTCTTCGTCAAAATGTCAGGATAACAGCCTTGATTCCTACACGTTTGGGTGCAACCACCCGCCAATACCGGATTTTGTTAAAGGGTGAAGATGACTCGTGGATAAGAGCCTGGTTTCAGCGCCGGGGCATGCAGGCCACAGCGACTCCATACGGCTGGTTGGTTCGATAGTTTCCGATGCGTAATATTCTTAATATTCCCAACACACTGACACTTGGCCGCATCGTGATCACACCTGTGATCGTCTATGCTATTTTGAGTGGTGAAGCGAAGATGGCGCTGGTATTGATGGTTGCAGCAGGCATTACGGATATGCTCGATGGCGCAATTGCACGATACTTTGATCAGCGGACAACAGTGGGCGCATATCTTGACCCGCTTGCAGACAAGTTGATGCTGATAAGTACATTTGTGGCGCTATTTTACATTGGAGAGGTACCGCTGTTTCTGTTTCTGGCTGTGGTGTTCCGGGATGCGGTGATTGTACTTGGTGCGATGGCTTATGAGATGGCAACGCACAGTCTGAAGATGGAACCGAGCATGATTTCCAAAGTCACCACATTTATGCAAATTGTCTATGTTGTTACTCTGTTGTTTCATATGGCCTATCCCTTGGCTGATTTATGGATTGAGACAACGGTCTGGACCACTTTTGCAGTGACTTGTCTTTCGGGTTTGCACTATATGTTTGCATGGACCCGTAAAGCCGCTGTTGAAGAAAACAATTAAGTTTACTGTTTTTAAACTCTCAGATGCATCAACAACGATTAAATTATAAAATTCCTGTCAATTATGAGTATGGCCGCTGGGTCAGACATGCCGGCGTAGAGCATGCCTGTAGCCGCATTGCGCTGTGGCTTGTTCAGGGCGGCACACTATGGCTTGGCTCAGAGGGCATTGCCGGAAAAACACACTTTCTTCATGCCATAAAGCAGGAACATCCGCATGTCGGACTGGTTGTTCTAGGCGATAGACAGGAGCCTGCTGTCAGGCTGGTTCAGAACTGGGTTGAAGAGCTGGAGCCGTATGCTTACTGGATTGTTGATCTGGCCGCAGGCGCGGTTAACCGTTCACAGGGTTTGGCACTGTTTCATCTGATTGAGCGGGCACGGGAGATGAATCGGCCACTGCTTATCTCCTGGCGCTGTGATGAGGGTGATCTTGCACCTGCGGAGCTGAGCAGTCGTATGCGTATGATGGAACGGGCCTCAATGGACTCTCCAAAAACAGATCGGGATTTGAGGGCTGTGATGTATGCCGTTGCAGAGGGGCTACAGTGGCAGGTAAAAGAGAGTGTTCTGTCACTGATGCTGGAGCAACTGCCCAGAAATCTAACGGAGCAGATAGCAGCGTTAACTCAATTGGAATCGGCCTCTTTGGAAGAGCGCCAACGCATCACTCAGGCCTGGGCAAAGAAAAAACTGAATCTGGATCAGGTGTAATTTTTCAGGTTCAGTAAGATTTTTTATAAGTACTGACACGTTTTTTCCATCCAGCGAGCCAGCGCTTTTCATTACGCTCAGGCGGAGAGAGCTCAACCCGGCGGGTTAGTACTGTTTTAGCCGATTCAGAAAAGCTGACCAGTACATGTTCATGGGTATTACGCCTATCCATCTCTTCAAATACCTGCAGAAGCCCCCAACCATGGTTTTGATAACGTTCTGAACTGCTTGTTCCTTCACCTTTGAAATTAACGTAATCAATCAGTACGTAATAGCCCATAGGTGTAATGGCAACCCGATCAAACTGCTGCCTGATTCGCTCATGTTCCAGAGTCGGGATGCTTGCAAGCATACGGGGCAGCGCCTGATTCAGGCGCTCAACCATGAAATCTGTTTGAATATCTTTGGTATAGGACAGAAAACTTCTTAACTGTCTCATTTTTTGACTGTTCTGACTGGTTTGAAATTGTTCTCGTGATCTCCAGGGCGCGCCTGTTTTAACTGCGTGGCTTATCCATGCTGGAATTTCTAAACCGCGCAACTGCATAAACTGAATGAGTGCAGGAAAGCTCTCTTTAAAAGGGCCCGTGCTATTTTTTGGATACCAGATGAAGTGCCCGATTCCCAAGGAAGGAAAGGCTTCACCTCTGTTCCAGGAGGTAAGGCAGGAGGGTTTCCCCGCACACTCATTCTGAAATATTTTTTCACCAATCAGAGTTGCTTCTTTATGATTAATAGAGATGTCACTTGCCAGAGCTGTGCCTGAGAAAAGTATGCATACTAATCCGAGAGCAAGCCCGGAAAGGATACAGCGTATCATAGGGTTAGAAGCCGTGTGAAAATCGTTATTCCTGAATAGAGGCGAGGATTTCTGATGAAGTATTATTATTGTAGTTTTTCACAATAATCTGTGACCGAAACAGTGCATAGAGCTCGAGCACTGTGATGATACCAAACAGAATAAATCCATTTTTCCATTGGTCCAGATACATCAGGTAGATGCTGCCACCAAATACGGCAAGATTTATCAGGCCTCTGAGCCAGCGCCCGAGATAGAAATGATGAAGCCCGGCAATAAACAGGTAGTTGAGTACAGCAAAGGTATCCGGATCTTTCAGTTCATCTTCAGCGCGTTCATAAAAGGCTTTACGCTTTTCATCCGAAAGCTCACGAACGGCCAGGCGAAGCTCCTCTTCACGCGCATCTACTGCATCCTGTTTAAGCATCAATCAGCGTCCCATCGTGATGATGACATTTTCACGAGACCAGAAGAGCCAGAAACGTTTCTTCTCAATCACCTGAAACACCATCTGCCAGCCGTCAGCAGCCTCTTTGTTCAGAGCGATTTCCATCTGTTTGATTGGCATGCCGGATGCACCCAGAAATATAGTGCCAAGCGCACCTTCTGAAACTTCGATTACTTTGTACTCTTTGTAGGCCATGACGATCTCCTTTTTACGGATGGTGGAGCATAAGTAGCTAGCTTAGTTCTCCGCAAGCCATAGTGAAAGCTCTTCAAGTGCCTTCTCCGAAACCATGCGTCTGCGTTCACTCTTCTTCAGCCTTCGCTTGCCATCACGTTTCGGAGCCGTGGGCAGGAGACCAAAGTTAATATTCATCGGCTGGAAATTTTCAATACGTGTTTTTGAGATGTGAGCTAAAAGCGCACCATGGGCTGTTGATTCAGGCGGAGGGGAAAGCTCATCTCCTTTGGCCATCGCAGCAAGAAAACGACCGGCCATCAAACCCATGGCCGCTGATTCAACATAACCTTCCACGCCGGTGATTTGTCCGGCAAAGAGAACTCGGGGTTCTTTTTTCAATCGCAGAGAATTATCCAGCAGTGCCGGAGATTTGATGAAGGTGTTGCGATGCAGTGAACCAAGCCGGAAAAATTCGGCCTCTTCCAGGCCGGGAATCATAGTGAAAACCCTTTTTTGCTCGCCATATTTCATTTTGGTCTGAAAACCGACCATGTTCAGGAGGCTTTTTGCCCGGTTATCCTGTCTGAGCTGAACCACGGCATGGAACTGTTCTCTGGTTTTTGGATGCTCCAGCCCAACCGGTTTCATCGGTCCGAATCGAGGCGTGTCCAGCCCGCGTTCGGCCATCACCTCGATCGGCATGCAGCCCTCAAAAAACGGGATATCTTCAAAACCTTTGAATGCCATTTTTTCAGCAGCAAGCAGAGCATCGATGAAAGCTTTGTACTGCTCTTCACTCATCGGGCAGTTGAGATAGTCGCCTTCGGAACCTTCCGGCACATTCTTGTCATACCGCGATTTCCAGTAGGCAACATCCATATTGACGGTTTCAGCATCGATGACGGGTGCGATGGCATCAAAGAAACTCAAATGCTCTTCACCTGTAAGCTGTTGAATCTGTTCATAGAGCAGATCAGAGGTGAGCGGCCCTGTTGCAATCAGAACAAGGCCATCGGTCGGGATTTCAGTTACTTCACCATAAACAATCTCGATCAAAGGCTCCTGTTGCAGGGCTTTGGTGACGGATTCGGAAAAGAGCTCCCGATCTACAGCCAGTGCGCCACCAGCAGGAACTTTGGCGTAATCAGCCCTATCCATAATCAACGAGTCCATGCGCCGCATCTCTTCATGCAAAAGGCCGACCGCATTTTCGAGATTATCGGCTCGAAAAGAGTTGGAGCAGACCAG
>JBEQLD010000089.1:0-7457 GCA_040326115.1 Mariprofundaceae bacterium | reverse complement strand
TGTGGCGATTCGAGCAGGACATCACTGTGCCATGCCTGTTATGCAGTTTTATAAAATACCTGCAACAGCACGTGCATCATTTTCTATTTACAACACAGAGACCGAAGTTGATGCGTTGTTTGACGCACTAATCAAAGCTAAAGATATGTTTGCATAATGTTCAGTCTGAGCGATTTATATCAACAGGTCATCATCGACCACACCAAAAGCCCGCGCAATTTTGGCAAGCTGGATCCCTGCAGCCATGATGCGGAAGGCTACAATCCTCTCTGTGGTGATCAGTTGCATGTTTACCTGACAATTAATGACAGCAATATCATTGAAAATGTGAAGTTCGAGGGGCAGGGCTGTTCCATCTCCACAGCTTCAGCGTCATTGATGACAGAGGCGCTCAAAGGGAAGTCGGTGGGTGAGTTTGAGCGGCTGTTTGAAGCATTTCATCAGATGGCGACAGCGGACATGTCGGAAACACCCGATGAAGAAACTCTGGGTAAACTGGCAGTTTTGGCTGGAGTGAAAGAGTTCCCGGCACGGATCAAATGCGCGACCCTGTGCTGGCACACTCTGAAATCAGCAATTGAACATAGTGAAAAGGCGGCAAAGACAGAATGAGGTCAATCAATACGCAGAAAGTATGTTTGGGCGGAAGAGGGGTCATCAATGACTTCCGGTGAAATGATTACTGTGAATCGGGATGTTGATGCGGTGCTGATCCCGCTGGGTACCCCGGTGATGATTCCCGAAGGTGCTCAGGTGATGATCACCCAGGAGCTGGGCGGAAGTTATACTGTTTCCGTGAATGGCAATCTGGCACGTATTGAAGGCAAGGATGCAGATGCCCTTGGCATGATGGAGGCGGAGCCTGCCAGACAAGCAGAACCCGGGCCTGCTGAAGGACCTGTCAGCGAAGAAGAGATCTGGAATGTGCTGAAGACCTGTTTTGATCCGGAGATTCCGGTGAATATCGTGGATCTTGGACTGGTCTATGACTGTCATGTGGTGGATACCGATGATGGCGGCAACCATGTGGATGTTGTCATGACACTAACAGCGCCGGGTTGCGGTATGGGCCCGTTTATTGTCGAAGATGTGCGCCAGAAAGTCCTGAGTGTTGCCAATGTTTCTGATGTGCATGTTGATCTGGTGTTTGAGCCGCCATGGGATCGCGCGATGATGAGCGATGAAGCCAAGCTGCAGCTTGGCATGTTTTAAAAGGGTCTTCTGATGGCTGAGTGGGTTGATGTCTGTGCTGAAAACGATTTGAAGCCGGGAGAGCGCAGGGTTGTCTCTACAGATGTCGCAGAAATTGCCATTTTTAATCTCGATGGTGAGCTTTATGCCATCGAAGATATCTGCACCCACGATGGTGGTGAACTCGCCTCCGGCCAGTGTGATGGAGATCAAATTATTTGCCCGCGTCATGGCGCCCGTTTCTGCATCAGAAACGGCAAGGCACTGACTCCACCTGCTTATGAAGATGTCGAAACATTCCCCGTTCGTATTGATCAGGCACGCATCCAGATAGATATAGATTAGCCGTTTTTCATCGCTTGCATGAAGCAGAGCATTTCTTGTGCTACGCTTTCGGGATGGGAACAGGGCAAAATGGCAGAAAACAGATAAGATGAAATTGATTCCTGCGCTGATAAAGCGTCTTGAAAACAGGCCCGATAGTGAGCACGAGCAGGCAACGCTACGCATATTAATTGTAGGTATCTTCTGCACATATTTTTATTTTGCAGATCAGGTAATTGCCTTTCAGGCCATTGGAATCTATTTAATCATATCCATAACTATCTTCGTATGGATTCTTGTTGTTCCTGCTAAGGTGCGTTTGCGAAGAGTGATTGGAATTCTGGGAGATATGAGTGCAACTTCAATAGGGTTGTATCTGGCAGGAGAAGCAGGAGCCCCTGCAATTGCAGTCTATCTTTGGGTTATTACTGGCAATGGCTTCCGGTATGGTGTTCGCTATCTGTTAGTATCCATGTTGTTGGCGGTTGTTGGTTTCTCTATGGTTTGGGGGCTTCACCCATACTGGTCACAACACTTCTGGCTTGGATTGACTCTTTTCTTGATTCTAACATTCATCCCTCTGTATATGGCAGGGCTACTTAAAAAGTTACATGTTGCGATTAATACCGCGGAAGAGGCCAACCGGGCCAAATCACGTTTTCTTGCCAATATGAGTCATGAACTTCGTACACCGTTGAATGGTATTATAGGTATCAGTGATCTTCTATCCACGACGACTCTCGATAAAGAGCAGAAGAATTATGTCTCCCTGATTCTCTCATCCGGAAAAACACTGCTGGCCCTGATTGAAGATATTCTTGATATCTCAAAAATCGAAGCAGGAAAAATTATTGTTGATAGCAATCCGTTTGATCTGCATGAACTTATGGCCACGACAGTAAAAACCTTTCATATGCAAGCTGAAAAGAAGGGCGTCGAACTGATTTCTCATGTTGATCCAGCTGTTCCTTTTCGTTTGCTGGGAGACGAGCTGCATCTGCGGCAGGTACTGATGAACTTTCTCAGTAATGCGGTGAAGTTTACTGAGCAGGGAACGATCGAAGTCATTGCAGAGTCGATGGCGGATCATTCAGAGGAGCCTGTATGGGTTCGTTTCAGGGTGATTGATACAGGCATTGGTCTTTCAGAAGATGTTCAGGATGGAATCTTTGGCAGCTTTATTCAGGCAGATGCGTCGGTGACACGTAAATATGGTGGTACGGGCCTGGGCACAACGATCTCCAAAGAGCTGGTTGCGGCAATGGGTGGTGAGATAGGGCTGTTAAGCAAGGAGGGGGAGGGCTCGGAATTCTGGTTCGAACTTCCCTTCGAACGCCAGACGGATGTATCAAAAGAGAATATTGCGGCGACTTCATTTTCTGAAGTGCGCGTGTTAACTCTTCTGAGTGAGCATCTGTTGCCTAAGGTGCAGACCCCGCTGGAGCGTTGGGGGCAGGAGATGGAAGCTGTTTCAACAGTAGCTCGTCTGTTTTCAAAACTTGTGGAAGCCAACGAAGTTTCCCGGCCGTTTCAGGTTGTAATTGTTGAGGGTGAAATGCTGGGCATGACGGCACAGCAATTTGTGAAGGCAGTGCGTGCAGAAGAGTGGCTCACTGATGTGGCGCTGGTTCTGGTGGATTCACGACTGGACACCGGCCAGCTTGATGCGCTGGTTCAGGCAGGTTATTCATCCGTGCTTTATACCCCGGTCAATGAGTCACTGCTGTTTAACGCTCTTCATGAAGTGTGTATTGGCAAGCAGCTCTCTTCGGATGTGACTTCAGTGGCTGATTATCATAAGAAAAAAGATGTGGCATCGAGTTTGAATATTCTTGTGGCTGAGGATAACGAGGTCAATCAGACGGTGATTCGCGCGCTTCTGGAACGTGTCGGATATCAGGTTACCATTGTAGTGGATGGTGAAGAGACGCTCGACCTGTTAACGGATCAAAGTAAAAAGTTTGATATGGTGATTCTAGATATGAATATGCCGAACCTTTCCGGTCTGGATGTGTTGAAGGCCTATCGGTTTTTGGAAGTGGATGATCATTTGCCCATCGTGATGCTCTCTGCCAACGCACTGCCGGAAGCCATTGCAGAGTGTCTGGATGCCGGCGCCGATGATTACCTGACTAAGCCTATTGAAAATAAAAAGTTGATTGCAACGATTGAAAGGCTTGCGCAACCGGAAGTAGAGCAGAGCGGTGGCGGCATTGTTCAGGCCTTTCCGTCACTGAGCGAAAGGTCGTCATGGAAATATATCGATGTTGCCCCGCTTGAAGAGTTGAAAAGATTCACTTCAAAAGTCGGGTTTGTTGAGGGATTGCTAATAAAATTTATTAGTGCTGCAGAACTGCAGCTAACAGCACTGGAGCAGGCAGCTGCTGAAAGTGATATCAATGCCTTTCAGGATATCACACACGCCCTTAAAGGCAGTTCTGGAACGGTTGGTGCCATTTCCATGTTTCAAATATGCGATGAGCTGGAACGGGAACAGCACAACTTAACACCTGAGGGGATGGTGAGTAATTCCGCCAGGCTGACAGGGGTATTTAAGGAGAGCTGCAAAGAATTTGAGCACTACCTTGAACAGGATACCGAGTAACCAGCTGTTATAAATTGTGCGGGCACCCGGCAAATGCCGGGGACCCCACAAATTATGTTATATTAACGAGTAGTGGTCTTTGCAGACTGTCTCGAAATCAGCCGATCCATCATTCTCAGGTCTTTGGCTTCCAGCTTTAACGCCGCATCCACCCAAATGGTGGTGATTTTTTTGAGCTCATCATAACTGACAGGATTGCAACACTGTTTAGCCTGTCGAAAAGCCTGGTAACCATTTTTTGCACGATTCTCTTTTTTGAGATATTCGTAAACGGCCTTTTCTCCTTCGCCATCTTCAGCCAGCACATCGACAATGCCCAAGTCAAACATCTCTTCAGCTGAATAGAGCTTGCCTCCCAGAATCATTTTTTCTGCTTGGGTAGACCCAACTTTGCGAGATAGGAAACTATAGGCACCCATCCCAGGAAACAGATTGAACAGAACCTCAGGCATGCCCATTTTTGCACTGCGCTCGGCAATAACAACATTACTTGAAATTGCTGCTTCAAATCCTCCACCAAGCGCATCTCCCTGTATCAGTGAGATTGTCGTTACATTGTCATTCAGACCTGTATGATTTAAAAACAGCACATCAATACATGAGATGGCATAGTCTAGTAGGCCTGCTCTATCCTGGTTGTGAATGAGTTGTGAAAACAGACTGAGGTCGCCCCCCAGGTTAAATACATTTTCTGTTTTTGAAGCAAGAACAACGTATTGCATGTCACTGTTAGAGGCTGGATGTATAAGCTCAACGAACCACTGTTTAATCTCATTGAGAAGCGTTGGTGTGAAGCAAGGCCTTGGATAGGCACTCATATAGTACCATGCCAGATTTCGACTTTGATCATACTGAATATCAAGAGAGGTGAAGCCCTCTTCAGTGTTGGATTTTACTTTTAAATTGGTGTTGTAATGCATAATGCACTCCCTTCCATTGGATTTTGCAGGCACCGCCTGCCCGTTCAGGTTGAACCTGTTGGGATGGGGGAGTCAATTTCTTTTGTTGGTTTTCAAGTAGATATTCGGCATTCAAGCAGTCTAAAACCTGTTAAACGGCCAAAACATATTCGCAGGTGGTATCTCTGTTATCTCTCGAATAAGGTTGGCGTTATGAGTATTCAAATTAACAGCCTGGAAACCCCTGTGGATTCAAAAAAGAAGCTCGCCCTTTTTGCGCTTGGTTTCAGGCCGTTTTTTCTGGCGGCAGGGCTGTTTGCTGTTTTGCTAATGGCAGCTTTTGTTGCCGGTATGGTCAGTGGTGTCTGGCACTATAACTATTTTCCCCTGACAATCTGGCATGCACATGAAATGATTTTTGGATATGCGGTAGCTGTCATTGCCGGGTTTCTTCTGACATCCGTTCGAAACTGGACAGGGATGGACACGGCAACCGGTAAAGGGCTGATGCTACTCTCTCTCGTCTGGCTGGCTGGCAGGCTGGTGTCTGCTATCCCGTCTCTGCCCGGCTGGTTGATTGCATCGGTCGATAGCATCTTTCTGCCTCTGCTGGCGTTGGTGATTCTTAGGCCTATCCTGAAGTCGGGTCAGAAACGCAATCTTCCGGTTCCACTGATATTGTTATTGATGGGAGCGGGAAATTTTCTGATTTATGCTGACATGTTTGAATTTTCTTTTGGCTCGCTCGAGCAAGGCTTACTAGTGGGTGTTGGCTCCATGCTGATGTTGGTCTCTATGATTGGTGGACGGGTGATGCCCTTTTTTACAGAACGGGGAGTGCCCGGAGCCGTTGTCGTGAAAAGAGAGTGGATTGAGATGGCGGCAACACCTTCGATTGCGCTCTGGTTGCTGTTAGAGCTGGTTGCTCCGGGTTCAACCTGGGCTGTGTTGGCTTCCTTCATCGCAGCAGCAGTGCATGGCATAAGGCTGTTTGGCTGGGGAAGTGTGCAAATCTGGAAAGTTCCAATGCTATGGGTGATCCATGTGGCATATGGCTGGCTGGTTGGTGGATTCGTGCTGCAAGGTCTGGCAGGTCTGGAGATAATCTATTCAACTGTAGCACTGCATGGATGGACTGCAGGTGCTATTGGCATATTCACCTATGGCATGATGGCTCGGGTTTCGCTGGGCCATACCGGCAGGCCAATTGTTTCATCTTCTTTAATCACTGCGGGATTTGTCATTTTGACTCTCACAGTTGTGGTGCGGGTGGTTCTTCCAAGCCTGATCCCGGCACTTACCGAGGTTGCACTGCTTGTAGCTGCCGCAGGATGGATAATAGCTTTTGCTCTGTTTGTCTGGGTTTATACCCCCATCCTTGTTCGGCCAAGAGCAGATGGTCAGCCTGGATAGAAGGCAGCTCAGTAGATCATGGTGGTTCAATAGATAATGGTGGCAGGGGATAGTAAACTGGAGCAGACGCGTCCGGAGTGCATGCGTTGCAGGCACTACTATGTAACATGGGATCCGAACTTTCCATATGGCTGCAAGGCGTTTGGCTTTAAATCCCGTGTCATGCCATGCCTGGAAGTTTATTCGGCCTCGCAACACCACTGCCTCAAGTTTGAAGGCAAAAACAGAAATCAGCATCCTTCTGAAGAGAGTGGTCAATGAAATATCAGAGTGCAGATCAGTGGCGTAATGCGGCGATGAGCCGAGTCAACGGCGTGACTGAAGAGGAGTCAGAGAGACGCAGGGAGAAGGTGGGGCAGCATCAGCTTAAAGAAAGGACAGTAGCAGACCCGGATACACTTGCCGATTATGAGCTCTATATCCTTGGGAAAATGGATATTGATGAGTATCAGCAATACCTGCTGCTAAAGCACGAGGGAAGTTAGATACGGTCTTCGGCTCCTGCCCTGGCCTTGAATGCAACACGAATTTGCTAAATCCATGTTACTCACTAAAGCTGCCCGTCCATGGGCGGAAGGGTGGTTGCAGAAGATGCTTTTGCTTCCCTGCAGGAAGTGGGGCGAGCGAATGAATCCAAAGCCATCCGTCCATGGCCGGGGAGAGGTTTTTTTACCCCTGAAGAGAAGCTGTTGACACTGCATGCGAGCGACACTATGGTTCGCGACCCTTCGAAAGGCGTCTGCGCTTTGCAGGCTGTTTTTTATAAGGGTTGAGTTTGGAGAAGAGGTAACGATGCCAACAATTAACCAGCTGATTCGTAAGAGTCGAAAGGATAAGCGTAAGATTAACAAAGTTCCGGCACTGCAGGCATGTCCGCAGCGTCGTGGTGTATGCACACGTGTTTATACAACCACGCCGAAGAAGCCTAACTCTGCATTGCGTAAAGTGGCACGTGTACGTCTGACAAATGGTCATGAAGTAACAGCTTATATTCCTGGTGAAGGACACAAGCTGCAGGAACATAG
>JBEQLD010000088.1:0-7512 GCA_040326115.1 Mariprofundaceae bacterium | reverse complement strand
CCAGTTGCAGAACCATCATCCGGGTTCACCAGCGTCAGGACAGTGACGGCGATGTAGAGCTGCATATTATTACCTGCAAAACCATGCCACTGGGTGAACTGGTCGATAAAATCCAGGCTTTCGGGCTCATTGCCATTCAGGAAGCTGTGGTTGATTTTGGCCATCAGGAACGGCCTGTTCGAATCAGCTGTATTCGCTGCAATGCCCCCGTCGACCTTCACCCTGATGACCATAAGCGACTGCGCCGCGGGCTGGAACTCGTATTTAACGATGAAGCTGACCATGACATGCTTAATGCCCTTCTCACTACTACCGCTCTCGATATCAATCAGGTGGGTATTTTAATTGCCCTGAGAAATCACCTGATTCAGATCCTGCCTGATGCAGCACCCATGCCACTGTCGAGCATGCTGCTTCGCTACCCAATCGTTTCAGAACGTCTTCTCCACCTCTTTTCAGCACTTCACCTGCCATCCATGCCGGCTGATTACTTTAATCAGGTTAAACTTGAGTTTGAGCAGGCCATGGTTGATGTGCAGAGCCTTACGGATGACCGCTGGTTTCACGCTCTGGAAATGTTGATTGAGGCTAGCGTTCGCACCAATGCCTTTGTTCGTGAAATAGGTGATCCGGTCGCTTTTAAAACTGATCCAACCCTGCTCGACTTTGCTCCCAGCCCTCTCCCATACCGTGAAATTTTTATTCATGGTGTTCATGTTGAAGGCATTCATCTGCGCGCGGGCGCAGTAGCCCGTGGCGGTATCCGCTATTCAGATCGTCCTGCAGATTTCCGAACCGAAGTGCTGGATCTGATGTCTACTCAGGTTGTTAAAAATGGCCAGATCATCCCAACAGGAGCCAAAGGCGGCTTTGTGGTTCGTGATGGTTCAGGGCCGGACTTTGTACTGCAGCAGTATCGTATATTTATCCGCACGCTTCTGGAGATGACCGATAATCTGGTTCACGGTGAAGCCATTGCACCTGACGGTATCCGCATCGCTGACACTGATCAGGATGATCCCTACCTGGTTGTTGCTGCCGATAAAGGAACGGCACGCTTCTCTGATGATGCCAACGAAGAGTCTCGTCTCGCCTGCTTCTGGCTTGATGATGCCTTTGCCAGTGGCGGTAGCCATGGCTACGATCATAAAGTTGTCGGCATCACTGCCCGTGGTGCATGGGTCTGCGCAGCACATCATTTTGAACTGCTCGGCATTGATGCTTACAACGATCCGATTCGGGTTGTTGCCATTGGGGATATGGGTGGTGATGTATTTGGCAATGGTATGCTGCTCAATCCCAATATGCTGCTTATCGGTGCATTCAATCACCGCCATATCTTTCTTGACCCCAATCCAGACCCAAAGAAATCCTTTGCTGAACGCAAACGCCTGTTTGATGCTGTTTCAGGCTGGGACCAATACAATTCAGAGTTGATCAGCCGGGGTGGTGGTGTTTTTCAACGCAATGCTAAATCGATCCCCCTCTCTGAAGAGGCACGCAAAGCGCTGGGCATTGAGTCTTCATCCCTATCGGGAGAGGCGCTGATCCGGACTCTGCTGACAACCCAGGTGGATCTGCTCTACAACGGCGGCATCGGCACCTATGTCAAAGCCAGCCATGAGACAGATCATGAGGTGCAGGATCCATCCAACAACAGTGTGCGTGTTAATGCAGACAAGCTGACTGCAAAGGTTGTTTGTGAAGGCGGCAACCTTGGTTTTACCCAGAGTGCAAGGATCGAATTTGCACTTAATAAGGGCATCATCAATACCGATGCGATCGATAACTCGGCTGGCGTAGATATGTCTGATCACGAAGTGAATCTGAAAATCCTGTTCTCCACACCGGAGCTGATTCATACGCCGATATCAAAACGGGATACTATTCTTAAACAGGCAGAGGAGCGCGTGACCGGACAATGCCTGGACAATAATCTGCTGCAATCCCGAGCTCTGACACTTGCTGTATATGATGCAGCTGAACACCTGCCACGTCTGACCAGACTTCGTGACAGGCTGCTTGAAGATGGACGACTGGAACTGAAAACCGATCCCGGTATAGAAGATGACAACACCCTGCCGCTTCATCCTCAACTCGCCGTACTGCTTGGGCATGAAAAAAATCGTATTCATGACACGCTGGATGCCGAACATTTCAATGCTGACAGCTGCTTTAGTGATCAGCTTTTAAAAGGATACTTCCCCGACTCGCTATGGCGACGTTTCTCCGGCGCCATGCAGCAACACCCGTTGGCAGCTGGAATCATTCACACTCAGGCGACCAATCACATCATCAACCATGTCGGACTTGTCTCCGTACATCATCTTCAGAGCCTGCTGGATCAATCGGTCAGCCAGATCGTTCAGGCACTGCTTCTGGCAGAAACCGTTTTGGACGCAGACAGCCTGCGGGAAAACATTTGGGAAACGGTTAAAGATAAAAGTATCGTCGCCCGTATTCAGCGAAATATGCAGGAACAGATTATGCACTTTGCCGAGGAGATTCTCCGCCTCTGTCAGGTTCTTGATCTGGATATGGCATGGATTCAAAACCAACAACGTGGATTGCGTCGCTTTCGCCACTCTCTCGGATCCCAAGGTATCGGAGGCATAGAAAATCAACGCTATCTGGAACTGTTAAAAGCTGCTTCAAAGGCCGGGCTATCATCCGATGATTCAACCCACCTTGCTGCCATGCCGGAGCTAACCCAAATGGCGATTGCCGTTCATATCAGCAGCTCGGAAGAGAAAACACTTACTCAATGCCTGAAAGCCACACAGGCATGTCTGCATCTGCTTCCATTCACAGCGCTGGAAGCCGCACTGCGCTCCCCCCTATGGGCTGATGAAGAGGCACACGCACTGCGCCGGGAGTGGTTACATCGGCTGACTCTTCTCAAACAGCGTGCTACGAAGCAACTCCTGAAACATAAACCTTCATCTTTTCTGGAAGCGGGAACCCGCTTATGGGGACAACACAAACATTGGCACGATCTGCAGGAGACCATTCAGATGGGCTGGTTAAAGGAGTCTGATGAACTGATGGCCGAACAGGGAAAACTTCGTCTCATTCTGGCGTTAACACACCTTGAATCAGTGATAGATGAGAGCTGATGATGTGGACTGATTGCAACCTCCACGATCGCACAGTTGTAAATCAACATGCCGCACTACTTTGCAATCAAACTGCCGCCAATAAAAAAGTGCCTCAATTTTATCGCATAAAACCTTTTGACGCCGTCGCCCCTTACCATGACACTAACGGCATGCGGCCTGCTATTGCATATATAAACCTTACAAATCTGAAACATAATTTTCAGGTGCTTGGGAATCGATCCAAAGAGTCGGAAATCATGGCTGTCGTAAAAGCCAACGCCTATGGACACGGTCTTGAGCTTGTTGCTCCCGCCCTGTTTGATGCCGGTTGTCGTCACTTTGCCGTGACCGATGCCATCGAAGGTGAGAAAGCCCGAAAGCTGCTTCCTGAGGCCCAAAGCATTGTTCTTCTTTCAGGTATCTTTGATGCCAGCGATGCCAAACTCTGTTCCATTCACCATCTGACTCCGGTGATTACCCATCCATATCATGCGGAGCTTCTGCATAAAGAAGCGTTTGAGGGCTCTGTTTGGATCAAGATCAATACGGGCATGCAGCGCCTTGGAGCCGATGATCCGAAACAACTGATAGATCTATGTCGTCAACATGACATAAAACTGGCAGGCATCATGTCTCACCTTGCATGCGCTGATACGCCGGAACATCCGCTTAACATGGCTCAGGCAGATGAGTTCTCCACTCTATGTCAGCAACTCGATTCCAAGCTGCCATCTTCCCTGCTCAATAGTGCAGGTCTTATTGCACTGCCGGATCAGACCCATGATTTTATACGTCCCGGCATCGCCCTTTATGGCGCTGAACCTGTTCCTGCCGAACCTCTGGGCTTAAAGCCCGTGATGCAGTTAACCGGTCAGGTGATGCATGTGCGTCAGATACCCAAAGGGGTGAGTCTCTCTTATGGCGCCAGCTTCACAGCAAAAGAGCGGATGAATGTTGCTGTGGTCAGTCTTGGATATGGGGATGGCCTGCCGCGCCACCTCTCAAATCAGGGCATGGCTTTTCATGATGGAAACAATTTTCCTATCGTTGGCCGTATCTGCATGGACTTCTGTCTTATCGACTGCACTCATCACCCTCTCAAAGAGGGCGACAGCATTGAATTCTGGGGAGAGCAACAGAGCGCAAATGAAACGGCTCAAAGCATCGGCACCATCGCATATGAACTCTTCACCGGCATTGACCAGAGAGTCTGTCGAGAGACTACAAGATGAAATTCCTGCAATCACTTGGAACACTTACTGAAGCACTTCTGGCCCAGTTGGGGTTATATGCAACAACACTGTGGCAGGTTTCCAAGAGGATTCTAACAGCTCCCCGCTATCCACGACTCATCCTTGATCAGGCTGAAGAGGTGGGTGTTCAATCCCTGCCGGTTGTTCTGTTAACCGCCCTGTTCACAGGCATGGTGCTTGCACTTCAATCCTACATTGTTTTTCACCGTTTTGCGGCCGAAAGCATGATCGGTGCAGTCGTATCACTCTCCATGGTACGTGAACTGGGGCCGGTTCTGGTTGGCCTGATGGTAGCTGGACGTGTCGGCGCATCATTTGCCGCCGAATTGGGAACCATGCGAGTATCAGAACAGATAGATGCACTCTGGACACTCTCAACCGATCCTCTGCGTTACCTGGTCATGCCGCGTCTGATTGCTGCCATTATCATGATGCCGGTGCTGGTGGTGACTTCCGATTTTATAGGGATCTACGGCGGTTACGCGATCAGTGTTTTCATGCTTGACCAGAATCCCGTTGTATACATTGAAAAGACAACGGAATACATGGAGCTGATTGATTTTTACTCAGGCCTGGTGAAAGCAGCCTTCTTCGGGATGCTTATTGGCGTTATCGGATGTACGGAAGGTTTCAACTGCAAAGGCGGCGCTGCAGGTGTGGGAAATGCCACTACACGAGCCGTGGTCATCTCCTGCATGAGCATCCTGATCTCCGACTACTTCCTGACCGCATGGATGTTCGGATGAGGGGGCTCAAATGAACGATCCTGTGCAAAACGATCTGCAACCACGCATCAGTATTCGCGGCCTAAGCAAGCGCTTCGATGACAAGATCATTCTTGAGAACCTTGATCTGGATATCATGCCCGGCAAATCAATGACCGTAATCGGTATGTCAGGGATCGGAAAAAGTGTTCTGATCAAGTGTATCCTGGGTCTAATGGAGCCCGATGCAGGTGAAATTCTTGTAGATGGTGAAAACTGGCTTTTACTTAATGAGGAAGAGCATCTCGATCGCATGCGACGTGTCGGCATGCTGTTTCAGGGCGCCGCCCTTTTTGATTCGCTCCCGGTCTGGGAAAATGTCGCCTTTGCACTACTCATGCATGGTGAAGACAAAGCAACCGCACGCGAACGTGCCAGTGAAGTTCTGGAGTGGGTAGGGCTGCCTGACATTGAAGATCTGATGCCTGCAGAGCTTTCCGGTGGCATGGCAAAACGTGTCGGACTCGCCCGTACCATCTGTCACAAGCCCGATATAGTTTTTCTCGATGAGCCGACAACAGGATTGGATCCCATCATGTCGGATGTGATCAATCGACTGATTGTAAGGCTGCACAAAGGTTCGGGGACTACCATTGTAAGTATTACGCATGACATGAAGAGTGCAGCCATGATCAGTGATCATATTGCGATGCTCTGCCAGGGCCGGATTCATCGCCAAGTCACGCCTGATCAGCTAGACTCAGATCAGGACCCTATGCTTCGACAATTTATAGAAGGTCGGGCCGAGGGGCCGGTCAACGTCAGTGCATGGGGCAAACATATTGAGGAGGCTGTTAACCGATGAATCGACAAGCCAGACTTGGTGCCTTTGTTATTGTTGGCCTGATGTTGTTCGCTTTTGCAACCAACAGGGTTGGCGACATGATCTGGGTCAAACAGGACACCCATATTGTTGAAACGGAATTTGATGACCTTCTTGGCCTGAACGTACAATCATCGGTATTAATGGCCGGTGTTAAAGTGGGTATTGTTCAGGAAATTCTACTCAGGAATCACCGTGCAGTGGTTCGTGTGGCTCTCAATTCGGATGTTCGTCTTCCGGCTTCTACCCGTGCATCCATCGTCGGTCGTGGACTGGTAGGCGAAAAAAACCTCGCCCTCAAAGCAGAACCGGGAGATACAGATTGGCTGCCTGATGGTGCAACCATCCCTTCTGACTCTACAGGTGATATCAGCTCATTTATTGCCAAGGCATCTACTGTGATGGAAGATATAAAACAATTGAGCAGTGCGGTTACAAAGATGTTCAGTGATGAAAATGAGACGTCATCCCTAAAGCATCTGTTGGCAAAAACCAATCAAACCGTCGAACAGCTAAATGCAGTCATCAAAGAGAATCGATTGGATCTTCGCTCAACCATTCATAATCTGAGTGAGACAAGTGAAGCACTGAACAAAGAGCTGCCAAACATCCTGAAAGAGATTTCAAAGATGAGTAAGCAGTTGCCATCCACTGTTTCCGCAGGGAAAGAGTTCTTTGAGAATGCCAATGCATCCGTTGTAGACAATCGGGAAAATCTTTATCGAATGCTGTTTGAGCTTCGAAAAGCATCAGAAAACCTTGAAGCTCTTGCCAGTGATCTAAAGCGCAACCCATGGAAACTGATGAAAGAAAAGCCTGAAGTTGCTCTATCCAAGAAAGAGAAACAGCAGAAAATGGAAGAGCTATTACTAACCACAGGCAACATGGGGAACACCCCTGCGAATCGCTAGCCTCCTGTTTCTTCTCCTGGCTGCTGCTCCGGTATTTGCCGCCACGCAAATGGAGCAGGCGTTTAAGCATCTTGAAAATGGGCAGTGGACTGAAGCGCGTCGCACTTTTCAATCTGAACTTATAGTCCATCCGAAAAACCTTGAAGCACGATATAATCTGGCTCTGCTCTTGAAACGGGCAGACCACCATAATCAGGAACTGGAACTCTACAAAAAAAATATGACCTACGGCTGGCACCTTCCAACTGTCGTCAACCTCACCACAATATACAGGGCCAATGGTGAGACCTCTCAGGCACGTGAGCTACTTAAAAAAGCAGTGAAGCGTTTTAAAAATGAGGCAACACCGGCTTATCTGCTGGCAGACCTGGTGGAGATGACCGGAGATATCGACAGTGCCAACTCATGGTATGAACATGCGCTTCGAGCTGATCCTCTTAATGGCTTTGCCCATATTCGTTATGCCCGCTTTCTGGCTGAGAGAAACAGATCTGAGCTGGCGTTAAAACATGCCAACAAGGCTATCAGGCTTCAGCCCGAGTGTTGGTCATGCCTGAATATTTTGGGTGATATCCAGATTCGTAGTAAAAAAGAGAACCTTGCTCTGGAGAGTTATCAAAAAAGTCTTGCGATAGAGCCGAGTTCAAAAACGCGGCAACGGTT
>JBEQLD010000087.1:0-7579 GCA_040326115.1 Mariprofundaceae bacterium | reverse complement strand
CCATGATCCATCTGCATATCACCATGATCCATCTGCATATCACCATGATCCATCTGCATATCACCATGATCCATCTGGGCAGGCTTCGCATCGGTCTCAGGCTGAAGGGTTTCAAGCATCTTCGAGGTGGCCTCTTTCAGCTTGGATTCGGAATCGATCAGGAACTGACTGGAGGTGACCACTTTTTCACCCACACGAAGACCTTCGAGAATCTGGGTCTCTCCATCAGCGCTGACGCCGATGACAACGTCACGCGGTTCAAATTTTCCTGCTGCGCGCTCGATAAACAGCTGTTCACGGGCACCTGTCCGGACAATGGCCTCGGATGGAACCGTGATGGCATTCAGCTGCCTGTTCGACATGAGTGTGACGTTGGCAAACATCTCCGGCTTAAGCCTTAAATCACTGTTATCAACCTCCAGTCGGACTTTGACCGTACGTGTTTTCGCCTCCAGGTAGGGGTAGATATAGGAAACCTTGCCTTTAAAAGTCTCCCCGGGGATACCGGAGACACGCATCTCTGCCATATCACCCTCTTTCACCCAGGGCATGTCATCTTCATAGAGATCGACAATCACCCACAATCGGGTGAGATCTGCAATCATGTAGAGTTCAGTTTCAGGGGTGACTCGCTGTCCTTCGCGGGCGCCGATCTTCATTACCGTGCCATCAAAGGGTGAGTGAATATGTAGTCGCTTGATCACTTTTCGGGTGCGTTCAATCTCCCGTAGCTGATGAGCGGGTACATCAAGCAGCTCCAGCCGTTCACGGCTTGAGCGGACAAGACTCTCCGCGCTGTTGCGAATGTCTTTGAACGGGCTCTCTTTCAGTGTGTCGGCGTTGGTCAGTGCAAGGATATACTCCTCTTCACTGGCGACCAGTTGCGGCGAGTAGATGGAGAGAAGCATGGTATCTTTTTTAACACGGTCGCCTGTTTTCTCGATGAAGAGCTCTTCGATCCAGCCATCGATTTTGGAGTGGAAACGTGCCACCCGCTGCTCATCAAACGTGACTCGTCCCACCGAGCGAATCACGCGCGAGAGTGTTGTGCGTTTTACAGTTGCTGTGCGAACGCCAATGTTCTGTGTGGTCACAGGGTCGATGCTGACTGTGCCTGCAGTCATGCCACTGGATGTCTCACTGTCGGCATAGACAGGGATATATTTCATTCCCATCTCATCCTTTGCAGGAACCGGACTGGTAATTAATGGATTCATCGGATTGCGGTAGAAGAGAGGTTTACGCTCTTTTGAGGCTATCTTTTCAGTACCGGTTTCGCTGCCGGTCTTTCCTGCCGGTGCAAGAAAGTAACCTGCTGAGACACCGATGATGAGGGTGACGATTGCTGTAATGATAATATTTTTATTCATGATTGGCCTCCATGCCATTCGTTTCCCGGATATCTTCACTTATGTTTTCACCGACTGCTGCTTCGAGCCTTGCCCATGCCTGTTTGCCGCTGCTTAGTGCTTTCCAGTACTGGGTTTCATAGTTGAAGAGGGTGACTTGTGCATTGATCAGGTTCAGCAGATCAACCTTGTTGACCTGATAGGCGGATAGCATCGATGCCACGCTCTGACTGGCCTGCGGAATGATCCCGGTTTTGAAGAGGGATGCTCGATTATAAGCCGCCTGATAATCGGCAAGCGCACGCTCAATTTCAGCATCCACATCTCTGTTCAGGTCATCAAAATAGAACTGCTCTTTTGCCACTTCGGCTTTCTGCTGCTGAATCGCCTTGGACTGTTTACTTCCTGCATAGAGAGGAATGGTCATGCTCAGTTTAATTGAGGCGAAGTCTGATCTGTTTTGGCCATTGACTGGATTGATGCCATTTCGGGAGCCGTAGGCACCACTGAGTGTGAAGTCGGGGTAGTAACCTTTTTCGGCCAGATCCCTGCGGCTATGGGCTGCATTTACTCTGCTCTTCTGCGCATGCAGAAGCGGGCGTACTGCCCTGGACTGGCGGTGAAGAGATGCTGCATCCGGGGTTGGTGGAAGTGTTTCGTTAACTTGACCAGGAAGCGTCACTTCTGTTGTGGCAGGGCGATTGAGAAGTGCATTGAACTGTGCTGCCTGATTTTTCCTCGCGGCATTTAGAGTGATCTCCGCATCAAGTAGTTTGGAGAGCTCGACCTGTGCCATCAACACATCAGCCTGAAGACCTTGCCCTGTCCTGTATTTTGATTCGGCAATTTTCACGAACTGTCGCAGTAGCCCCTGATTCCGGTGAAGCGTTGCAATAGCCCGATCCAGATAGAAAAGATTCCACCAGGAGAGTCGGGTATCACGAACAGCTCGCAAATTTGTCTCTCCAGCGGATGAATCTGCTGCGTTGGCTTCAAACGATGCCGCCTCCGCCTTCAGCCCCAGTTTTCCGGGAAAGGGGATGGCTTGAGAGATGCCGACCTGTAGCTGGGTCATGTTCTCCTGTGTTGTGGAGAAGCTATCTGTTGGAAGATTCAGTGCATTCAGGCTTAACACGGGATCGGGCAGGGAGCCTGCCTGTGATGGGATGTGATGCATGGCCTCAGCTTTTGATTGCATGCCCGCAATGCGCGGATTGTTGGCAAGCGCTTCGGCAACAGCCGCTTTTTCAGTGATAACGCCTGGCGTGGCGAGAGTTGCTTGCGCCGAGAGTGGTATAACCAGACTCCAGACAAATATAGCGATGTTTACGACAGAGTTGTTCTTCAACTTCTTCTCCTGCTTTGAAAAATAACGTTGCACGGCAACGTACCGGTTCAGATGAAACGGCTGTTCAGTAGCAGGGGTAGATCAGATACGGATGCGTTGAGTTGTTGTGTAAAGGGTGGTCGAGCTTCGCGGTGGAGCCTGAGCTCTTGCGATGAAGTTCTGTGAAGTGGTTGCAGCTGTTTCGACCACAACGAAAGCGAGTAGAAGATCGGACGGTGAAATGTCCAGATTATTCAAAAATAGTGCGAAGTTTTCAGGCGATGAACAGTGGGAGCATGTCGCCATTGGTGATGATTCAGGCTGGGCCTGCATCGCCATCTCCTGCATGGATTTCGCGCTCATCTCATGCTGCATGGCTTCATTGCAGTGGGTAACTTCTGCCACCACGGCCGCTTGAGCTGATGGGATAACACAGAGAGCAGAGACAAGAAGCTGCACAGAAAACACCAGCGTGAATGCCACGCTCCATCGGTTACGATTCCCTCTCATCAGTTTCATGAGGGCCAATGTAAGGCACTATTTATTAAAAAACAATGAAACTTGACGCACAGATGCTGCGGTTTACGATGCAGCCACCGTGCAAAACAGTGATAAAAACCCTCTGAATCAGGCTATCAGCCTCTGCGAATCCGAAATGCGGAGAGTAAATATCTGCATTCATGAAAATCTTCAATCAGATATCATGATGATTCCGGCTATTGGCCACTATATTGTTAATAGTGGCGGCAAGCGTTTGCGACCATTGCTCTGTCTGCTGGTTGCACGTTATTTCGGTTATCAGGGCGATCGTCATATTCCGATGTCTGTGGTGGTTGAATTTATTCATACCGCATCATTGCTGCATGATGATGTGGTTGATTCCGCTCATCAGCGCCGTGGCTCTCCTTCTGCAAATGGTGTGTGGGGTAATCAGGCAAGTGTACTGGTTGGCGACTACCTCTTCTCCCGCGCATTCCAGATGATGGTGAGCGATGGTGATATGGAGATGCTGCGTCTGATGTCGGATGTTACCAATGCGCTGGCAGAGGGTGAGGTGTTACAACTTTCCCGCACCTTTCATCTTGAGATGACCGAGGCCGAATGTCTGGAAGTGATCGAGCGAAAGACCGCAGTACTGTTTTCTGCAGCGACTGAGGTTGGAGCACATGTGAGTGGGCAATCTCCGGAAGTGGTGGCAAAGATGGCCGAGTACGGTATGTGTCTTGGCGTGGCATTTCAGTTAATGGATGATGCGCTGGACTATCTTTCTGATGAAGCCACAGCAGGAAAGCCGGTTGGGCACGATCTGGAAGAGGGCAAGATCACACTGCCGTTGATTCACGCCATGAACAGTGATGAAGAGCTGCGTGATCGTGTGCATGCCATTGCCGAGCGTGATAGCTATGAAGAGGGTGATCGTGACTGGGTGCGTGAGCATGTTGAGGCAGAGGGTGGTGCCGATTACGCGATGAAGCGTGCGGCTGACTATGCAGAACGTGCAAAAAAGGCGCTTCCCGATTCAGGCGATTCCGAAATTCACCAATTGTTAGCCAGTCTGGCTGACTTTTCAGCAAAACGTCCTTTTTAGGTTCTTTCTCCACATTTTGAGGGATAAGATCAATTGAATCGAATTTATCCAGTTTTGATCATTTTTTGTTAATTTAACTCTATTATTTCTATTTTTCTTTCAATTATGGCGCATTTCCGAAATGTGACGCGGGTGACATCTTTCCATTTTGACCCCCTGTAACTTCTCGCCCAGATATCACCAATGAAGCCGGTGAGACTGGCTTAAGAGGAGGTTGAGATGTCATTTTCAGAAATTTATCTATTGTGGTCAGAGAGTGCAGCGCTATCGGCAGTGATCTGGAGCGTGATTATTGTCCTGCTGACCTATCTGGCCAGAGAGCCGATGCATAAAATGATTGAGGCGGTATTTTCTTTAGCGAGAAGTGCCTTCCAGCAGGCTTCGGAATCGTTGATGGGAGCCGAAGAGAGGTTGTCTCAGCGTAACAGTGAGGTGTTGATTGCCGCAGGACGTGAAGCATCCGAACATCTGATTGAGCGTGAGTTTGAGCGTATCAACAAGATTGTAGAGGCGGACCTGGCGGAGTATCCAACCCTGCATCGTAAAATCAGCGATGTGATTACCCGGATTGATGAGGATTACAAGCAGAGTTCCGATGTTCCGCCTGAAGCTCCGGGCTGGGGCAAGGCTATTTCGGCTGTGGCTCAGATATCCACATCCAAGAGTGACCCCATGGTGGGTCAGATTCTGGAGAGTATTCATGGCTCTCTGGAAAAGAATCATGACAAGACACTGGATGAGTATCGTAAGGCGAGTCGTGAGCGTCATATGCTGCTCAAGAAGATGCTTCCATCATGGCGTGGAATGAACAGTGATTTGAAGCAGGTGGATCAGAATGTGAATGCACTGATGGAACGTTCACGTGCCGTGGATCGTCAGATGGAAGAGTATGAGAAGATTATCAATGAGACTGACAGTGCCAAAAAGACACTCTCGTCCTCTTCACTGACCCAGTTCTTCGTGGCTGGTTTTGTACTGGCGATTGCGATTGGCGGTGCCATGATCAATTTCAATCTGATCGCACGCCCAATGCAGGAGATGGTGGGCGGCAGCAGTGTCATGATGGGCTACAAAACAGCCAACATTGCGGCACTGGTGATCATCCTTGTCGAAGTGGCGATGGGTCTCTTCCTGATGGAGAGCCTGCGCATTACCCGCCTCTTCCCGGTGATTGCATCCATGAAAGATTCCATGCGTATGCATATGGTATGGATCACCTTCTCAATTCTGCTCTCTCTGGCAAGTGTCGAGGCAGGCCTCGCCTACATGCGAGAGATTCTGGCACAGGATGATGCGGCACTCAGGGCATCACTGCTCAATGGCGCGGTTACTGCGGCGGGTATGTCCGATCGCTGGATTACCACGGCTGCACAGATGGGCATGGGCTTTATTCTCCCGTTTGCACTGGTGTTTGTAGCCATTCCACTTGAGTCGTTTATTCATTCGTCCCGTACGGTTCTGGGCATCACGGCAGCAGGCATTCTGCGCGCCATGGCCTTTGTCTTTTCCATACTTGCCAATGGCTCTCACTATGTTGGCCGGATGCTAACCAGCATCTATGACCTGTTTATTTTCATTCCACTCTGGATTGAAGGGCGGGTGAGTCATATTTCCAAATCCACAAAAAAAGAGAAGCGGGAGTTTAAGCCCCTGCAGACACAGTCAATGAAGGAGGTGTCATGATGAAAAATATTATGCTTACAATTGTTGCGGCTGCGTTGGTGATCGGATGCAGTAGTGAGGAGATTCCCCGGAACAAGGGCGTCTATATGCTACTTGACACATCCGGTACCTATACCGAGGAGCTGGTGAAGGCACAGCACATTATTAACTACACGCTGGCCAAGCTGAATCCCGGCGACTCCTTTGCAGTGGCCCGGGTCGATACGGCCAGTTTCAGTGAGAAGGATATGGTGGCCAAGGTGACCTTTGAAGATCGCCCGAGTATTGCCAATCGCCAGAAGCGCCAGTTCAGGGAGAAGGTGGATCATTTTGTTAAGGATGTGAAACCGAGCGCCTATACTGATATTACCGGTGGCTTGCTTCAGGCCATTGAGTATTTGAATGAAGCCAATGTGGGAAGAAAGACCATTCTAATTTTTTCCGATTTGAAGGAAGAGCTGAAGAAGGGTTATGTGCGCGATATTCCGCTGCAGATGCAGGGCTTTGATGTGGTGGCACTGAATGTCACCAAGCTTCGCTCTGACAATATCGATCCACGGGAATATATGGATCGCCTTCAGATGTGGGAGGAGCGTGTTGAATCCGGTGAAGGCCACTGGCGCGTGATCAATGATATGGAGCGACTTGAGCCTGTGATTGTCGATTAATACTTTCCTGTAAAAAAGAAAAAGGGCCTGCCATCTTCTAACCGTGGCAGGCCCTTTTTTATGGGTTGATAGGAATAAGCAACTTGTTTACAGATGCTGAGTGAATAGGCTGCCAGTCGATTGATGAAGGGAGATATCATGTACAGACTGTTTTTCACCATGTCGGTTCTGACTTTAACATTCATGGCCTTTGCCGCTGTGGGTTCTGTATCCGTAGCAATGGCTGAGGAGGAGGCAGGATTCTGGAAGTCTGATCTTGAGCTGGGTTTTGTGCAGACCGGTGGCAATACGCAGGTTCGCACACTCAATACCAAGGCCAAGCTTGTAGGTGATGGCGAAACCCTGCGTACGACCCTTGAAGGCTCTGCCCTGAGTACAACAGACCGGAATGCCACGACAGCCGAAAAATACAGTGCATCGATTCAGGAAGATTGGAAGTTCTCCGAGTATGACTATCTCTTTGGACGAGTCGGGTTTGAGACAGATCGTTTTGGCGGATTTACACGTCGAATCAGTGAGACGGTCGGTTATGGTCGTGAACTGGTAAAGAGTGATGAGCTTCATTGGAAAGCAGAGATTGGTGCAGGTGCCAGGCAGACAGAGCTGATCCCGGCTGAAAATCGAAATGAAGTGATTGGCCGAAGCTCTACCACGATCAAGTGGAAGATTAGTGATGGCGCGACATTGACTCAGGATCTTAATACAGAGGGTGGCAGGGAAGGATTTGTTAGCCATTCCGTGACTGCTCTACGACATAAACTGAACAGCAGTCTCTCCAGTAAAATATCTTTCTCGGTTCAACATACATCGAAGGTTCCGGTAGGAACAAAGAACACCAATACAGAAACGGCGATTACATTGGTCTGGTCTCACTGATTGATTAGAAACGTTTGAATTAGTAAGACAAAAAACAGCGCTATGTTCATTTCTTTGCTTGCCCAAAGAAACGAACCAAAGAAAGGGCACCCGGCATCTGCCAGCCCTT
>JBEQLD010000086.1:0-7608 GCA_040326115.1 Mariprofundaceae bacterium | reverse complement strand
CTGCAGAGCAGTGAAACAAAAAGAATAAGGCCGATATGGCCGATGAGTGTCTGATCAGGGTGAAGCGGGAAGCCGAGCTTCAGATGTCCGATTCTGTCCAGCAGTGATGCAAACGGGAAAGCAAGAGATGCTGCAAGCGCAATGCCCAGTCCAAACTCAGGTATGCGCTGAAAAAATGCAGCGGCAATCACCAGCGATGCAAGCAGTGAAATAAAGGCCCACATATCAGGCAGGCGGTCATTTCCATCAGTTTCCGGCCCCGGTCCGGACCAGGCGATGCGAAGATGTTGCCAGAAGAGATGATCGCTGATGTAGGCGGGAAGAACAGGCAGAGCAAGCAGCATGATTCCTGCCCAGACCCAGGCAGGATTTTCATAGAGCGGCCATAACAGAACCCAGATGGAGATCAGAGGTGCAAGTGATACGGCAATCGTTGTCGAGGAAACTCTCTTGCGTAGCAGCATCACGGAGAGCCAGGCAAGCTGGCCCAGGCCAATCGCAAACAGAACGGTGATAATAATATCAATCTGGGATGTAAGCATGGCGGAAGGATAACGTAGTCATCGTGACTCCTCCAACATCTGCGAATTTTGCTGAAAAAACTGAGGGGATAGATTACAGTTTGTCTCACATGAAAGGAGTACGAGAATGACACAGGATGAGATGAAACAGAAAGTGGCCGAAGCGGCTCTGGCCTATGTGGTTGAAGATACCATCGTCGGTGTTGGTACCGGCTCCACAGCCAATATGTTTATTGATGCATTGGCGACCATGAAAGATAAAATCAAAGGCGCGGTTGCAAGCTCCGAGGTGACTGCCGAGCGCTTGGAAGGACACGGTATTGTTGTGCTCGATCTCAATGAGGCACTTACGCAGGTTGACTCTCTCTCCGTCTATATTGATGGCGCGGATGAGTTTGATGCAGGCAAAAACCTGACCAAGGGCGGCGGCGGCGCACTTACCCGTGAAAAGATTGTCGCAGCAGCTTCAGATAAATTTATCTGCATTGTTGATGAAACCAAGAGGGTGGATGCTCTGGGTGCATTCCCGCTTCCTATTGAGGTGGTCCCGATGGCTGAGGCACTGGTTACAGGTGTGGCCAAGAAACTCGGCGGCAATCCAATCCTGCGTGAAGGTTTTACCACTGATAACGGGAACATCATTATTGATGTTCACGGCCTGACCATCACTGATGCACGTGGTGTTGAGGATCATCTGAACGCAGTGCCGGGCGTAGTCACCAACGGCATCTTTTCACATCAGGGCGCTGATGTGGTGCTGATGGCTACACCGGATGGCGTTGAGACATTCAGCTGACCGTGTCTTTTTTCTGCTGTAAGTAGATGTAATCATGGGAGATTGCCATATCTAACACTCTAAGCCATCAGGATTTTAGCTACCGTCCATTGCTGTTGGTTACTGCATTGGCTGCCAGCTTTATGATCGGTGCTATGGTTTATGTTAAGCAGCTCGAAGGGCATATCTCCCGGGTACACTCAGAGGTGGCTACTGTATCAGATCATGCTGTCTCTGATGTGTCGATTTCCCATCTCTGGCTTGAAGAGATTCTTGCCGGCGATCCTCACGAGAGTGTTGATGCGGTGTTTAAACACCTCAATCATGTAAAATATGATTTGGAGATGGTGAGAAGCCTTGGCCCACACTCTCATCTACTCCTTTCTCATCCTGCTTTGGATGACTTGCCAGCACTTCATGACGAGGCCTTGATTACATATAACCAGTTGCTTGTTTTAACAAAGCAACGTCTTTCAGAGCGGGGAACCTCCGGCATCGGCACGTCGATTGATCAGCAGTATGATGCGATCTTCAATCGTTTTCTTGCTCAAATGGGTAAGGTGAGAAGCCTGCTTGTATCATCTTTGAAAATACATCTGGATAATTTAGAAGTCACTCAAATTATTCTGATTCTGCTCTCTCTGCTTATCATGCTTGCTGTAGCGTGGATGATGAGAAGCAGCTTTCAAAAGCAGCGAAGAAGCTATGAAACAGCACTCGCGTCTGAAAAATCCCGGCAAGCCGCGGAAAAACGTACCCGGATTATACTTGAGAATGCTCTGGATGCCGTCATCACCACAGATCATCAGAGTAATATCCTGAGCTGGAACAGGCAGGCTGAATTGATATTCGGCTGGTCTAAAAAAGAGGCGGTAGGACAAGTGTTGATGGGTCTCATCATTCCCGAGCGGTATCGGGAGAGGCATGAGGTTTCGATGGAACGCTTTGCCACTACAGGCGATAACGGAAATATTATTGGAAACCGGGTAGAAATTTCTGCTCTGCGCAGCAGTGGAGAGGAGTTTCCGGTTGAGTTGTGTGTGACCCATCATAAGGTGGGTGAGCAGCAGTATTTTACCGCTTTTATCAGGGATATTACAGAGCGTATTGCGGCGGAAAAAAATCAGAAGGAGAATGAACAGCGTCTGAATGAGGCGCAGCAGATTGCACAGGTTGGAAGCTGGGAACTCGATCTGGTGACCAATGAACTGATCTGGTCGGATGAGATCTTTCGAATGTTTGAAATTGATAAGGATAAGTTCGGAGCCTCGTATGAGGCATTTCTCGACGCTATCCACCCTGATGATCGTGAGAGGGTGAATGAGGCTTATACCCGCTCACTGGAGACAAAACAGCCTTACGAGATTGTCCATCGTCTTCTGATGAAGGATGGACGCATCAAGCATGTGAATGAACGTTGTGAAAGTTTCTTTAGTGATGAGCAGGGCACTCCGCTTCGATCAATAGGTACTGTACAGGACATTACTGAACTGGTTGAGGCACATCAGGAGAAAGAAGACGTTCGCGCCAAAATGGAGCATGTGCAGCGGCTGGAATCGCTGGGTGTGATGGCCGGTGGTATTGCACATGATTTTAATAATATTCTGACAACCATTCTGGGCAATGCTGGCCTGGCCACCAGTAAACTCACTGATACCTCGCCGGCAGTCGAGTATATCGAGCGCATTGCTAAAGCGAGCCGGAAGGCTGCTGATCTCTGTAAACAGATGCTTGCCTATTCAGGCAAGGGCAAGTTTGTTGTGAAGCCAATCATTCTCTCAGAACTGGTAGAGGAGATGAGCCAGCTGCTCAAAGTGACCATCGCTAAAAATGTGGTTCTGCGGCTTGATCTGAACAATCAGATTCCCGCGATAGAGGCTGATATTACCCAGATGCAACAGGTGATCATGAATCTTGTGATCAATGCATCCGAAGCCATTGGTGACAGAAGCGGCGCCATTTCAATCGCGACAGGCATGGTTCATATGGATAAGCAGTATCTATCAACCACCTATCTGGATGAAGGTCTCGAAGAGGGCCGCTATATCTATCTTGAGGTGTCAGATACCGGCTGCGGCATGGATGAGGAGACGAAAGAGAGACTGTTCGAGCCGTTTTTCACCACCAAGTTTACCGGCCGCGGACTGGGAATGTCAGCCATTCTTGGAATTGTGCGCGGACATCAAGGTGCTATCAAGGCTTACAGTGAGGTGGGTAAAGGGACGACATTCAAGGTGCTGTTCCCATGCTCGAAACAGAAGCCTGTCTCTCTGAATGGAGAGCAGAAAAGTGAAGCCGCCTGGCATGCGGAAGGCGTTGTTCTCATTGTTGATGATGAGGATACGGTTCGTGAAGTGGCAGCATCCATGCTCGAAGAGATGGGTCTGGAAACACTCAAGGCCGTTGATGGGATCGAGGGTGTTGAGATGTTCAACCAACACCATGATCGGATCACGGCCGTACTGCTGGATATGACCATGCCAAAAATGAATGGTGAAGATGCATTTTCCGAAATGTGCCGAATCGATCCCGATGTGAAGGTGATTCTCAGCTCCGGATACAATGAGCAGGATGCAACCAACCGTTTTTCCGGTAAAGGGCTGGCCGGTTTTCTTCAGAAGCCCTACACCGCAGAAGAGCTGGCAGAAAAGCTGAAGGATATTTTCAACAAGCGTTAAATCAGAACCTTCCTAAGCAACTGTTTTCGGTTAGCTTTGCCGCATGGATATTTCAGACTTCGATTATTCACTTCCTGATGAACTGATTGCCAAAAAACCGTTGAAAGAGCGAGATGCATCACGCCTGCTCAATCTCGGTGCGGATGGGCTGGCTGATCAACATATTTCCGATCTGGTTGAGCTGGTTCAGCCCGGCGATCTCTGGGTGCTCAATGATACCCGCGTGATTCCGGCCCGCTTGCTTGGGAAGAAGCCGAGTGGCGGAAAGGTTGAGCTGCTGCTTTTGGAACCGACGGATGAAGTGGATGTCTGGCTTGCATGGGGAAAATCGAACAAGCCGTTGAAGGCGGGTGAGATTATTGCCATTGCCGATGGCTTTGATGCAGAGATTCTATCGCGTGATGGCAAAGAGGTTCGTATCCATCTGAAGGCAGAGCATGTGATGGATGCCATTGAAGCACACGGACACATGCCACTTCCTCCCTATATCGACCGTCCGGATAGTGAAGAGGACAGGGATCGATATCAGACGGTGTTTGCCAACCAGCCGGGAGCCGTGGCTGCGCCGACTGCAGGGCTGCACCTTACCGAAGCGCTGATGAAAAAAATGCAGCAGGCTGGCGCCTCCTTTGTGCATGTAACGCTGCATGTCGGGCCGGGAACATTTCAGCCGGTTCAGGTCGATAACGTTCATGATCATGTGATGCATGAAGAGGCCTATCACATCTCTGAAGATGTTGCCCTGCAGATTAACCGGGCTAAACAGGAAGGGCATCGTGTGGTGGCTGTGGGAACCACATCGCTACGAACACTCGAGGCTGCGGCTGATGGTGAGGAAGTCAGAGCAGGTTCAGGACGCACCGATATCTTTATCTACCCGGGTTATCAGTTCAAAATCGTGGATGCACTGTTGACCAATTTCCATCTGCCAAAATCAACCCTGTTGATGCTGGTGAGTGCATTGGCCGGGCGTAGCCGTATAATGGATGCCTATGAATATGCCAAAGCGCAGGAATATCGTTTCTACTCCTATGGAGATGCGATGTTTGTTTGTAATATGAGAGATGAGTCATGAAGATCATGCTGGCACAAATTGCCCCCAGAGTGGGTGATATCAGTGGCAATATTAAGTTGATTCTTGACGTTGCCAACGATGCCGAGAATGAGTCATGTGATCTGGTTGTCTTCCCTGAACTCGCGGTGACTGGCTACCCGCCAGAAGATCTGCTGCTCAGGCCGTTGTTTATGCAAGCGGTGGAGTTTGCCGTGGATGAGATTGTTGCGGCCAGTGGCAATTGTGCTGTTGTGTTTGGTGCGCCTCGCCGTGATACCCGGGATGAAACAAGTAAATTGAGAAACAGCGCCTTTATTGCGCGAAAGGGCTCGCTTGTGGGTGTTTATGATAAGCAGTGCCTGCCCAATTATGGCGTGTTTGATGAACTGCGCTATTTCACTCCCGGCCAGGGTGATGAAACCGTTTTTGATATTGATGGCTGGCGAGTAGGCATGGGTATCTGCGAAGATATCTGGGATGACACGCTGGCAGAGAAACATGCCGGGCTGGCAGCTGATGTCTGGCTGAATCTGAACGCATCTCCCTTCCATATAGATAAGCAGTATGAGCGTGAAGCCTTGATGAGTCAGCGGGCCAGAAGTTTTTCGGTGCCTGTAATCTATCTGAATCCGGTAGGCGGTCAGGATGAGGTGGTCTTTGATGGAGGCTCTCATGTCATGGATGCGGCAGGAGAGTTGCTACTGCGGGCGCCGCTGTTCGAAATAGCCCAGCCTGTTGTTGATCTGGAGCAGGCCGGCGAGTCCTCTATTGCTGATCTGCCGACATCTATTGCACAGATTCATGATGCACTGGTGCTTGGCGTGCGTGATTATGTTCGCAGGAACGGATGCGAAACGGTTGTAATCGGTCTCTCCGGCGGCATTGATTCGGCGGTTACCGCTGTGGTTGCGGTAGAGGCACTGGGTGCAGAGAATGTGTTGGGCGTATTGCTGCCATCAAAATTTTCCAGTGATCATTCCATTTCTGATGCGGAAACGCTGGTAGAGAATCTTGGCATTGAGAGTGTAACCCTGCCCATATCAGGGCCTGTAGATGCGACCGAAGCCACGCTTGCAGATACATTCACGGCATGGGGCATGAGTGAACCGGATGTGACTGAAGAGAATATTCAGGCTCGCAGCCGTGGCATGCTGTTGATGGCGATCTCGAACAAGAGTGGCCGCATGCTTTTGACCACCGGCAACAAGTCGGAGATGGCAGTCGGTTATGCCACCCTCTACGGGGATATGGCCGGGGGCTTTGCCGTGCTGAAAGATGTCTGGAAAACCGATGTGTTTGCACTGGCCGATTATATGAACCGGGAAGCGGAGATCATTCCGCAAAATACGATTGATAAACCTCCATCTGCAGAGCTCAGGCCTGATCAGAAAGATTCTGATTCGCTGCCTGATTATGATGCACTCGACACCATCCTGAAAGGCACCATTGAAGCACGACTCTCTGTTGATGAGATTGCGACTCAGGGATTTGATATTGATGAGGTTAAGCGTGTTGTGAGGATGCTGCATACAGCTGAATACAAGCGACGCCAGTCTCCTCCGGGCGTGAAGATTACCCGTCGTGCATTTGGTCGGGACAGGCGTTATCCGATCACACATGCATTTAGAGAGAGCTGATTATTTTGTCCTTATTAGCCATAGGGGTTGAGTTGCCATTGCAGCCGTCTTGTGCAAGTCTGCCCTCTTCAAAAAATATGGATGGGTCTATATTTTATTTTCCAACAGGAGACAATCTGTGAGTGATGCAATCAAAAAAGTCTTCGATCTAATCGAAGAGAACGAGTGCGAATTTGTTGATGTTCGTTTTACCGACACACGCGGCAAATGGCAGCACGTAACATTTCCAATTCATACGCTGAATGAAGACTGTTTCGAAGATGGCTTTGCCTTCGACGGATCATCTGTAGCCGGCTGGTGTGATATTAATAATTCAGACATGGCTCTGATTCCAGATCCGGAAAGTGCTAATATCGATCCTTTCTTTGAGGCCTGCACACTGGTGCTGGTTGCTCAGGTGATCGATCCGATCTCCGGCCAGGATTATAACCGTTGCCCACGTCAGGTGGCACAGCGTGCACTGAACTACATCCGTTCTGCTGGCATTGCTGACACCGTATATTTTGGCCCTGAACTTGAGTTCTTCATCTTTGACGGCGTAACCTGGAACAACGAAATGGGCAGCTGTGGCTACCAGATCGAATCCGAGGAAGCTGCATGGAACTCAGGTAAAAACTTCGCTGACACTTCTGATGGCATGATGCGTAATCATGGTCACCGTCCAGGCGTGAAGGGTGGTTATTTCCCGGTTCCTCCTGTTGATTCCCTACACGAAATTCGTAACGACATGTCTCTTGTGATGACCGATCTTGGTTTCGACATGGAGTGTCATCACCATGAAGTAGCAACTGCTGGCCAGTGCGAACTGGCTATGAAGTTCGGCGAATTGATCGAACAGGCAGATAAGTCTCAGTGGTATAAATATGTGATCCATAACGTGGCTCATGCGCACGGCAAGACTGCAACATTCATGCCTAAGCCGATCTACAATGACAACGGCACA
>JBEQLD010000085.1:0-7660 GCA_040326115.1 Mariprofundaceae bacterium | reverse complement strand
GTGAGATGAAACAGGAACCGGAACAGGCCGAAACATCCATGCCTGATCCATCCGACCGTGAACATACCGTCATCCGGCTGCCTGCCTATGAAGAGGTGAAGGATGATCCTGTTCTCTATGCCCATGCATCACGACTGATGCATCTGGAGACCAATCCGGGCAATGCCCGGGCACTGGTTCAGCGCCACGGCAATCGCGATGTCTGGCTCAACCCGCCACCAATTCCACTGGAGACATCCGAGCTCGATGCTGTGTTTGACCTGCCCTACTCACGTAATCCTCACTCATCTTATGGCAACGTAAAAATCCCCGCCTATGAGATGATCAAGAATTCCATCAACATCATGCGTGGCTGTTTTGGCGGCTGCACATTCTGCTCCATCACCGAGCATGAAGGGCGCATCATCCAGAGTCGTTCGGAAAACTCGATCATCCGCGAGGTAGAAAACATCCGGGACAAAACACCGGGATTCACCGGCACAATTTCAGACCTGGGAGGTCCTACGGCCAACATGTATCGACTGGCCTGCAAATCAAAGGCCATTGAATCAGTTTGTCGCAAACCATCCTGTGTCTACCCTGGAATATGCAAAAACCTGAACACGGATCACACGCCACTAATCCATCTCTATCGCCGGGCACGGAATATCAAAGGCATCAAAAAAATCTTTATCGCTTCAGGCCTGCGTTATGATCTGGCCGTAGAATCACCGGAATATATTGAGGAGCTGGTCACCCATCATGTGGGCGGTTATCTGAAAATTGCCCCGGAACATAGCGAAGATGAGCCGCTATCGAAGATGATGAAACCGGGTATCGGCAGCTTTCATGCATTCAAAAAACTGTTTGATAAATTCTCAAAAAAAGCCGGGAAAAAACAGTATCTGATCCCCTACTTCATTGCCGCTCATCCTGGCACTACAGACAAGGATATGTTGAACCTTGCTCTCTGGTTGAAGCAAAACCATTTCAAACCGGATCAGGTGCAGGCCTTCCTGCCATCACCCATGGCAACGGCAACGGCAATGTATCACTCAGAGAGAAACCCACTGGGTAAGATCAGTCGACGAATATCTGACCGGTCCCGGCCGGTCTTCACCATCAAACGCAAAAAACAGCGCGATCTTCACAAAGCATTCCTGCGCTATCATGACCCCGAAAACTGGCCGCTGCTACGTGATGCCCTGAAGAAAATGGGACGCACAGATCTGATAGGTAACGCACCTGAGCAGCTTGTACCTGCTGCAAGCAAACAGGAGACAAACAGACAAGAAAGAGTGAAAAAAAGATTCAGGAAAAAGCCAAGATAAGCTTCCTGAAGTAAGATGAAGTTAAAAGCTCAGGCTGTCAGCAACTGTCTGATTTCTGCTACCATCTCATGGATGTCCTTATCGAGAAGGTTCACCTTTTCATCCAGCCCATCCAAATCTCTTTTCCGGATCGCGTTCTCAAGAGAGCGGCCACTATCGCTCAACGCCTGTGAGGCAAATGTGCCACCCAGACCTTTCAGGGTATGCGACAATATTTCAGCGTCAGCATAACGCTCCTCATTCAGAGCGATTCGAATTTTCTCTCCGGCATCACCATAATAATCAATAAAGTCCTGAAGCGTCTCATATAACAGAGACTCATCATTTCCCATGCCCTTCAAGGCAGTTTCAAGATCAAAGCTCATAATTTCCCTTCCCGTCAATTTAAGCAGTAAACTTTCTAAGTTAACCTTTTTTCGAATTAATCAATTTAGATTGTAGACCATATTCAAACAAAAGGGGCACCACATAAATATGTGATGCCCCTTTTAGTCATAACTTCTAAATAATTCAGTTACTTACGAGTTTTATTTTTGTCCGGCCCTGAGCGTCTTTGGGGGGGACGTCTGCCACCATCACTTGAATGACGATCCGGCCTGCCACCAGATCGGCCCATCGGTTTACGGCGCGCTTTCGAACCGCCTGATGAGCCACCGATACCTTCAAGTGCTGAAGCATTCAACGGCCGACCCGCTACGCGAACCTGCTGCAGTGTCTTCAGAATGGGTTTTGGCATGCCTTCGGGAAGATCGACTGTAGTGTAATCATCCTGAATATTTACCTTGCTGATAAATTCGCTTTCGATTCCAATCTCATTGGCAATCGCTCCAACAATATTGCCCGGTTTAACGCCATGGGTTTCACCCACATCCAGACGATAACGCTCCATACCGCGTTCCGGTTTTGGCAGATCACCCATCGGAGCACTTCTGCGCCTTGGTGGTTCGCTACCTTCACCACTGGAGTTTCGGCCTTCGCCTCTTGGCGCTTGCGAACGAACACGATCACGACCTCTATCAGATCCACGCTCACCACGTTCCGAATCCCGTCTCGGTTCACGTCTAGACTCACGCCGTGACTCACGAGCCTCCATACGAGGCGCATCCTTCACCAGCAATGGCTTACCACCCTGTGCCATACGTGCAAGTGCAGCAGCCACTTCAATCGCAGGCACATTATGTTCCTGTGTATACTGCTCAACGATCTGTGAGAACATATCCATGCTCTCTTCTGCCAGGGTATCGGTGATACGCTGTTTAAAACCGGCAATGCGTTTATCATTGATATCTTCAGTGGTTGGCATTTCAAGCTTTTCAATCTTCTGGCGAGTCGCGCGCTCAATTGAGCTGAGCATGCGCTGCTCACGGGGTGCAACAAACAGGATTGCATCACCCGTACGGCCTGCTCGGCCGGTTCTGCCGATACGATGAACATAAGACTCTGTATCGTGTGGAACATCATAATTGATCACATGGCTGATGCGTTCCACATCCAGACCACGGGCAGCCACATCGGTGGCAACAACGATATCAAGATGGCCTTTTTTCAGGCGATTGATCACCTGTTCACGCTGTTTCTGAGCAATATCACCATTCAGGGCTGCTGCTGCATAACCACGCGCTTCAAGTTTTTCCGCGACCTCAACCGTTGCAGTTCGGGTACGCACAAAAATTAGCATGCCATCAAAAGGCTCTGCTTCGAGAATACGGGTAAGTGCATCCATCTTGTTGCGGCCACTGACTGTCCAGTAGCGCTGACGAATGGTCACAGCCGTAGTGGTTTTTCCTTTGATGGAGATCTGTTTCGGATCATTCAAATGCTGCTCGGCAATTTTACGAATCACTGCTGGCATGGTTGCGGAGAAAAGTGCGATCTGACGTGTTGGCGGTGTCTTCTCAAGCACCCACTTCACATCATCAATAAAGCCCATACGAAGCATTTCGTCTGCCTCATCAAGTACGAGCGTCTTAAGATTATCCAACTTCAGCGTACCACGACGCATATGATCCATGACACGGCCCGGTGTTCCGACCACCACATGGGTGCCGCGTTTTAACTGTCGTAGCTGAATGCCGTAATCCTGACCGCCATAGATCGGCAGTACATGAAAGCCTTTCAGATGGTGGGCATACTGCTGGAAAGCCTCAGCCACCTGAATCGCCAACTCACGGGTAGGAGCCAAGACAAGTACCTGTGGATCATGCTGATCCAGATCAACACGGGAGAGGATCGGCAATGCAAAGGCAGCGGTCTTGCCGGTACCTGTCTGTGCCTGTCCCAGTACATCTCGGCCATCAAGCATATAGGGAATAATTTCGGCCTGAATAGGCGTAGGTGTTTCATAACCCACATCATCCAGCGCTTTGAGCACTGGCGGGATAAGATTCAGCTCACTGAATGCTGGCTGGGGACTATTTTCTTCTGTCATGATTACACCTTCGGGGGCAGCTCCAGGCTGACCGGGTCGCGAAGAATGCCCATTTATACATTAAGAAACCATGAGGAATTGCATATTTGTAGGCTGAATCACTTATTTATCCCTTCAAACTGTGCGATAATGTTCACATATGGGTACTTTAGAAAACAGAACACTGCACATTCGCATCATGTTGGGGCTTACGCTTTTGTGCTCCGTTGTGCTCTTTTTTCTGCCCTTAATCCCGCAGCCTCCCGAATATCATCAATTTGCGGATTCCAGACTCTTCCTGGGTATTCCCAACTTTCTGGATGTCACTTCCAACCTTCTTTTTCTTGCCGCTTCAGCTTACGGACTCAAGCTGCTTTTCGAACCCCGCCATGGCATGGAAAAAGCCAACTTTGAATCCGGCTCGGAAATCATCCCATATACCTTCTTTTTTGCAGCAGCTGGCCTGACATGTTTTGGATCCATCTATTATCACATATCACCTGATAATTTTTCTCTGGTCTGGGATCGTTTGCCGATGACCATCATGTTCGGCTCATTTCTGGCCATCATGATCAGTGAGCGGGTTAATCAACGAGTCGGGCTAATACTTCTTCCTGTTTTTGTTCTGCTGGGCGTGTTCAGTATCTATCACTGGTATCAGACCGAACTAATCGATGCAGGCGATCTTCGCCTCTATCTGATGATTCAGTTCTTTCCACCTGTCCTGATTCTCTACATGCTGTTTTTTCTGCCGTCACACTATAGCCGCAGCGGCCGCTTTGGCTGGATTCTCCTGATCTATATCGCAGCCAAGGTAGCTGAATTTTTTGATAGTGAAATTTTCAGTGTGCAGCAGTGGATTAGTGGCCACACCATCAAACATCTGCTCGCGGCACTGGCGGTTTTTGCACTGGCAGAGATGCTCAGATGCCGTATTTCCATCAATAAAGCTCAAAGTGTGAAAACGGATGAACTCAATCAATACTGATTTATCAAAGCTGCTGCACTAGTCTCGGCCCATGACTAACAACAATATTCTTAAAAAAATCACCATTGCCAATAATCTGAAACATTATGAGATCAAAGAGTGTTTCGAGCTTGCCGGTCTTAAACTGAGCAGCAGTCAGATCAAAGCCTTCATGGCCGGCCCGAAAAATAAAAATTATGAGCTGTTGAATGATGAGATGTTTGAAGGCTTCCTTAACGGCTTCATTCTCTATTCCCGTGGACCGGAAGATGAGCCCAATCTCCTGCCCCGCACAGTAGAGAATTACATTATCGGCCTTGTTGAGGCAGAAAATAATGCAGCTATCGAAGAGGTCAAATGTCTGATTGAAGATGCTGAAGATGATGCTTCAGAATCTGAGAAAGATAACTCAGAAGCGTGAGCCGCTAGCCCCAGCCAGAAATAATGACCGCAAACATTCCGGCAACGATGGTGAGCGCAGGCAGTTGAGCCTTATAGGCAGCGCCATGTGTCAGTTTCGCCTCACGAATGGCATAGAACAGGGCAAGAACAACCAGCGTCAGAGCGATCACGGATACTGAACCCATACCCAACAGTGAGGCAGGCAACAGATTCGAATCAGCCGTCAGGGTCTGAATCGTCTCATTCCCCGAAGGTTCACGCATGGCACCGGGCAGATAACCGCCCCATGAGGTGAGCTTTGCAATGCCTTTGGACATATGCCCGGCAGCAATCACAACCACCATCGGCAGTGCCAACTCTCGCCATGCATCTGTCAGGCTACCAGCACCTTTCATCAACCATGTGATACTGCCAAGTACAACCCAGAGAAGCAGCGGAAACAGCATCAATGTCCAGAGCCCTTTGATCCAACCGCCCCACTCGGGCATGCCAATCGCTGCCACCACCATATTCACGGGCAGAAGGAACACTCCCTTTGCAGCAGACCACTCCGTGCAGAGCTCATACACCACAAATCCGGACAGCAGCATAATGAACAGCATGGTTGGCCATGACACAAATGCCTGCCTCGTATCGCGGCTCTGAAAAGGCGTGCGGAGTTGCAACTGCATATTATTTGGCTGGCATGATTTGATGCACTGCGTACAGACAAGGCAATCCTTGCTGGTGTTAAGTGCAGTAGGCGCAAGCAGCGTCGGGCAACTTCGAGCATCGAGCTTATGACAGTTCTCGGCATTCACACACCACTTCTCATCACAATCATGACACACCTGCTGCGACTCAGGTCGAACCGCCAACATGCCGCCTCGCCCATACACGTTGAGTAGCAGTCCAACCGTGCAGAATGCCCGGCAGTAGGCGCGATTTTCGAAGAACAGGCCACTGATCGCTGCCGTACCAATCAAAAAGATCAGAAATATCGCTGTAAAATCCGGCACCCGGTGCAGGTGCACACCCGCAATCAACATCTGAATGGCGGCATAAAAAATAAGAATCACAACGCCTGAGAGCAGCCATTTGCCAACCTTGAACTGCCGAACACCCAGCCAGCGACCAAGCCGTTCGCTCAGATTACTCACCAACTCCAGCGGACAAACCATGCACCAGACTCGTCCAAACAATACTGCCAGCCAGACCATCACAGGCCACCAGACGCCCCAGACCAGCAGCGTTACAAGGTTGGTTTTTGCATAGAGTTTGTCGCTAACGCCATTCGGCGCGGAAACACCCAACCCCATAAGGATAAGAGCGATAAACATAACAAGCAGCAGTGCCTGAAAAACATAAGGAAATCCATGCCAGAGCACCAATGCCTTGACCGGCCTGATTTGAAGCAGATCAAAATTTCTCTCTTTAAAGACTCTCTCGAATGGAAACCACATACCGTCTCCTCATCACACTTTTACTCTGCCTATAGATTATAGAGCATCCATATCGATACAGATACTAATGAACCGAATGACCGCTTTCGGCCAAAAGCGGACATTCGATAGGCATAAAAAAGGCCGCTCAATGAGCGGCCTTTGGAATGAATCAGAATCTAATTATTTGTGATATTGAACAGACTCTTCACGAACTGCTTTGAAAAATTCAATCGCATGTTCCGGTGGTACATCCGGCGTGATGCCATGACCAAGATTGAAGACATGGCCATTGCCATGACCGAACTTGGCCAGGATATCCTTCACCTCTGCACGGATGCGCTCGGGCTTGGCGTACAACATCGTTGGATCCATGTTTCCCTGCAGGGCTACACGATCGCCAACACGGGCTTTCGCCTCATCGATATCGATGGACCAGTCCAGGCCAAGTACATCACAGCCTGTATCAGCCATCGCTTCGAGCCAGCCCATACCACCCTTGGAATAGAGGATGACTGGAACTTTGCGACCATCATGTTCGCGGGTCAGCTGAGATACAATACGCTGCATGTACTGCAGTGAGAACTCTTGATAATCACGGGTATTAAGAATGCCGCCCCAGGTATCGAAAATCTGTACAGCCTGTGCGCCGCTTGCGATTTGACCATTGAGATATGCAGCAACAGAATCCGCCAGTTTCTCAAGCAGCAGGTGCATGGCTTCCGGGTCATTGAATGCCATCGCTTTTACTTTGGAAAAGTTTTTAGAACCGCCGCCTTCAACCATGTAGGTCGCAAGAGTCCATGGTGAACCGGCAAAGCCGATCAAAGGCACTCGGCCATTCAAATCTCTGCGAATGGTGCTTACCGCATCCATCACATAACCGAGCTCACGGGTTGGGTCATCCAGTACCGGAAGCTTTTCTACATCTGCGCGGCAGGTGATTGGATCAGGAAACTTCGGACCTTCGCCAGTACCGAATGTCAGCTCCATGCCCATCGCTTCCGGAACAACCAGAATATCAGAGAACAAAATCGCTGCATCAGCATCGAGAATATCAATCGGCTGCAGGGTTACTTCACTGCACAACTCAGGCGAGCGACAGAGATTCAGAAAACCACCGGCTTTGGCGCGCGTTGCACGATACTCAGAT
>JBEQLD010000084.1:0-7665 GCA_040326115.1 Mariprofundaceae bacterium | reverse complement strand
CTCGTGGGCACCATCTCCATCGAGAACTCGGAGCGGCTGGCGGACCTGCTCAAGCGACGCTCCGCCTGCGAGATGGAGGAGTGCGGCGAGTATCACCCGGTGTGCGCCCTCAAGGAGCCGCAGGTCCTCAACGCCAAGCACCACGAACGCGAAGCAGAGATTGTTGCACAGGCAGGCCGTAAAGGTGCGCTGACCATTGCCACCAATATGGCAGGCCGTGGTACCGATATCATGCTCGGTGGTAATCCGGACATGTTGATTTCACAACTGCCGAAAAAACTCTCCGATAAAGAGCGTGAAACCAAATCAGAAGAGATTCGCAACCAATGCAAAGCCGAACATAATGAAGTAACCGCTGTAGGCGGCCTCTTTATCCTCAGCTCCGAGCGTCATGAATCGCGCCGGATTGATAATCAGCTTCGTGGTCGTGCCGGTCGCCAGGGTGACCCGGGCTCAACCCGTTTCTATCTCTCCATGGAAGATGACCTGATGCGAATCTTCGGCGGAGAAAAGATGCAGTCCATGCTTACCAAGATGGGCTTTGAAAAAGGCGAAGTGATCGAACACCCATGGGTTTCCAAGGCGATTGAAAACTCACAGAAAAAGGTGGAAGGCCGTAACTTCGACATCCGTAAGCAGTTGTTGGAATATGATGATGTGATGAACCAGCAGCGTGATGTGATCTACACGCAGCGTCGTGAACTTCTGGAAGCCGACGATGTAAGTGATGTCATTGAAGATATGCGCCGCGATTATGCCCTGCAGTTGACTGGAAAATTCATCTCCGGCCATGCCGAAGAGTGGGATCTGGATACTTATAAAGAGGCGCTTGAAAAGAGCCTGACGATTGAAGCCGATGTTGAAGCATGGCGCGATGACTGTGAAATTCAGGATACAGAGTCGATGGCGGCGAAACTTACCGAAGCACTGGAAGCTCACATGGTTGAGAAAGAGGAAGTCACTGGTGCCGAGCAGATGCACGGCTTCGAGAAGTGGCTACTGCTTAATGTGCTGGATCATCACTGGAAAGAGCATCTTCTGGCCATGGATCACCTGCGTCAGAGTGTTGGCCTGCGTGGTTATGCACAGAAACAGCCGCTTCAGGAATACAAGCGTGAATCTTTTGAACTCTTCTCCGGCATGATCGATAAAATTCGTGAAGAGGCGATGATCACCCTGCACAGCGTTCAGATTGAACAGCCTGAAGCGATGGAACAGAAGAAACCGAAACCGAAGGCGAATGTCTCCTATAGTCGCGGTGAAGATGAAAACCAGGAACCTGTTGAGACATACAAGCGAGATCAGCCGAAAGTAGGCAGAAACGATCCATGCCCATGTGGTTCGGGCAAAAAATATAAACAGTGCCACGGAAAACGATAGGAACCCATGCCTGTAAACGCTCCGCATCTTAAGCCAGCACTGGCAGTTCCCGGCTTCAAAGTCGGCACTGCCTCCTGCGGAGTTAAATCACCTGAGCTGAAAGGCAAACGTCAGGATGTCACCCTGATCGTCTCGGATGTGCCCTGCCATACTGCCGGAGTGTTCACACAAAACCGTTTTCGGGCTGAATGCGTGAAGCTTGGTGAAAAAGCCATTGAGAATCATGCCACCGGTATCCGTGCCATTATTGCCAATAGCGGCAATGCCAATGCCGGAACAGGAAAATTGGAACAGCAGTGGTCTGAAGAACTGATCACAGCAGCAGCTGATGCTGCCCATGTGGATGCAGAGAAAGTTCTCTCCGCTTCTACCGGTGTAATCGGCACCCCTTTCCCGATTGAACGTATTCAGGATGGCATGCATGAAGCCGCAGAAAGCCTGATTGAAAACCACTGGGAAGCAGCCGCTCATGCCATTCGAACAACAGATACTTTCGCCAAGTGGTCTTCCAAAAAGGTAGGCAACTATACCATCACCGGCATCGCCAAAGGCTCGGGCATGATCCACCCGAATATGGCAACCATGCTGGCATTTATTGCCACCGATGCTCCACTGAATGCTGAACAGCTTGCTCCTATGCTCAGGCGCGTCGCTGACCGCTCATTCAACTGCATCAGTGTGGATGGCGACACCTCGACGAACGATACGCTCTACCTGCTCTCCAGCGGTATTGGACTGGGGCATGCACCGATTGATGACACCTCCGGGTTTGAGCAGGCACTGACGGAACTTTGTATCGATCTTGCCCAGTTGATTGTTCGCGATGGCGAAGGTGTTTCCAAGTTCGTTACCATTGAAGTGACGGGTGCAGCAAGTGAACAGGATGCCAGAACAGTGGGTCGTTCAATTGCCGTATCACCACTGGTAAAAACTGCTTTTGCAGGCTCAGATGCCAACTGGGGTCGTATCCTCTCTGCTATCGGGAACTCAGGTATTGAGATCAATACCAAAACCATCTCTCTAAAAGCAGATCAGGTTACCATGCTGGAGTCCGGCAACCTGCACCCTGACTACAAAGATGAAGATGGCATGGCTGTATTCGCCAAAGATGAGTTCGCACTCCACGTTGACCTGGGGCTGGGCGAAGCCTCTTCCACAGTCTGGACTGGCGATTTGACCCACGAATATATCGTCATTAATGCCGAATATAGAACCTGACACCTCTCAGGTTATCGCTCTCGTAGCGGCCTTTAACGACAACAAAGAACTACTACTTCTAAAGCGACCGGACGGTGTTCATCAAGGTGGGCTCTGGTCTTTCCCCGGCGGCAAGGTTGAAACGAATGAAACACCGCTAAATGCAGCAGTTCGTGAACTCAAAGAAGAGACCGGGCTTTCCGGAAAGCTTTGGCGACACCTGGGAAAGGCATCACACAGTTACGATGATCGAACACTTAAGTTTCTTTTTTTTATCTGTAACTGCCCGGATATTTCAAACTTAAGCAGCGAATCACCACACGCCTGGGTCAAACTTGATCAACTGGATAACTTCCCCATGCCGGAAGCCAATTCCAAACTAATCCCATCACTCTCAATTCCTGAAATGGATGAATACCTGAATTCATTTTAACGAACGCCTGCTTTCGGCCAAAAGCGGACGTTCAGAACTTAGGCTATAGTGCATCCTTAAAGGGAAGGGGAAATATATGAAACAGCATAATAAACTAGTAACTTTTGTATCACTTCTTGCTGCAACCGGGATTCTATTCGGAACTGAATGCGCGAATGCGCAGCAGGAGCCTGAAATTATAATTACAAAATCTGGAAATGTGACCAACTATCGAATTAAAGGGAGTCTTGAGTCGAGCCAGTCAATCAAGTGCATACCCTTTAAGATGGTGTCAAAGAAGCATACTCCACCAGACATCTATACTGGTGTGACTGCATGCATGAATAAAGGTAAGTACGATCAGGCTGCCAAGCTTATGCTGATGGCTAGATTATACGGCGTATATGATGCCAAGAGAGTTGCAGACAAAACCGCTGGTCAGGGAATTCGGGTGTTGGATATTAGGACATTATCATCACAACCCAATGAAAAAAGAGTCCTATTGTCTAATGCCGTGAAGCGACTAGCTGGTGATAAGAAATTATTTGGAAGATTCTGCATAGCATTGAAGAAGAAAGGGCACCCTGACTATCACCCAAGATATATGATTCTTCATGGAATCAAGGCATTTAACGGCTCAATACAGGATGACGGATTAGTGACTGGGTTCGAGAGCCGGAAAGAATGGGGAAATGTTATGGCTCGATCATGTAAGACAAAAGGATAAAGAATCAATGTCCGCTTTTGGCCGAAAGCGGACATTCGCGAATTAGCCTATAGATGTGCTTTCAAGTCAGGATGCGAATCTGATAACAACGGCTGCTTCGGTTTTGCTACTGGGGATGTCGGCATTGTCTCATCCGCTATCGACTTAGGTGGCATCAACTTCTTTGTGGTTTCATCAAATGTGGCATAGGCATCAATGGTTCTCTGCTTGGGTGTGTTTTCTCGCAACCAAGCCACTATGTCTATCCACATTCGGGAGACCTGTCCTCTGGCAGGCATAATGCCGGCATGAGGCAGTTCAACGGTAACCACCGGAATCTGGTGTTGTACGCCTGCACTGTTTCCCAGCGATCCGGGATATGTGCCAATCAACTTCAGGTGCAGACGCCCCAGCTTGCTCGGGCCGACAGGCGGCCCATCAAAATCCAGCACACCATACGGGGCATGCACGGAAACAATGACATGGGGTTTGAAGTTGCGGATCTCCTCGTATAGCCAGCGTGATTCCGGTTCGCTCAATGGTGCTTCGCCCGGATAGCGTCTGGTATCCTTACCTGTCCTGTTCCAGTACTTACGAGTTTCCTCATGCCAGTCCGGGGTCGGCATATTGCGGTTCAGATCGACACCATTTGCATTCAGACGCTGTGAGCGCTTTTGCAAAAGGCCATCAGGATTAACCAGTGGCGCCACATGCCAGTGAAACATGCCGGAATGATGGATATCCAGTGTCTGCATCCATTTAAAAACAACACTGACCGATGCGTACTCGTCCCCATGCGTGCCGCCGATCAGCAGGACACGGGAGATAGGCTTCCGAGCTTGCAGCGGAGGGTAGTCTTTCATCATGATGGCCTGTCCGCTTACCGAGCGAGCACCGGAGTCCTTAAGGTTTCTGTCCAGGCACTGCTTGATTGTCACACTGCCGAGCTTGTTACCGACTCGCGTGCATTGTTCAATGATTGAATCTGGAACTTCATATGCAACAGTCTGTAGAGTTGGGGAGATACCGCTGGCTGCCGCGACGGTAGCGGGCAATAGTATCAACAGGGCAAAATAAACTGATGTTGATATGAACATTGACTTGGATACGGTGATCATGATTTACGCTTGGCTCTAGGGTGTGCTGAATCATACACCTCGGTCAGCCTGGCCATATCCAAATGCGTATAACGTTCAGTAGTTCCAAGAGATGAGTGCCCAAGCAGTTCCTGAATGGCTCTGAGATCAACACCGCCTGCCAGCAGATGCGTTGCAAATGAGTGTCGTAATCGATGCGGTGTCACCGAGATATCCGCACCTGTCTCCAATGCACGTTTCTTTACCATGCGCTGCACGCTTCGGGCAGTTAAACGACCTCCCCGTTGATTTAAAAAAATGGCGGATTCAGCCAGGAAAGCATTGCGATTTCCAAGATAATCCTGCAAGAGCTTTACCACGCCCTGAGGCATCGGAACCACCCGTTCTTTTTTTCCCTTACCAAATACCCGAAGCTCTGCACTCTGGATGCTGACATCCTGAAAGTTCAATCCCACTGTTTCGGAAACACGCAGGCCACACCCATACATCACGGCAAAAATAGCCAAGTCACGCTCTTCGGAAGATGAATCCGTTGCGTGCATCATCAGGCTGGTCTGCTCCGGGGGAAGTGTTCTGGGCAAGCGTTTGGGTTGTTTGGGCGGGCGAATGCCTGCAGCCACATTCTTTTCGCACCAGCCCGACTGCATGGCCATATCGAGGAGTCCGCGAAGGGCAGAGAGCCTGCGTGCCAGTGTGACCGGAGAGAGTCCCTGACCATAACCGGCAACCATCCATGACTGTACGTGTTCTCTGGAAATATCCTGAACAGACAGATCACCACTGTGTTCAATAAAACGGGTCAAATCCCGTCTGTAGTTAGAAACAGTATGTTCAGATGCCAAGCGAACTTCGGAAAGCTGCTTGAGATATCGGGCTATTGCCTCACTTAGTTGCATCACCTTGATTGTCTTCTGCAAATTCGAAACGTGATCCACTCAACGCTCTGGCCACATACATCGCCTGATCAGCCTGATCCACCAGCTGTTTCACAGAGAGATCCTGCTCTGCCGATGAAAGAGAGATTCCCATGCTCACAGATGCTTTCTCACCCTGTATTTCAACGTCTGCACAGCCATCAACAATTCTGCCGGCTATCTCACCGGCTTTATCTCTGGTACAGCCCGGAAGCAGGATAACAAACTCATCACCACCCATACGAATCATCGGATCCCTTGTGCGAACGAAGGTGCGGGCAACCTCGGCAATCGCAGCAAGCATGTCATCTCCGGCTTCGGCACCAAAACGTTCATTCATCGCCCTGAAATCATCGATATCAATATAGAGGCAAGCTACTGGTGTATCTGCTCCGAACCATTGAGAAAGCGGCTGATGACTGTGTGGTTGCAGAAATCGACGGTTATGTGTGCCTGTTAAGGAATCGGTGATGGCGTGGCGAGCCAGTCGTTCACGGGCTATCGAATTTTCAAGACTTAAGCCGATGACCTGTGAAAGATGCTGTAAAAAATCAACACTCTGATCCGGTGAAAAACGATCTCCATCTATAGAGCCCATGCCCAGCACACCAAAAGGTTTTTCCGGATCGCCCAGGACCAATAGCGCCATGGAAGCCAGATGTTCATCCTGTTTCTCCAACCAGACAAAGCCTTTCTCTTTGCTTAAACTCATCAGGCAAACATGTTTGCCAAGCAGACCCATATTGGCAATTTCGCCTTTTTCCAGCCAGACAAGATCACGCTCGGACAAGCTTTCAAGCTGGCAATTGCCCATGAAGCTTGAGCGGTCAAACCAGAAGCGAACCATATCAAGGGTGAAGCCCGTCCGCAGACCGCGCAGAAGTGTAAAACAGAGATCTTCAGGATCGGTAGAAGAGAGCACTTTTGACTCAAGCTCGAACATCCGGGAAAAGAGCCGTTCATTTTCACGCAGCCGCTTCATGACATCTGCGACATACTGCTTAAGCTCATGATTTTCATCAGCCAGCTGCTTCATGCGCCGATCGGTAAGGTTCTTTACTTCACCTTTTTTTTCGACGCTCTCCCCTTCGTCACTCACGGAGAGACACTCTCCTCAATCAACACTTTCCAATCGCCATCAGATTCGGTGCGCGCCAGATAAATCCGCTTGCGGGACACATCCTGATAATTGTTTGAGCGATAGTGCTGGTTAAATTCAGCTACCACCACCTCACCTTCAGGCCAGCGATTTGGATCATGAATCATGCTAATATCCGTAAAAGAGACATCGATAAATGATTTGCTGGCGTTTACACGTCGCTTATAGCGCTTCCAACCCGCCAAATCATGTTTCCCGGATTTAAACGCCTGATGATAGTGCTTTAGGTAGGCTTCTGTATTGAGTGATGACCAGTCCTGCTGCCATTGACCCAGCGCAGATGTCACCGAACTCAGTAGTGAGGCCTGCTTCTCTTCCTGATCAAAAACAAAGTTCTCACCGACAATCACCCAGCTATGTTTCAAATATACATGTTCTGCCATTTCCAATAGACGATCATTCGGCAGCGCAAAGCACCCACGTGTATCCTGTGGAGGACGTCTTCCCACACCATAAGCATAACCATGCATCCAGATGCCATTGCCATTTTTTTGATGTAGCTGGTCCAACTCATTCGGGTAATCAATAGGAAATGCGAGAGGTCCGTATCGTGCATCAAGCTCACTATCTTCCAGTCGTTTCACAAAACGATAGATACCATTGGGGGTACGTGCATCTCCCTGTTTCTGCTTATCTCCGCCTTTTGCACCGGTTACAACATATTCATCCGCCACACGTTGGAACTTTCCAGCTTCATCCCGTTCATAAACAAACATTCTCGAGCGAGCTTTATCCACCATGAATACACTTCGAATATCTGATCCCATCTGCAATAGATGCAGTGGTTTACCAAATATCCC
>JBEQLD010000083.1:0-8122 GCA_040326115.1 Mariprofundaceae bacterium | reverse complement strand
TGGAAAAGTTAGTATTTATGCCGGGTTTCTCACCCCGTTACATAGCTTATTGACTGATGAAATGGCGGCTCTCTCCAATTATAATATTGATATAAGCATCTCGGTTGCCACAGGAAGTGATGATTGGAACGGTGCCATCGGCTTTGTACAGGATGCGCTTTTGGCCGATCATCCGAACAGTGAAAATAGTGTGGTTTGCCTTGCCGGAATGAGCGTAATGGTAGACGCATGCAAAGAAACGCTGCAGAATCTCGGTTTTGATGACAGTCGCATCTTGCTCAACTTCTAGTTTCGTGGCCCCTCAAACCGCAAGTTCGTCCAATATTTCCAAAAATTTAACCCTTCCTCTATTAGCCTTAGACATCGGCAAAAAACGTATTGGTGTTGCTGTGTCTGATCGGCTCGGGCTCTCCAGTCGCGGTATTACCTGTCTGCACAGAAATGATTCCGGCTGGCCCAAGCAGGCCCTGAAACTCATTAAAGAATACGGCTGTAACGGTATTGTGGTCGGTCTGGCCAAAAACATGGATGGCAGCGAAGGCAGTCAGGCCAAAGATTGCAGGGCCGGTGCAAAAGAGCTGCAAACAGTCACAGACCTGCCAATCTCTTTTCAGGATGAGAGGCTCTCCACCTGGACAGCCAAAGAGCGTCTGTTTGCCCAGGGACTCTCCGAGAAAAAAGTGAAAGCAAAACTGGATCAGACTGCAGCAGCGGTCATTCTTGAAGACTTTATTGCCGCACATCCGGCGCTAGTGGGGTAACCAACGATGCCTAACACCATATTTGATAGCGAACATGTTAATTCGGCACTTGATGCCATGGCTCAGACCATCAACGGACAGGCAGGCAGTAACAATGAAGTCTACATGGTCGGAATCCACCGGGGTGGAGCGAAAGTGGCGGATGCACTTCAGCATCGACTGAACAAGTCAGGCACTACCATTCACCGGGGCAATCTTGATATCAGCTTCTACAGGGATGACCTCGATACCATCGGGCCCAATCCCGAAGTGCGGCCAAGCGATCTGCCTTTTGACCTGGCTGACAAGAATATCTGGCTCATCGATGATGTGCTCTACACAGGCAGAACCATCCGGGCAGCATTGGGTGAGATTTTCGATTATGGCCGCCCGGCAAGTGTAAGGCTGGCCGTACTGGTGGATCGGGGCGGGCAGGAGCTTCCCATCTCAGCCGAAATTGTCGGCATCTCCCACCATGCGAAAGCAGGTCAATCGGTGAAACTGATTACCGACCCGGATGGCTGGTACATTGAACAAAGGCAGGTGAAATGATGAACCCCTTGAAACATCTGTTCGGCATTGCCGACATGGATCGGGAGCAGATCGAGTATCTGGTTAATCTTGGCCACTCCTTTATCGACATCAACCGGCGACCACTGAAAAAGGCCCCAACACTTCGTGGTAAAACGGTGATTAACCTCTTTTTTGAAAACTCGACCCGCACACGCACCAGCTTCGAAATTGCCGGCAAACGTCTCTCAGCCGATGTAATCAATATCTCTGCTGCCACCAGCGCCACCAAAAAAGGCGAGTCGCTGCTCGATACCGGCCAGACACTGGCTGCCATGCAGCCGCATGTGCTGGTGATCAGACACTCCATCTCAGGCACCTGCGAATTTCTCGCTGAATATCTGGACAACACCGCCATTGTAAACGCCGGTGATGGCGCACATGAACATCCGACTCAGATTCTGACCGACCTGCTGACGCTGAAACAGACCTGGGGATCGCCGGAAGGAAAGATCATCACCATGGTTGGCGATATCGCCCACTCCCGCGTGGCCCGCTCACACCTTCTGGCAGCCAAAAAACTCGGCTACACCATGCGAATCGTTGCTCCGAAAACCCTGCTTCCGGCAGAAGTCGAGCGCTACGGCTGCGAGGTCTACTACGATATTGATGAAGCGCTGCCGGGCTCGGATGCAGTCTACATGCTCAGGGTTCAGACCGAACGACTGACCGACAGCTGCGCCTTCCCATCGGTTCGTGAATATCACGAAGCCTACGGACTCAACATGCAGCGTTTGAAAACTGCCGGTGATGATTGTCTGGTATTGCACCCCGGCCCAATGAATCGCGGTGTTGAAATTGCTACCGACGTCGCCGACTCGGTAAAGAGTCATATTCTGGCTCAGGTAGAGCACGGTGTGGCCATCCGCATGGCGGTACTTGCCGCACTCTGCGGTGGTGAAGGAGGAGATGAATCATGAGTCTGCTATTGATTAAAAACGGACACCTCATCGACCCTGCCAATGGTATTGATAAGAAGAGTGACCTCTGGATCGAAGACGGAAAGGTGGTTGCAGTTGGTAAGCATACTGGAACAGCGGATCAAACCGTTGATGCCAACGGAAAAATCGTCTGCCCCGGCCTGATTGATATGCATGTCCACCTGCGCGAACCGGGTGAAGAGTGGAAAGAGGATATTGAATCCGGCTCCCGCGCTGCCATTGCAGGTGGTGTGACCAGCATGTGCTGCATGCCCAATACCGGCCCGCACATTGATCATGCCGGCATTGCCCGTCAGATCATTGAACGTGCCAATCAGGTTGGACTCTGCAACGTGCATCCAATTGGCGCAGTGACCAAGAATCTTGATGGCAAAGAGCTCACCGAGATGCGCGAGCTCTCACGCGCAGGCTGCGTCGCCTTCTCCGATGACGGTATGCCGATCTGGCATGCAGGCGTCATGCGCAAGGCGCTCGAGTACAGTTCAAGTTTTGGATACATGATCATTCAGCATGCTGAAGAGCCCGCTTTAACCAAAGGCGGCTGCATTAATGAAGGTTGGATTTCCACTAAGCTTGGCGTCACAGGTATGCCGGTTGAAGGTGAAGATTCGATGATTGCCCGCGACATCATGCTTACCCGCCGTGCCAACGCCTTTTATCACGTCGCCCACATCTCATCCAAGGGCGGTGTAGCACTCGTCAGGGCTGCACAGGCTGAAGGGCTGAGCGTCACAACTGAAGCCGCACCACATCACTTCGCACTGACCGAAGAAGAGGTTCTCGGTTTCAACGTAGATGCCAAGATGAGCCCGCCACTTCGAACCGAAGAAGACCGTCTGGCGGTGATTGAAGGCCTGCGCGATGGCACCATTGATGTGATTGCCACCGATCACGCACCGCATCACGAAGATGACAAACGCTGTGGCCTATCCTGCGCTGCATTCGGCATTGTTGGCCTGGAAACCATGCTACCCGTATCGCTTGGCCTGGTGCACAGTGGAATACTGACCATGTCCGATATGATCGGGAAAATGACCAGCAAACCGGCTGAGCTGCTTGGATTGGAATCAGGAACATTAGGCCTGGGTAGTGAAGCCGATATCACCATCTTTGACCCTGAGTCAAAATGGATTGTGGATCGTGAAACACTTGTATCGAAAGGCAAAAACACGCCATGGCACGGCAAGGAGATGACCGGACAGGTTACCCACACCATTAAGGCCGGCCGGATCGTATTTGAAAACGGAACCATTCATGACTAACTGTTCAGACAACAAACCTGCAGATAGCGCTCGCAACACCATCTTTGAAGAGAAGGCGGACATTCTCGCCAATGTTCACCATCCCGGTGATCAGTTCGTCATGCGGGTTAAGGCTCCGAAAATTGCTGCGGCAGCAAAGCCGGGTCAGTTTGTACATCTGAGCGTCTCCAACGAACGTCAGATGCGCCGTCCTATCTCCATCATGTTGACCGATCCTGAAAAGGGAACGGTAGACCTGCTGATTAAAGCGATTGGTGAAGGAACAAGGCTTCTGCGTGAGAGAAAGACAGGCGAAAGCATTCAGATGCTCGGCCCAATCGGACGTCCGTTTGATCTATCTGACACCTCCAAACGCTATATCCTGATTGGGGGTGGCGTTGGTATCCCACCGATGATTTTCTGTGCCATGCAGTTGCGCGGAAAAGCACCAACGGTTGTCTTTGCAGGTTCGGAAGTTGAATTTCCCTTTGCTCTTAAACCCTCCACAGCCATCCTCCCCGGCATTGGCGGCAACACCATTCTCGGAATCACTTCGCTGGAAGAGCGTGGCATCGCCTCGCGTCTAGCCTCCAATGCAGGCCTTTATGGTTGCTATGAAGGGCATGTACCCAGTCTTGCACGGGATTACCTGCTCGCACTAAATGAAGAAGATCGCGCTCGCTGCGTACTGCTCTCTTGTGGTCCGCACCCGATGCTGCATGCGGTGGCTAAAGTCGGTCGTGAATTGAATGTTCCCGCCTACCTGAGCCTTGAAGAGCATATGGCTTGTGGCATTGGCGGCTGTGCCGGCTGCGTAGTTAAAACCATTGAAGATGGTGAAGAAAAATATCGCCGGGTCTGTGTTGATGGCCCTGTATTTGAGTCTTCCCTGCTTCCTGAGTTCGCCTGATAGCTTTTTCATTAAACTTGGACGTGTGACCTGACGCACGGCGGTTAAAATCACACACCCTTAACCTGAATCCATGTTTGAAATAATGATATGGATCTCGGGACATGCCATGCGCCATCCACGCATGCTGCTAACCTATAACCGAATCGCAGGGAAAAGCCTGGTTCTCCCTCTAATCATGTTTCTCCTGATGATCAGTTGGCCGATGGTTTCCATGGCTGGAAACTATCCGGCCTATTCAACTGAAAAGGCCGAACTCTCAAGCTCCTCTCTCCGCAAATCACTGCTTCGTCATTACTACCGATGGGAGGGTGCTCCCTATCGCTTTGGTGGCAACAGCAAATATGGCGTGGACTGCTCAGGCTTTATACACATTGCCTTTCGGGATGCATTTGGAATTGATGTACCACGCTCTACACAGCTTTTATCAAACATTCGTAACCGTGTGCCATTTCGTAAACTGGCTACCGGAGATATTATTATTTTCAGAACATCCCGCAACAACCTGCATGCCGGCATCTATGTGGGTAACAATCAGTTCATTCATGCTTCCAAATCCAGGGGCGTCATCCTCTCAAGCTTAAATAATCCCTATTGGAAAAAAGTGTATAAAAAATCCGTGCGAGTTATTGGCCGACCCATCTGACTAACAGGCTGCCTTGACAGCCATGCTCCCAACAGCCTTAATTATTATGACGGTTTTACTTCAGAGGGGGTGATGTATGAATTCAGCTTTGAGTAAACTCTTTGCTACACTACTGGCTTCAGCTTTCATTTTATTAACATCGGGCTGTTCAACCATTATGGAGAACTACTCCTTCAATGGCGTTCCTCTTGATCGGCTCTATGCAGAGAGCAACCAGCAAACAACCGACGTCCCGTACAATAATGGTGTCGACGGCTGGTGCGTTGCTAATCCTCTACTTTGTATCATTGGTGCTACCGTCGTCATTGGTGGTGTTGTCTTCATCGTTAAAGAAATCCATGATAAACCTGTGCCTGTACCAGGCGGTGGCATGACTCAAATTGATCCGCCAAGCTAAATTAATCACCGGCAGGCTAAGCACCTGATATTTAACTTCAGCCGGTTTCTGCTAGGCTGCGCAGCCCTTGATCTCTGGAGGTCTGTGTGACTCAACATATCCGTATTGCTACCCGCCGTTCCCCGCTTGCTCTCTGGCAGGCTGAATATGTTTCAGCTGAACTGAAAAGGCTTGATCCGAACGTCACTACCGAGCTTGTGAAGATCGTGACCAAGGGTGACAAGATTCTGGATGTGCCACTGGCACAGGTTGGTGGTAAAGGCCTGTTCACCAAAGAGATCGATGAAGCACTGCTCGATGGCCGTGCGGATATCGCCGTTCACTCCATGAAAGATGTTCCCACCCAACTACCGGAAGGCACCAGCATTCGCGCACATCCAAAACGTGAAGATCCCCGCGATGCCATTGCCACAATTACCGGTGGTGATATGGACACACTTCCTGCCGGTGCAAAGATCGGAACCTCAAGCCTGCGCCGTATCGCTCAGCTGAAAGGTAAATACCCATCGTTCGAGTTCGTATCAATCCGTGGAAACATTCAGACACGCCTCTCCAAGCTTGGTGAAGAGGTTGATGCCGTGATTCTGGCTGCTGCCGGTGTCTGCCGTATGGGTATGGCCGATAAGATGCATCAGTTTATTCCTACCGACATCATGCTGCCTGCTGTAGCGCAGGGTACGCTGGGCATTCAGACCCGTGATGGTGATGACGAAATCAATGCGCTGGTAGATCAGCTCAATGACAAGGATACGGTTGACCGTACCCGTGCTGAGCGTGCATTCCTTGCCCGCCTGGAAGGTGGCTGTCAGGTGCCGATTGCTGCCTATGCCACACTTGATGGTGACTCACTGCTTCTGAAAGGATTGGTGGGTGACGTGGATGGTTCGGTAGTCATCAGCCGTGAAATAACGGGCTCCCGCAGTGATGGTGAAGCAATGGGTATCAAGCTTGCCGATGAGATTCTCGATGCAGGTGCAAGACCGATCCTGGAAGCGCTCTATGCTGAAGGTGTTGTGCGCTAGTGAGCTGAATCACATACTGAATTACTTTCTTAAAATATCTTAAGCCACACTTAATCGTCCTTTGATGTTTAAGCGCTATTGTGTCGCAATGAATAAAAGAAGGAGGTGTGAATGAAACTAGCAGATTTGATTCATACAGCTGGAAAATTTGTTGTAAACAATGGACCTGTCTTTGCAGTGATGGGCCTATATGCTGGTATTGTGGCCAGCTACTTTGACACAATTTAATTTAATTTATCTCTCTTAATAAAATGTAAAAGGCGGGTTCAGCAGACCCGCCTTTTTTTATGCCTGTCCGACAGAGACAGCCACTTGCAATAGACCACAACTCACAACAAGGTTCACCTCATGAGCAAACAAGATAACCCACTCCTTCAGGGACTTCATTCCGAGCTTCCCCTATTTGAAAAGATCAAACCGGGTCATGTGCTACCCGCCCTGGACTCTATTCTGGAGTCCAACCAGAAAGAGATTGATCGACTGACAGAGGTTGAGAATCCGAATTGGGACAGCTTCATGGCACCTCTCGAGATGCTGGATGAAAACATCCAACGTATCTGGGGCCCGGTCACTCATATCAATGCCGTAAAAAACTCGGATGAGTTGCGCCCGATCTATCAGGAGGGTGTACAGAAGGTTGCGGCCTACCATGCCGAACTTGCCCAGAATGAGGCACTATACAATGCAATCAAAAAGCTGCGTGCAGATGAAAGCTTTGATCATTTAAATGGTGAACAGAAACAAGTTGTTGAACACGCACTTCGTGATTTCAGGCTTTCCGGTGCTGAGCTTGAAGGCAAAGACAGAGAGCGTTACAAAACCATTCAGATGCGCCTCTCGGAGCTTGCTACCAATTTTGAGCAGCATGTGCTCGATGCCACCCGCTCCTTTGAACTCCATATCAGCAATAAATCTGACCTTACCGGTCTGCCCGACTCCATCCGTGATGCCGCAGCCCAACGTGCGAAAGAGAGTGACGCATACAAAGAGAAAGGCGGCTGGCTCTTCACGCTGGATATCCCCTCCTACTTGCCATTCATGCAGTACGCAGAGAATCGTGATTTGAGAAAACAGATCTATACCGCCTTTGTTACCCGCGCTTCCGAAGGTGAACTGAATAATGCGCCGGTAATTGATGAAACGCTGAAACTTCGGGCAGAGGCTGCAAAGCTCATCGGTTTTGAAAACTATGGCAGCTACTCACTGGCCACCAAGATGGCTGATACCACTGATGAGGTCATTGGCTTTCTCAGAGAGCTGGCCGAAAAAAGCCGGAAGATGGCTAAAAATGAAGTGGCCGAACTTCAATCCTTCGCAAAGGCCGAGCTTGGTATCGATTTACTTGAAGCATGGGATATTCCCTTCTCATCTGAAAGGCTTCGCCTGCATACCTACGCCATCTCAGAGGAGGAGCTCAAACCCTATTTCCCTGAACAGAAGGTATTGAACGGTATGTTTGCTCTTGTAGAGCGTCTTTATGAGATAAAGATTTGTGAAGGAAATGTACAAAAATGGGACAAAAACGTTAAGTTTTTCAATATTTTTGATAAAAAAGGCCAAAAAGTGGCCGGTTTTTATCTTGATCCTTATGCCCGTGCCCATAAACGTGGTGGTGCCTGGATGGATGAGTGCACCGTTCGCTGGGTTAAAGATGG
>JBEQLD010000082.1:0-8144 GCA_040326115.1 Mariprofundaceae bacterium | reverse complement strand
CCGTAATCCTTGAACTCAGCGCCACCAGTCAGTGAAAGAACCTTCGTGATTGCTGCAGTCAATGTAGTTTTACCGTGATCCACGTGACCAATCGTACCAATGTTCACATGCGGCTTATTACGTTCAAACTTTTCCTTGGACATCTCTCATCTCCATTCCATTTTTTCTATACTCTGCGATGTAATTGTGCGCCATAAACTACAACACATTTAACATCTAAACTCTGGAGCCCAGGGCGAGAATTGAACTCGCGACCTCATCCTTACCAAGGATGTGCTCTACCCCTGAGCTACCTGGGCCAAACTTAACTCCAGCAAATGCTGGAGCGGGTGGCGGGAATCGAACCCGCGTCATCAGCTTGGAAGGCTGAGGTTCTACCATTGTACCACACCCGCAATCACTAAGGCCCAGACCTCAGTTAGCAACTGGTGGAGAGGGTTGGATTCGAACCAACGTAGGCGTAGCCAGCAGATTTACAGTCTGCCCCCTTTAGCCACTCGGGAACCTCTCCGTTCACACCTCACACACCCGAGCAGATCGGCTAGATCTTCGCTCCAACCTTCACATAACAAAGATCAGAAGGGCGCGCGATAATGCATGATTGACGCATAGAGTCAATCAATGCGTACAATCAAGAAAAAATGGAGCCGGCAACAGGAGTCGAACCCGTGGCCTGCTGATTACAAATCAGCTGCTCTACCAACTGAGCTATGCCGGCTTACAACAACAATGGGCGGCGCATCATACGCAGAGAGAATGCAAACTCAAGTATTAGATTTAATTGATGTAAAAGCAGATAAAAAAATCAGGCGAAGACGTCCAGATTTGACCCCGAAAGATCACTCGACTTTTGACTCGTACCATGAAGGTCATAGGTCAAAACCTGTTTTGAGTTCGGAGACGAATAGGTGTTACGAAACTGGCTTCGAGCAGATGATTCGGTTGCCGTAACCACACTCTGAACGGGAGCGATCACAGCCGCTTCTATAACAGGAGGCTGAATCAGCGGTGCTACTACCGTAGCGGGCGCTCTATCCACATGTAACATCACTCCAATCGTAACAGCCATCGGCAGATCCTAACAAATTCCCGGAATTTTTCCTGTTATCCAGATCACAGGCCGCCACTCTCATCGCAAGGCGATGGAATCAACCTTTCAGTGCCTCGATACCTCTGTTAATGCGAGCCAGTGACTCTTCCTTTCCTAACAGCTCGAGCGTTAGATCAATAGGAGGCGATATAGGGCCACCGGAGACAAGAATACGGATCGGCTGAGCAAGCTTGCCCATATTCATCTCTGCGGCCTCACAAATAGATGCAATCAGTGCATGTGCAGCCTCTCCACTCCACTCTTGCAAAGCTCCGGCTTGCTCAATGAATGCCTCCAACAGCGGCCATGTTGCATCTTTGAAATTCTTCTTCACTGCCTTCTCAACATACTCTGTTGGGGCCTCATAAAAGAAACGTGCCCCCTCAGCCAGATCCACCAGATTTTTTGAACGCTCCTGCAAACTTTCAATCACCGGAGCCAGATCAGGGCCCTTTGAGACTTCCACATTGAGCAGGCGACTGATTTCAGCAACCAGATCACCCGGAGCCGCTTCCCGCAGGTAGTGACCATTCAACCAGTCCAGTTTGGCTTGATCAAAACGCGAAGCGGCCTTGCCCACCTGAGCCAGATCAAACAGCTCAATCAATTGTGCTTCGGAAAAAACCTCTTCATCACCATGTGACCAGCCAAGACGGGCCAGATAATTATTCACTGCATGCGGCAGATAACCCTCTTCACGATATTCCGTAATCGCCACAGCTCCATGTCGCTTGGACATCTTCGCCCCATCAGGGCCATGAATAAGTGGAATATGTGCAAACTGCGGGATCGACAAACCCAGCGCTTCATAAAGCTGAATCTGACGCGGCGTATTGTTCAGATGGTCGGAACCACGGACTACATGTGTAATCCCCATATCGGCATCATCGACAACCACAGCCAGATTATAGGTTGGTGTACCGTCCGAGCGCATAATAATAAGATCATCGAGTTCTTTGTTGGGAAAACAGACGTCACCAAGCACCTGATCCTTCACCCATGTCTCGCCCTCATCAGGAGAGCGGAAACGCACCACATAAGGTGCATCTTCGACATGCTCAGAACCGTTGCGGCAACGACCATCATACATGGCCTTCTGACCAGCAGCTCGCTGCTCTTCACGCATCACATCCAATCTGTCCTTCGAACAATAACACTTGTAAGCATGGCCATCGGCCAACAGCTTCTCTACAGCGGCCACATGCTGTGGCTCATGTTTACTCTGGAAAAACGGCTCACCATCCCACTCCAGGCCCAACCACGTCAAACCATCAAGAATCACCTGTGTTGCCTCATCGGTGGATCGTTCACGATCTGTATCTTCAATGCGCAGCAGAAACTCACCTTGGTGATGTCGTGCATATAGCCATGAAAAAAGCGCAGTGCGGGCGCCGCCGATATGCAGCATTCCTGTGGGTGACGGGGCAAAACGGGTACGGACTGTCATTGGTTATCTCCAGAATCCAGAATGGGGGGAGCGGAATCTAGCGTGCACCCAGTAAAGCGAAAGTGTTAAGGAGATGTTGGTCTATTTGCAGCTGGCCGTCATGAGTCCAAAGCAAATCAGAACGTCCTTAAGGTATCGTAACAATGCCAACACCACTTGTGCTGCTTGAGCCTCGATGCTGTTCACTTGGCCAGACAGGGAAAATTCGCGAACGTGATATGCCGCGATGTGTCAGAAACCCCTCTATCAACTTCTGGGTATAACGGACTCGCTCTATCTGCCTGTCATCCTGTAATGACAGACTTAACTGGGGCTCAAGCTCAATTTCCTGCTTAGGATTCTTTAACATATAGCGGATAACTTTTCTGAGTCGAACACGTTCATTCTGGGACAGTGAACCACGCGCATGAAGGCGAATTGATGAAAACTGATGGCCTGGCACATTAGCTACAGGCTTAATAACATGTCTCTGTTTTTCCATCTTCTTCTTCATCACATGAATCAGGGAACTCCCCATCACATCAGCAAGCGAGCCTTCCCCCTGAAAGGGAATACGAAAACGTAGTCGGCCGGCCTCTTGTAACGAAGTAAGGATATCATGGGTATTAAAACCTACCCGTGTAAGCAGCGGATCATTCTGGGCGAGAACCGACCCCAACACACCATGTTGAAGACGAATATAACCCAACCCCTTGTACGCTCCGTCCTTTCTCTTCTGCAGAGAGATGTCTGCATAAACCCTGCCTCGAATCAGGTGAGGTATACTGGAAAGTGTTAACCAGTTATTCAGAAGAAATGGAAGCGTATCACGAACCAGTATCTTGGCCTCATGCAGCTCCGGCATCGCCCTGTTCCAATCAAGAGTGCCTTTAACCGTCAGCGAACCACCACCCAGCCTTGCCTTTATCTCTACAGGGGCCTTAACGCCCGGACGTAAATCTCGAATGCGAACTTCAGCGTTGTCCGCCCAGACAGCATCTGAATGACCTGCCGAAACAAGGCCCTCACTCAGCAATATATTCTGTATATGCCAGCTCTCTGCTTTTGCACTTTCAACTTTTTCTACGCTGGGCTCACCGCCCTCGGTCTCAAGCGGTTCTTCTTCACTTTGATCAACTTCACTCTGACTGGCTTCGACTTCAGATCGGTTTACTTCAGGTTGACTTAAAGGCCGCAGTGCAGCCTGGTAGTGCCAATCCAACACTTCAACCTGATGAATCTGCTGTTCCTGTATGTTTGAACCTATTTTATCAAATTCTATTTTTATGGCTTTGGCATGCCACTGCTCACCAGCATGCTGAAGATGAGCATCGGTTATGGATGCTCTGCCGCTGCCTTCCCAGGGGTAGGTGCCTGCCTGGAAATTCAGCTTCAGATTTACGTCACCTGAGATATCACTGGCATCCCTTCGGATCGTCTCGGGCATGAATGGCCTGAAACGAACCAGGGCCGCTTTTTTTGCTCTTATATCCATCCTGAATTGCGAGCCACCCTTCATGGCCAGCATGCCGCTTCCTGAAATGCGCCAGCCCTCAGCCAGACTCTTATGGTTCAAGCTTGATGATTTTAATTTTAATTGCAGTCGCCCATTACTCTTCAAACTGCCTTTTCCTTCCAGCATTGGAAGATAGAAAAGCCCCTCAGCCAATCGAACGGCAGGCGTGATCTGATTAAAAATTATCTCTTTGACTTCAATATTCCAGTCTCTAGCTACGCGTTCAGCACCTCGGGAATCCACAATAAAATTTGCATCCCTCAATACCATCTCTTTTGCATAAATGTTGCGATCCGGCCACTGCAACCGTGTACCTGAAACATGCAGAGCTTCAATATGCCACTTTGGAAAAAGCTCTGTGCTTACTTCTGTCATTGACTCGACAGCTGGAGAAGGTCTGTGATATTGAATGCCGCTTAGCTCTCCTTCGGCAATATGCATCTGCCACTGTTTCAAATTGCCAACCAGATTGAAGACCCCGTCAAATCTGCCTGCAGACAACCTGTAGTGTTGGAAATCCGGCAGCTGATTGGAAAACATCGCCAGCGGCCAGGTAACCGATTTAACATCCCCCTTCCACTCTCCTTCTGATAAGGAGCCATTCCAAACAAGCTCGGAGCCCTCATTCTCACCGGCGGCATCAACCATTTCAGCTCTGCCACTCAAAACATATGAAGCGTGATCATCTATTTTTTGCTTCCACATCAGATTTCCACTGAGGCTGCCTGACAGAGGGCTTAAATTCATGACTTCATCCAGAAAAACTGCTGCACCCAATCCCTTCCAGCTAAAGCTGCCATCTGAAACATTGGCCGGACCATCTTTCAGAATTGTGTGAGTCACCAACTCCATTTCACCACCCAGCCAATGAGCCAGCCCTTCAACATTTCTCTCGCCTGAAACGACAGCGCTCTCCAGACGAATCAGGTTTATAACTGTTGGCCTGCTGGAAAGCTGGTCATCTGGCTGAGGCAGCCACTTGAGTTTGGTTTGATAAATTCCGACACGCTGTGATGACGTCCACAGTTGATGGAACAGGTCAGGAATCGAATCTGCCTCACCCTTCATAAGCCCTTGCAAGGCTTTCCCCGTCAGACTTATCTCTGCCCCCCTGAACTCAACCCGGGTTGCCTGTGGCTTTTCGCTTGATAGTGAAGAGAGATTGCCATGAAGAAATACAGTTGGAGCATATGCCTTCAGGTGTTCGCTTTGAAACCGGACATCAACCAGCGTTAAGGCTCCCCTTAACATTCGATAGCGCACATCACTTACAGAAAACCCCGCCTGCCCGGCCCATGAAGAGACCAGACGTTTTGCCTCCTGCTGAGCATAAACCTGTATGGCAAAGTGAATCGCTATCAAAATCAGCGCTAGCATGGCAATACCAGCCAGATACCAACGGGAGGCCGCAGACATTCTACCTACCGGATGTCGAATCAACGGATGCGTTTGCATTTATGACACTCTACAAATCAAATAATTACCCCTGTTCCTGCAACTGCTTAACAACGCCCGGATCTTCCAGCGTTGAGATATCCGAGGTGATTTCGCGCCCTGCCGCAATATCCCGCAAAAGTCTGCGCATAATTTTACCTGATCGTGTTTTTGGCAGGCTGTCGGCAAAACGGATGTCATCCGGCTTGGCAATAGGCCCGATTTCTGCAGTAACGTGTTTGCGAAGTTCTGCAACCAATGAATCAGTCACTTCCCCCTTCAACACAACAAAGGCGCAGATTCCCTCGCCCTTAATCTCATCCGGCCGACCGACCACGGCTGCTTCAGCAACCGCATCATGAGAGACCAGAGCCGATTCGATTTCCATGGTACCAAGCCTGTGTCCTGAAACATTAAGCACATCATCGACACGCCCCATGATCCAGTAATATCCATCCTCATCTTTTCGAGCCCCGTCTCCGGCAAAATAGGTCTGGCTTCCGAACTTGCTCCAATAGGTCTCCACAAACCGCTCATCATCTCCCCAGATGCCACGCAACATGGATGGCCATGGTTTCGACATCACCAGAAGCCCTCCGCCTTTGGAAACTGCTCTACCCTCTCCATCGACAACCTCTGCAAAAATCCCCGGTAGCGGCAGTGTTGCACAGCCGGGCTTGGTTGGTGTGGCAAAAGGAATAGGGGCTAGCATATGGCCGCCTGTCTCGGTCTGCCACCAGGTATCGGTAATCGGGCATCGCTCACCACCAATGGTTTTGTGATACCACATCCACGCCTCAGGATTGATCGGCTCACCCACCGTCCCCAGCACACGAAGTTTTGTCAGATCATATTTGGCAGGCCACTCATCACCGGCTTTAATCAGTGCACGAATTGCTGTCGGTGCGGTATAAAAAATCGTCACCCCATGATCCTCGCATATTTTCCAGAGGCGTCCCGCATCCGGATAGGTCGGCACACCTTCATACATCAATGTTGTACCACCATTGGAGAGCGGACCATAAACAGAATAAGTGTGCCCGGTAATCCAGCCGATATCAGCCGTACACCAGAAAAGATCCTTCTCAGGATGGAAATCAAAACTCCACTGCATGGTCAGGTGTGCCCAGAGCAGGTAGCCACCGGTTGAGTGAACAATGCCTTTCGGCTTTCCAGTCGAACCTGAGGTATAGAGAATAAAAAGCGGGTGCTCAGCAGAGACCGCCAGTGGTTCGCACTCCACGCTCTGCGCAGCAAGCACTTCATGCCAGTGCAAGTCACGCCCTTTTGTCCATGCAACCTCATTATTGCCACGTTTGACCACAAGAACATGTTCAATTGATTTGCAGCCCTTGCTCAAGGCCTCATCCACACTTGGCTTTAAAGCATGAACACTGCCCCTGCGATAGCCCCCATCAGCGGTAACCACCAGCTTCGCGCCGGCATCTTCGATACGGTCATGAAGTGATTGTGATGAGAATGCACCAAAGACGACCGAATGGGTCGCACCAATCCGGGTGCATGCCAGCATCGCCACCGCAGCCTCCGGAATCATCGGCATATAGATTACCACCCGATCCCCCGGCTTCACTCCCAATGCTTTCATGCCATTGGCAGCCCGGCAGACATCGTCCAGAAGCTCCCTATAACTGATCCTGCGCACATCTCCGGGCTCGCCCTCCCAGATGATTGCCATGCGATCACCAAGACCTGCTTCCACATGTCGATCCAGACAGTTCTCTGAAAGATTTAATTCTCCATCTTCGAACCACTTATAAAAAGGTGCATTGGAGTCATTCAACACTGTTGAGAAAGGCTTTCTCCAGGTCAGGTTTTCATTGGCCAACTGCCGCCATGTGCCTTCATGGTCACTGTTAAAACGAGATACGAGGGATTGATATGCTTCCATCGACGGAATGTTTGCATCTTCCGAAACGGGCGGCTGAAACAGACGGTTTTCACCCAGCATGGACTCAATAGCTTCACTCATGAATGACTCCTGGAAAATAAAACTTAACTCTAAATCTGCACCGAGCTACGCAAAGGTCAACCGTGAAAATAATGTGCTTCATCGAAAAAAGTGTGTGCTGGTTCACAGACAGGCCTAACCGTTTGAACTACCATATCATCAACAGGAGGCAGTATGAAATTTCACTGGAAAAATATTGGCCGCTCCTCTCTTTATTATGGCTCGGCTGTCATCTATATACTACTGATCCACTGGGTCACCTGATTGTCTGCCTGGTCGTTCATCAGACAATCTTTTAATCTCAAGACAAAAAGCGTTACCCTTGCTCGATGGAAAAAGGCGCATGCATCATCCTCACCAGTGTCGAAAATGAAGTCGATGGCCTTAAGCTTGCCAAGGCCATGATCGAAAAAAGACTGGCTGCATGTGTACAGGTATCAGCGTCGGGAAAATCGATCTACCAGTGGAAAGGCGAACTACATTGCACAGATGAGTATTACCTGAATATCAAAACAACACCGGCTGCTTCTGAAGCTCTTATAACATGGCTTAAGCAACATCATCCCTATGAAACTCCGGAAATTCTCTGTCTCAATGCAGAGTCGAGTCATGAGTATCTTGAATGGATGCGTGCAACCACCTCCTGACTCAGTAAGAATTCGGCTCGAAGCAAGACCTATTACAAAATCAGATGAAAGACGTAAAAAGG
>JBEQLD010000081.1:0-8174 GCA_040326115.1 Mariprofundaceae bacterium | reverse complement strand
ACTGTGAAAACAGACGCATCAACTGCTGATGCAATCCGCCCCTCATTCGCTCAATCAGCTTCGAAGACTGAGGCAGCTGCACGTTAAAATCTCTACGTAGAGCACCCAATCTTTTATCTGACAAATTCTCAAGACACGCCTTCTGCATACAAAGGTATGTGCCCCGCCCCGGTGCTTTCTGCTGAAGATCGGGCCAAACCTGACCTTCATCATCAACCACCAGTCTCAACATCTCACTTTTTTCTGCCCTGTTCCGGCAGATCAGGCATTGACGTTGATTCAGTTTCCTTTTGCTCTCAGGTGCAATACCTGGAGCCGTGTCGGAAGTAGCGCCTGAATTACTCTTCAAACCAGCCGCTGGCCTCTCTGGCTGCCAAAATAAGCGCCTCGGCCAATTCATGAGTCATGCCTTCAATATCTTCAATCTCATCGACAGCTGCATCGGCCAATGCAGAGACAGCTGCCATATCACGTGCAGCAAGCTGTTCAGCAAATTCACGTGTCATGCCCGACAGGTCGAGCAGGGAGACAGTGGTTTCACCATCATCATCATCATCATCATCAGTAGCACCCTTCAAAGCACTGTCCAGCAACGAATTACGAGCACGTTTCTGAAGCTCCTGTGCAAGATCAGCATCCAGACCTTCGACAGACGTGATGTCTTCAACTGCACAATAGGCCAGATCATCCAGTGACAAGAAGCCCTGACTCACCAGCAGTGAAGCAAAGTCTTCATCCACATCAAGTGCAGCCTGGAAGTCCACCTTGGCTGCTTCAACTTCGCCTTCACGCTTCTGTTCCTCTTCACCCGAAGACATAATCTCGATGTTCCAGCCGGAAAGTTCGGATGCCAGACGCACATTTTGACCACGACGGCCAATAGCAATGGCAAGGTTATCCTCTCCAACAGCAACTTCGATGGTGTTTTTCTCTTCATCTACCATCACACGTTCAATCTCTGCAGGCGCAAGAGCATTCACCACAAATGCAGCCGGATCTTCCGTCCACTCGATGATATCAATCTTTTCACCGTGCAGCTCGTTCACAACGGCCTGAACACGTGCGCCACGCATACCCACACATGCACCCACAGGGTCAACACTTGGGTCTGTCGAGATGACAGCGATTTTACTGCGCGAGCCCGGATCACGTGAGATCGCCTGAATCGCAATCAAACCGTCCTGAATTTCAGGCACTTCCTGTTCAAAAAGGTTCAACACCATGCCAGCATCAGAACGGGAGATGAATACCAACGGGCCTTTCGGCTGATTGCGAACTTCACGAAGATAGGCGCGTACGCGGTCACCCTGACGGAATGATTCACGAGGCAATAAATCTTCACGGTACATCACAGCTTCACCACGGCCAAGGTCAACATAGACATTGCCACGCTCAACACGTTTCACGATGCCTGTAATCAACTCACCCACACGAGGTTCATACTCTTCAACCACACGATCACGTTCAGCTTCACGAATTTTCTGGTTGATCACCTGTTTGGCTGTCTGGGCAGCAATACGACCCAGTTCAATCGGAGGAAGTGATTCACGGAATTCAGTGCCGATCTCAGCTTTTGGATCAATCTCTTTGCCCTGTTCCAGAGTCAGATCATTCTCTTCCTCTTCAACCTCTTCAACCACGGTGCGCACATGACTTAACTTCATCTCACCCGTTTCACGGTCAACAACGGCTTCAATGGTTTTATTACCGTAAGTACGGCGAGCAGCAGTTTTAATGGCCTGTTCCATGGCCTCGATCACCAGCTCACGATCAACAGATTTTTCACGAGCCACTGCATCGGCTACCTGTAAAATTTCAACATTCATTGTCTGCTATCCTCTTCCAATCTTGTTTCGATCAACAAATCAATCGATCAATAAATTAAACTTACTTTTTCCCGCTTGAAACTTTTTTCCAGTTCACTGCGCGAACAACTTTTTTCACTTCGCTTTGTGCAAAGTATTGAGGCTCACATCCACGCTCCTGAATCAGAAAGCCATCCTGCTCAGGGCCCATGTTCTCGCCTTCAATAGCCTCAGCGTGTTCGGATCCATCTTTAAAGGTCACCTTGATCCAGTCACCCCGATAGCGCTCAAAATCAGCAGTAGTCTCAAGTGGCCAATTAAATCCCGGAGAAGAGAGCTCAAGGCGAAATTTGCCTTCAATCAAATCTTCCACATCCAGCTGCAGAGCCAAACCGCGACTAATACGGGCCAGTGCATCTGAATCCACACCGCCTTTACGATCTGCAAGCACCTGAACCAGCTGACTACCTTCGGAGCCGCCAATGCGAACACGAAGAATTTCCACTTCAAGCTCTTCAGCAATAGGAGTAACCAGTTCAAAAACTTTTGATTCCAGACTCACTATCTGCTCCTTTCAACACAAACCAGCTTCTACATTCAAACATCCCGAAGCCTATAAAACAAAAAAAGCGAGCCACGGCCCACTTTTTCAAGTTGTCGAATCATAGGCAGATAGCGGAAGATTGCAAGCTGGTTATATTCTTTCAGGGCTGCTGTCTGAAGCGAATAGCTCTGGAGCTGATTTAGTTCGTGATACTCACTGTTTGAAGTGATCGCAAACTACCATCTGGGGCTGGTTTAAAACCACGGATTCGCGGGCCGGAAACTGCGATCACCGGCTGATACCAGAGCGGAATATAGACCTGATCAGCCTGCATCTGCTGCTGTACTTTGGCATAGAGAAGCGCCCTCTCTTCCTGAATCTCCCTGCCTGCAGCAGCATCCAGCCACCTATCCATCCGGCTGTTACCATACCTGCCGCGATTCGATCCGGAAGGCGGCCACATCTCTGAATGCAGGATCCAGCGATAGATATCCGGATCGGTAATACCTACCCAGTCCAGTGAGAAAACCTGAAAGTCCCCGCGCTTGATACGGGCATAAAAACCACCCCACTCCAGAGATTCAATCGAAACATCTACGCCAAGCTTCTGCCAACCATCGGCAATGGCGGTAACCAGTCGAAGTCGGGTTGGATTGGTACTTGTCCGGTAAGTCAGGTGAAATCGCACACCCTCTGCATCCCTCGAAAACCCGGCCTCGTCCAAAAGTCTTTCGGCTTCTGCAGGGTCAAAGGGAGTTTCGGAAAGCGTTGCAACTGCCCAGTGAGATGAGGTTAAAACAGTCTCTGCAAGCTCCGGAAGATCTGAGTAGAGTGCTTTTTTCAACCGCCTTCGATCCAGTCCCAATGCCAGTGCCCTGCGAACACGCAGATCTTTCAGATAGCGATCCTGAAAATTCAGCCCGATATAGGAGAAGGTAGTGGATGGTTCATACTGAATCTCTATCCCCGCCTGCTTCTGCAGATATGGCAGCAGATGGGGTGGCAGATCCCCTTGAGTAAAATCAATCTCTCCACGCACAAGTTTCATACTTCGTGTGACCGGATCCTTCACCCCGATGAAACGAATGTGGTTCAGCCCCGAAGATCCATCTGCAGGAGTAATATCAAGCTGGTTTCCCTGCCAAGAAAGCAGGCGGTAAGAGCCACAACCAATCATATTTCTGGGTGCGTGCCCCTGCCCTGCAATCGATGCGGGAATAATCCCGATAGAAAGCCTGGTGAGCAGTGAAGCATCCGGCCTGTTCAACTCGATTCGAATTCGGTTATCAGCGAGGACTTTGATTTCACTAACGGCAGCCAGCCCCGCTCTCAGCGGGCTTGCCATTGTCTGATCCAGCACCGCATTCAGAGTGGCCGCAACATCAGAGGCACGAACCAGCCCACCATCATGAAAACGGATGTTTTGTTTTAAGGTAAACTCCCAACTCAACGGGTCGGGATGTTTCCAGGATTCAGCCAGATCAGGCTGAGGAAGAAACTGATCATCCAGACGTGACAATCCACAGTGCAGAAACTCCTGGACCCGATGTGAAGCTGCATCTGTAGCGTAACGGGGATCAAGACTCATTGGCAGTTGAGACAGACCAACCTTGATGCCCTCCCGGCCATTTGAAGAGTATTCACAACTGCCAAGCAGAAAGAGCGATAGCAGAATGAATACTACAGACAGGCGATTCATCGGACCCATAAACTCATTGCCTCAACATGACCGGCATAGGGAAAAAGGTCCAACGCCCTTAACGTATGAAGCCTGTAACCCAGAGACTGGAGGGTATCGGCATCCCGGCCTCCGGAAGCCGGGTCACAGTTAATCATGATAATTTTTGCAGGCAGCAGACGCCCCATCATGTCACAAACTTTTTTTGCCCCGCGCCGGGGTGGATCAAGAATGATCAAATCAGCCCCTGCATAGGAGTCCGCATCAAATGTTTCAAACAGGTTTACCTGCCTGTATTGGGCGTTGAGCCCGAGTCGTTTGGCGTTGGCGTTAGCAGCCTGGACACTGGTAAGGTTTAACTCAGCTCCGATCACACGGGAACCTGTTGCCCTGGCAATGGGCAGAGAGAGGTTGCCAACACCTGAAAACAGATCAACCACAAATTTCGCCTGCTGGCTCCAGTCGACAATCTGACTGATCATCTCTCTATTTCCTTCTGCCTGCCCCTGAACAAAGTCATCAGGTCCGACTCGAATATCAATCTCAACATCATCCAATAATATTCTATCATGCAGAAGAGCAACAGGTCTGGTGATTGGAATGGTTCCGGAACCGGCTCTGAACCACCACTGTAGCTGCATTTCATTTATCGCACTCTTCATCCCATCCGGTTGATCCGGCAGTGATTCCGATCTGTTTTCAGATTTGGAGCCGAATTCAACAATAACATGAATACCGTCACTCAACTCAAGGGCCTGCACCGACTCCACATCAGGAAAAGCTCCCTGTTCTATCTTCAGTTCAACTGTTTCCCGAAGCTGGTTTAACGGGTCAGAAACAACCATACAGTGTTGGTGTCGAACAATGTTATGCGAGGCACCGGCCTTGAATCCTAGAAATTTTCCATCCCCATCTTCACCAACAGACCAGTGAACCCTGCGCCTGCGGGCACTTGCCTGTTCAACGGCAGGAATCCACAGCGTTGATCTGTTAAAAGAGTTGCGAAACAGATCAAGTACCCACTCTGATTTAATCTCAGCGTGCCTGGCGGGATTCAGGTATTGAAGCGAACAGCCGCCGCAGCTATCTGCGACAGGACATGCTGCCTGAATCCTGTCTATTGAAGCTTTATCAACTGTTTGAAGTGAGGCTCTCTGAACACCCCGTCTTTTACCTGCAGGCAGGATGGTGACCCTGTCGCCTGGAACGGCATTGGAAACCAGAAATATCGAACTGTTTGAACGAACCAGCGCCTCACCGCCCGGAAGCAGTTTTTCAACCTGGCCTGTCAGTTCCGGATTTTCACTCAACGAATAAGGTCTATGGGACCAATCCTGATCGGTTCAGGCGTCCTGAAGCGTAGCCTGACACTTTTCACATCTTTAAGGGCATTTCTTGGACCTGTGAAAGAGACCGGAATATCAACATCATCCCCTTTTCTCTCAAATAGCTGGGTCCACTGGCCTTTACTGTTCTGAACCGACAGTGTGATATAGCCAGCCTCTCTAAACGGCAGTCTTCCAACACTCGCTTTTCTCAGGACAATTCTGGAAAGAGAAACCGGTTTTTTCAAATAGAGTCTGGTCTGACCTTTTTTGAAAGAGTGGAGTTTATCTTTCCACTTATATTCTTTTAAAGAAGAGAACCAGACTTTGCTTCCGCCCCTGAATTCATGTGGCTTTTTCGGGTCTACTTTGCTGTTATCGCTGTGGACTACCTTATGCTCAACATAATAGGTGACTGAACGGCTCACTTTTTTGGTGGTTGCGGGTTTATTAGTGGCTGTCTTTTTAACAGTTTTAACAGTGGCTTTGACAGGAGTTTTAGCAACCGTTGCTACAGGTTTTTTCACAACTGGTTTTACTGCGGGCTTGACCACAGGTTTTTTCACAACTGGTTTTGCTGCAGGCTTGACCGCAGGTTTATCCACCTTCGATGGAGTCTCCTGTGTGGCCTCTAAAGTTGGATCAATGGATGATGCTGCTGTAGGGCGCTCAGCCAGGTTAATTACACTGATAAGAATCCAGCCAATACCAACCATAAACAGTGCCAACGCACCCCAAGTTAAAGGTGCTTGCCACCGCTTCGATACTGGCAGGGATGTTGCCGTTTTCTCTACTTTTTCCTGCACAGTCGTGATTCCGGGCTTTACTGATCCTGAAGCCTGACGAATAACCCCGAAAATATTCTGAGCCAGTGCCCGAAGCAGTCCTCTGGCGATATCAGCATTGGAATCTTCATTCGCCAGTCTGGTTGGCATACGAATGGCTTCACCCTTGGAATCTTTTGATTCCTGTCGCAACAGTGAATGCAGATCATCACGAACCTCTTTGCAGTCCAAAGGACGATCTGCCGGGTTTTTTGCCAGCAGACGAAGTATCAGGTCAGAAAGATCAAGCGGAAGTGTCGGCACCAATTCATGCGGTGCTACAGCCTCTTCACGAACCTGTTTCTCCATAATCTCAAACTCGCCACCACCACCAGCAGTCGCATCAAACGGAAGTTTTCCGGTACATATCTGGTAGAGAAGAATACCGAACGCATAGAGGTCGGTACGGGCATCAACAGGTTGATTCAGAATCTGTTCCGGTGCCATATAACGGAATGAACCGACAGTCGCACCACTCTGAGTCAGGTCATCTTCACCACGCTGAGGCTTGGCCAGCCCAAAATCCATCAACTTAATGGCGCCATCGGTAGAGAGAAGTACATTGGCAGGTTTCAGATCACGATGAACCATGCCCAGATGATGCGCGGCATCAAGACCGGCCAGTATCGCATCACAGATTTTTACCAGATCAACCAGTGAGAGCGACGGATTAACTTTGAGATACTCTTTCAGGTTTTTGCCATGCACCATCTCCATGACCAGCGCCATGTGCTCGCCATCTTCATAAAGCGACAGGAGAGTCACCACATTCGGATGCATCAGTTTGGCATGCATGCGTGCCTCACGGCGGAAACGTTCTTTCAGGTTCTCATTCTGCAACAGATGCGGATGCAATACTTTGATGGCAATTTCACGGTGCAGTTTCTCATCGGTTGCCTGGTAAACAATGCCCATGCCACCTTCGCCGAGCTTGTTATCAAGACGATACTGCCCAAGATGCGGCGAATGTTTTTTATCAATCATGGCAGCCCCGCAGTGAGGGCAAAAATCCAGATCGTCCGAACTCTCCAGGGAACATGTTTGACAGCGCATAATAGTCGATTGTTAACGCATCCTTGCACATGTCAAGCAACTCCCCTTGTTGTTGTCAGATCGTCCAGCCGATTAAACTGATTCAGATAATCCGGCGCAGTATGCTCAATATTCGCTCCCTGCACCAACAGTTTAAATGTTTCTCCCATTCCAAAGGGCAGTAACATCCGTTTGGCCTGGGCAAGTTCCTGAACGCTTTCCACATCTCCCCTGGCAGCCAGTGCTTCCACATGTCTTTGAACAGAAGGTGTTTGTGCCAGCCATGCACCCTGAGTCATAAAGCATCCGGCCTTTAACCCTACGCGCTCGCCAATCCTGCACAGGGAGGAAAAATCAATATGGGCAGTAATGTCGCAGCTACCCGGCCTCTCCAGCACATTCTCAACCACCTGATGATTTCGATGCCCTAACAGGGTTCCTTCAATGCGCTGGGGACGGTAATACTCCCGTTGGGAATAACCATAATCCACACAAAAAAGAAACCCTCGCTTGATCATTTTGGCAACGTCTGCCTGCCATGACACAAGATTCGGATTCCACTCACTTAGATATTTATCAGGCCATGCAGCTTTCAAATGTTCATCAACCTCTAATGATTCATCATCAATTGGTGATCCATCCTGCCAGATAAACCTGTCCTGACTGTGAGCCACACCACGTTCTGTGAGTACGCCATTTTTCCAGATGAATGACTTTACCGGGAAAGCATCCGGCAATTCATTACAGAACATCAGACAATTTTCCAGCTCCCCCGCTTCTGCCACGCTCTTCACCGACAACACGTCCAGATGATGAGCAGTGTAATGTGCCTGCTGCCTCTCCCGCATATGCAAGCTGGTTTCAATGGCAACGATTTTAGGGAGGCTGATCTCTTTTTTCTCAAGTATAGCCATCACATTAACCAGTAGAGCGCCTGAACCGCCACCCTGTTCAACCAGTGTCCAC
>JBEQLD010000080.1:0-8432 GCA_040326115.1 Mariprofundaceae bacterium | reverse complement strand
AGTGGGATATGCGTTCAGCCAGTGCGGAAGTCCGCGATGCAGTTGAGCATACTATCCAGCTACTGGATGATGGTGGTGTCCGCGTTGCCGAAAGAAACAGTGAAGGCACATGGGTGACCAACGAGTGGCTGAAAAAAGCTGTGTTGCTCTTTTTCAAGCTGCACGACAACCAGTTGATCCATGGTGGCGATGCCAACTACTACGATAAAGTCCCCATGAAATTCTCCAACTGGGGTGAGCAGATGTTCCGCAAGGCCGGTATGCGCGTGGTTCCACCTGCAACGGTTCGCAAAGGTGCATTCATCGGTGAAAAAGTGGTGCTAATGCCAAGTTACGTCAACATCGGCGCTTATGTAGACGAAGGCACCATGGTGGATACCTGGGCAACTGTCGGTTCATGTGCCCAGATCGGTAAAAATGTTCACCTCTCCGGCGGCGTTGGTATTGGCGGCGTACTTGAACCGCTGCAGGCAACTCCAACTATCATCGAAGACAACTGCTTTATCGGTGCCCGTTCCGAAGTGGTGGAAGGCGTGATTGTTCGTGAAGGTGCTGTGCTCTCCATGGGCGTTTACATCGGCAAATCCACTCGCATCTACGATCGTGAGACCGGCGAAACCACTTACGGCGAAGTGCCTCCATATTCAGTGGTAGTTTCAGGCTCCATGCCCGGCAAAGCCGGTGGCCCGAATCTCTACTGCGCTGTGATTGTGAAAAAGGTGGACGAGAAGACCCGCTCCAAAACCGGAATCACCGAACTTCTCCGCGAGTAATTCTAATCTGATCTAATTAAAGGGCTGCCATTCGGCGGCCCTTTTTTTATTACTGAACGACTGCTTTCGGTCAAAACCGGACATTTTTCATGGTAATACTGCATCTTTTTATCGCCTTCTCCGTCTATAGAAATGAGGCGTCATGAGAACGCTTCAATATCAGATAGAAGGAGGACAATATGTGTGGACATAACAGTGAAAACCAAGGCACGGAGGGCTGTTGCGGCGGTAACTGTTCCTGTGACGGGGACGCATGTAGGAAAGCGATGCAGGAGTGCTGCAGGGAAGCCGAATGCTCTTGTGATTGCGAAGATGTAAAACAGAAGTGTTGCACAACGGAGTGATCCGTTGAAACGGGCGATGTAGTGGATAGCGCATTGTTATCCACTACTAACTCTTCAAATGGTATATAGTAAAAATAGATAAGAAGAGTGAGGAAAACCGTTAAGGCATTATGAATAGTATTGATCGAATATGGAGGGAATATCACGCGGCCTTGCACGGGTTTATTCAATCACGTGTGAGTGATGCTGACATTGCAGATGATATATTACAGGATGTTTTTCTAAAGATTCACACTGGGATTAGTTCCTTGAAAGACACGAACAGATTGAGGCCTTGGATATACCAGATCACGCGTAATGCCATCATCGATTATTACAGAGCCCACAAGCCACATGTCGAACTGCCTGAAACACTCGTAGCTCCTGAGAAGGATGATGCTGAAACGGCAAGGCAGGAGATTGAAGGCTGCATGATGCCACTGATCAAGAATCTTTCAGATACCTACCGTGAAGCAGTGATGCTTTCTGAGGTTGAAGGGCTAACTCAGAAACATGTGGCAGAAAGACTGGGACTCTCTCTGTCCGCGGCAAAGTCTCGTATTCAACGGGGGCGCGCCATGATTAAGGATATGCTTAACGACTGTTGCCGTTTTGAGATCGATCACCGTGGAACAATGGTAGATTATCTGCCTAAGACTTCGACTGATAAGAACTGCTGTAAATAATGCAGTGTCTTTTTTCTTTAGCGAATGCTCGCTTTTGGCCGAAAGCTAACATTCGTTTATCTAACTAATATGGAAGTTCACTGTAAGCATAAACCTGCTTCGGATCGTTAAAACGGGTGAATAGCTCCAGTCCCTTAATTCCATCAAGCCATGTTTTTGCTACTGGCAGAGCGGCAATCTTTGAAAGGGTCGAACCACTAAACCAAATACTGATCTCTCCCAGCAGATTCTCTGCAAGGAAATCGACAAACTCCATCTTGGGCTCAATTTTCACTTTCCGGTAATCATTTTCCACACCCGCACGCTTGGCCGCCGATGCCACTGTCGCTTTCAGGCCTCCCAACTGATCCACCAGACCAAGCCTGTGTGCATCCTCACCGCTCCAGACCCTTCCCTGCGCCAGCTGATCGGCACGGGCCGGTTCCATATTGCGGCCGGTGGAGACATGTTTGATGAAATCACGATAAACATCTTCCACACCCATCTGGAAAAGTTTAACCAGTTCAGGATTGAGTGGTCGATCTGAACGCAGGCCTCCTGCAATGGTGGTTGTGCCCAGGCCATCGGTATAAACACCCAGTTCATTCAGACCACGATGCACGCCAGCCATAATGCCAAACACGCCGATTGAGCCGGTGATGGTGGTGGGCTGTGCCCAGATCTCATCAGCCGGTGCTGCGATCCAATAGCCACCGGATGCAGCCACACTGCCCATGGAAACCACAACCGGTTTGCCGGAAGCCTTGATTCTTTCAACCTCTTTACGAATCACTTCAGATGCCAGAGCACTGCCACCCGGCGAATCAATACGAAGAACCACCGCCTTGATTCGTTCATCCTCCCGCGCATCACGCAGCAGACCTGCAATAGTATCTCCTCCGACAGTTCCTGTTGGCTGTTTACCATTTACAATCGGACCGCTGGCAGTGACCACGCCGATCAGGTTCTGGCTTGGAGCTTCGGGAATGACAATATCCGTGGCCTTCAGATAAGCTTTATAACCAATAGTTGAAATCTTATCTGATGTCTTCTTGCCCAGCAGACCTGCAATATAATCTTCCGCATCATGTCTATCGGCCAGCTCATCCACCAATCCTTCAGCCTTCATCAGGCGAGCCATGTTCCCGTCATGTTCTGCCAGATAGAGTGCAGGTTGATCCAGAATGGTCTGGATACGTTCTGATGTGATGCCGCGCATCACCGCAACATCTGTTTTGTAGGCCTCCCACAACGTACCCAGCCATGCTTTGTTAGCCGTGCGATCAGACTCGGACATATCGTTGCGAACCAGTGGCTCAGCAGCAGATTTATACTCTCCTGCCCGAAAGAGATGGATATCGATATTCAGCTTTTCCAGTGCTGATTTGAAATAGTTCCGGTAGAGCGCAAACCCGGTCAGCTCAATCATACCCATCGGGTGGAGATAGATTTTGTTCGCTGTAGCTGCCAGATAATATTGGGATTGGGTAAATGCGTGTCCTGCAACAACAACCGGCTTCCCACTCTTTTTAAATGATTCAATTGCAACGCGAAGATTCTGCAGCTTGGCCAACGGCGCATGCTGAAGTTTATCGAGCTCAAGCCGAACAAGCTTGATCTTTGGATCAAGCTTGGCCAGTTCCAGTGCCCGGCTTACATCCTCTACCAACACCTGATCCGGTGATGGAATCGAAAATGGAAATGAATCTGAACTAGGCCGTACAATTTGCTCTACGAGTTTTCCTTTTGGCTCAATAACCAGAACCGACTCATCCGGCACTTCCGGCTTGGCTGCAAAAATCGCTCCCAGAAAAATGATAATCAACAGCAGAAAAAGACCATTAATCAAGACCCTTCGAATTCGATCCATCCAGCGCATCAGACCTGAAAAAAATGCTTTCATCACACTCTCCTGAATTATTAAAACTACAAACCAACAATGGCCGCTTGGCATGTTTACGGCAAGCCGTAGAGTGCCTTCCATCATGCAGCATGTGCAACCTACAATTGACGCTATTCAAGCCATGGCTCTCGCCCTCATTCAAGGCCTGACTGAATTTCTTCCGATCTCATCCTCGGCACATCTTGCATTGGTGCCACTGCTTTCCGAATGGCCCGATCAGGGGCTGGCCTTTGATTGCGTGGTGCATCTTGGCACATTAACCGCAGTCATTATCTACTTCCGAACTGAACTTTCCGGGATGACAAAGGGCTTTGGTAAAACCATTGCAGCCCGATCCATGACAGTAGACCGTGAAGGTCAAATGGCATGGTTTATTGGCCTGGCAACCATTCCCGTTGGTATTGCCGGTCTGGTTTTTAAAGATGTTATTGAAAATGAACTGCGTTCTATTGAAGTCATCGCCTATGCATCGATTGTGTTCGGACTCCTGCTCTGGTGGGCGGACCGAACAGGAAAACGGAGGAAACAGGATGATGCCTGGACTCTAAAAGATGCCATGTTTATTGGCCTTGCTCAGGCCATTGCGCTCATCCCCGGCACCTCCCGATCCGGCATTACCATGACCGCAGCCCTGATGCTCGGATATACACGCAAAGCAGCCGCACGATTCTCATTCTTGCTATCGATTCCCGTCATTACGCTGGCAGGCGGCTTAAAAATAAAAGAGTGGATCGAAGAGCCCAATCATACGGTTGCAATTTCCGAGCTTCTCATTGGATACACCGTCTCTGCCATCTCTGCCTACATCTGCATTCACTACTTCCTGAAATTTCTGGATCGGACAGGTATGGGCCCGTTTGTAATCTACCGAGTTCTTCTCGGACTCATCCTTCTATGGATGGTCTGGTAGGGTCGCCGCATGATTGCTCCGCAGATTGATCCCGTCGCCATTCAGATTGGCCCGCTTGCCATCCACTGGTATGGGCTGATGTATATCATCGCCTTTTTTCTGGCATGGTATCTGACTAAGCGCCTGCTGATTGAGCAAGGCGAGTGGAACACCACCATCAAACCTGAAAATTATGAGGGGCTGTTCACAGCTCTGATACTGGGTGTGATTCTCGGCGGACGCCTTGGTTATATTCTGTTTTATAACTTCGGTTACTACAGTGCTCATCCCATTGAAATTCTTTATGTCTGGCAGGGCGGCATGAGTTTCCATGGCGGACTGGTCGGCCCGATCATTGCCGGTTGGTGGTATTGTAAAAAACATGCCATGCCATTCATGATGTTGATGGACAAGTTCTTTATCGTTGCTCCGCTTGGCCTTGCTTTCGGACGTATCGGTAATTTTATCAATGGCGAACTCTGGGGTCGGGTTGTCCCCAATGCTGCGGATGTTCCATGGGCAATGATCTTTCCGGGTGCCGGACCTGATCCGCGCCACCCAAGTCAGCTTTATGAGATGGTACTGGAAGGCATTCTGCTATTCCTCATCCTCTGGTTTACCCGTAAAAAAGTCTGGCCGAATGGTATGCGCGTTGCGCTTTTCCTGGTTGGCTATGCCTTAGCCCGAATCTTCTGTGAAAATTTCCGTGAACCTGATGCCCATATCGGCTTCCTTTTTGGTCCGATAACCATGGGAATGCTACTCTCCTCAGCCATGATTGTGGCTGGAACCGTCTGGATCTATCTGCTTAAAAGAAAAGCGTAAAAAAGCCCGGCCTTCCATGGAAAAGACCGGGCTCCAGTTAAAACAGTTTAAATAATATTCAGGCCATCAGTTCTGACTCAATTCTGGCGACCGGACTCTCTTCATGGCTGGCACGAGCCAGATTGAATATAAAAGACCAGAAGCTGGCCTCTTGAAAAAAGCAGGCACGGCTTCCAAGGTAGTTAACGCAAATTACTCCACTCTGGTTTTCAACGCGAAAGCCCCCAACATGTGAAAAGGCATCGGCAATTCTTTTGGCTCGGAACAGATTCATATGCATCTCCTTAAGGAGTGTGCTGAAACAGTCAGGACATCCCTTACGATATGCACTCAATCTCTATGATAATTCAGCAGAGTGATGTGACTCTGCTCACGACTCTTTAGAAAATTATTCGAATACGCTCTTCACTGATCGCTTGGCCGCTTCAATCTGGGCCTTGGCTGCAATCTGGCACTTCACCTCATCTTTTGAGGCAGCCCCCATATCCGCGCACTCTTTTAGAATCTGATGACGGGTTTCATCATCTTCTGCCAGGCTCTCCACGCTATAGCCACATGCATTTAAACCAAACAGCATAAATGCTGATAATATCCAAATTACTTTCACTTTTTTCTCCAATGTTCTATTTCGTTCAACCGGATGCTAATGAATCAAATATAAAATTATCGTTAAATATTTCACTTCATTGTTTATACAACATGACAGTCTGAAATATAACAATCTGAAGCATGACGGTCTGCGGCATAACAACCCGACGCAGCTGATGAAAAATCAAATCAGGCGATAAGTTTTGCCTCTGCCTCTTCAATCAAACTCTCCTGATGACTGGCCTGAGCAATATGGAAAAGAAATGCCCACAATTGTTGCTCATCTTCAAAACATGCCTGATAACCCATGTAGCTTACGCTCACACCATGTAGATTATTACTGACATAAAATGTGCCGACACCGGAAAAATGATCCGCAATTTTCTTTGCACGAAAAGTATTCATCCATGGCCTCCTTCATGTGCCATCCGCCCCTGTATTGAAATGGTCACATCACTCATCAATTTCCTTACAAGTATCATGCCAATATTGAACCATAGACATGACGCACTTATCCTGGTCTCGTAAAAACTTCACTCAACAATCTGAAATGAAACTCTGCAAATGAGCGAAAGGCCAAAGCCGTGGTAATGTTTAATGGCATTCAGGCAAACTTCGACTTACACTTGAAAAGTACTAATTCGCTCGTCAAAGCGAAGTGAAAATTACATCTGACCATGCCGGGGGAAAACAGTTGGAACGATTGAGTTTTGTAAAGCATGGCTGGTTTATAGCCATACTGCTGCTTACCATTTTTGCTACAGGCAAGGCATTGCACCTGCCTCTTTTTGAGCAGGTTGAAGGCACGCTGTACGATAGTGGGCAGGGTTTTGGTCATCGAATTGCAGGCGCAACCAAAGATATTGCCATCATTCGTCTGGAGACCAAACCTTCACAGGAACCGGATCAACGTTTCAGCCTTCGTCAAAAACTTGCAGACATTCTCGATGTGGTTGCTTCGGAACGCCCCAAGGCCGTTGCACTGATGTTACCACTATCAGCCAGCCAGCCCGTGCCGGGAGAGGTTTATTTTGAAGAGCTTCAGGAGCTGGCCAAGAGCAGCATGGGCAAAAAAACAGCCTCCAAAGTACGCAGAATTTCACAGCAAGCCCTACAGAATCTGAACGCAGACAGAAAACTCGTATCCGCCATCAAAAAAACCAAAAGTATTTTTCTGGCTATGGAGCCGGGATCCAACAGCGAAGACCCCATTGAAGAGGCCAAGCTGATCAAGGTATTCCGAATTCGTGATGTCACTGATGGAAAAATGGGACCATCAGAACGCCTGATCGCCAACAAAGCCGATTTGGCAGCACTTCAGGACCGGGCCTTTAGACTGCCTATCCCTGCTTTTTCCAGAAAATCATCCGGTGTCGGCCATATCGAGTATGTTGACCTGCAGGATAAGCCCGTTCGCAGTGTGCCCATGGTCATCCTCTCCGATGGAAAATATTTCCCTTCACTTGCGTTGTTGGTCGCTGACCGGGTCATCACTGGAAAAGCACGCCATATCGGTATGAAAACACACCGCTCAATTACCCTTGGCGAACAGATCATCCAGACCACCCCCGGTATGCAGCTCAATATCGGTTATTATCTTCCCGAAGGGGCTGACTCGCCCTTTAAAGATTATCTGGCAAATGATGTTCTAAAAGCCGACCGCGCAAGTTTGGGCCTGCGAGATAAAATCGTATTAATTGGGCTTGATGAAGAACAGAGCTATATCACTCCCGTTGGTCGCATGGACAGGCTGGATCTGACCGGCCAGGCCATTGCCAGTATTATTGATCATGATTATTACAAAAGACCGCTCACATATGTCTGGATTGAATTCTCCCTGCTGCTGCTGATCACACTATATCTGGCCATTGCCATTCCCCGGATGCGGGCATGGCCTGCAACACTGATTACGCTGATCATGATTTTTGCCCTGATCAGCACCAGCCAGTATCTGATGGTAGCCCAACAGAGCTGGTTACAGACAGGCCTTCCTGCACTTCTACTGCTGCTGGGGCATATTATTTTCACAACCAGACGTATCTACAGCGCACAACATCTGAAGCATCTGGCTGACTCTGCCCATACCAATCGGGAACTGGGCATGTCCTATCAGGATCGAGGCATGCTCGACAAGGCGATGGACTGCTTTCGCAACCTTCCCGCCAACGATGGCAATCTTGATCTGATATATAATCTGGCCATCGACTTCGAACGCAAACGTCGATTTGGTAAAGCAGTCACAGCATACGATTTTATCCTGTCGCGCAAACCCGGGTTCAGAGACGTTAAAACGCGCCGGGATAAAGCAGACAAACTTGAATGGAATGTCATGCTCAAAGGCGGATCCATTGATGCAACATCCATGCTGATGGATGGCATAGAGCATGCGCCCACTCTTGGGCGCTATGAAGTTGAAAAAGAGCTTGGTAAAGGCGCCATGGGCATCGTTTATCTTGGGCGTGATCC
>JBEQLD010000007.1:34463-36406 GCA_040326115.1 Mariprofundaceae bacterium | reverse complement strand
TGAGTGCTGATGAGGCTGTTTCTGCAGCGAAAGAACTGGGTGGTTCTGTCTGGGTGGTAAAAGCTCAGATTCATGCCGGAGGTCGCGGTAAGGCCGGCGGTGTTAAAATCTGCAAATCCTGTGATGAAGTTCGCGTCGCCGCATCTGAACTGATTGGTTCGAACATGGTCACCAAACAGACGGGTGAAGCAGGCAAGCAGGTTCGTAAGGTCTATGTGGAAGAGGGGCTGGATATTGATCATGAGTTCTATCTCAGCCTGCTGGTAGATCGCGAGACCGAGACTGTATCATTTGTAGTGAGCCCATCAGGCGGTATGGATATTGAACATGTAGCTGAAGTTACCCCTGAAAAAATTCTGACCATGCCGATTGATAGTGAAACAGGCGTGACTGACAGCATGGCTACTGAGATGGATGTCTTTCTGGGTCTTAGGGATGATGTTAGAACCGAGTTCGGGGAGCTTATCCGGAATCTTTATCAACTTTTTCTAGAGCGGGATGCAAGCCTTCTGGAGTTGAACCCGCTGGTTCTGACCGGAGATGGTCATTTTGCATTGGATGCAAAAATTTCAATCGATGATAATGCGCTCTACCGTCAGCAGGATACGTTGGCGATGCGAGATCTCGATGAAGAGGATCCACGCGAGACCGAGGCGGCCAAGTCAGGGCTTAACTATATTGCCCTTGATGGAAGTATCGGTTGCATGGTTAATGGCGCGGGCCTTGCCATGGCGACCATGGATATCATTCAACTTAAAGGTGAGAAGCCTGCCAATTTTCTTGATGTAGGTGGAGGCGTCACGATTGAAGCGGTAAGAGAGGCATTCAAACTGCTCTTTACCGATGATCATGTGAAAGCGGTGCTGGTGAATATTTTCGGCGGCATTGTCCGTTGCGATATCATCGCCCATGGCCTGCTCGAAGCGATCAAGACTCATCCGATGCGTGTTCCTGTTGTGATGCGACTTGTCGGTACCAACGAAGAGGAGGGGCGTCAATTGATTCATGATGCAGGACTTGATGTTCGGTGGGCTGGTGACCTGGATGAGGCAGCGACTCTGGCTGCGGAGGCGATCTCTTGAGCGTATTAGTAGATAAAAACACACGCGTGATTTGTCAGGGTTTTACCGGCAAACAGGGCACATTCCACTCCACGCAGATGATTGCTTACGGCACTAATTTTGTTGGTGGTGTGACACCGAAGAAGGGTGGGCAGACTCACCTTGATCGTCCTGTATTTAATACAGTCAAAGAAGCTGTTGAACAGGAGGGGGCGGATGCATCGGTGATCTATGTGCCGCCACCGTTTGCTGCGGCTGCGATTATGGAAGCTGCCGACGCAGGCATCAAGGTGATCGCTTGTATCACCGAGGGAATTCCAGTTCTGGATATGTTGAAGGTGAAAGAGCACCTGAAAGGTTCTGACTCGGTTCTGATCGGGCCGAACTGTCCGGGGGTGATTACACCGGGCGAGTGCAAGATCGGTATTATGCCGGGGCACATTCATCTGCCGGGCCGTGTCGGTGTCATCTCCCGTTCCGGTACATTGACCTACGAAGCGGTTGATCAGCTGACCCAAACCAAGCTTGGCCAGAGTACATGCATCGGTATGGGTGGTGATCCGATCCATGGTATGGACTTTATCGATGCTCTGCGCCTGTTTGAGGCTGATGATCAGACAGAGGGCGTGGTGATGATCGGCGAGATTGGCGGTTCTGATGAAGAGAATGCAGCAGAGTTTATTCGTGATCATGTGAGCAAGCCCGTGGTTGCTTTTATTGCAGGTGCAACGGCTCCGAAAGGCAAACGCATGGGCCACGCTGGTGCAATCATCTCCGGTGGCAAAGGCACGGCCGAAGCCAAGTTTACCGCACTGGAAGCGGCAGGTGTGGCTGTAGAGCGTAACCCGACGCTACTCGGTGAGCGGATGGTTGAGTTGCTGG
>JBEQLD010000007.1:23564-34453 GCA_040326115.1 Mariprofundaceae bacterium | reverse complement strand
GTTTTCTTGGACGCGAAGGTAAAAGCATCGTTTTACCTTCGCTTACAAAATAAGATAGTAAATCAATTTATTTTGAGGGGCCTTCCATGGCCCGGATGCTCCGGCTTTCCCGAAGCATCCTTAGTCGATAAGGTTCGCGCATGAATTTATATATTACTTCACTTCTTATATTTGCTGTCCCTGCGAATCTGGTTGTCTGGCTTATTGTCAGGCTGGGTCGTAAAGAGGGACTCAAGTGGAGTGTGGTAGAGTATCTCTTCATCTATCTCGCATGGCTGCTCCCCATCGGGTTGGCAAACTTTGTGTTTGGCGGGCTGGAAAATACCATGGGAGAGATGGGTGGTAGTCTGGGGTTTCATGGCTTCATGTTTGGGCTTGCAGGATTCATGGGCGGCCTCTCTTTTCTACCGCGTTATGTTTTCTCTAAACATAAACTCTACCCACTTGTGACAACATCAATTGCATCTCTGATTCTCTCAACTTTCTATGTGAAACTTGCCATGGTTGTCTTTTTCATCATGTCCTGATCCGGTTCACTGTCTGTTTTGCTAATGCTGGAAGAGCCGTGTGAGTCCAATAGTTTTTATGCCGCTCATGTATCAATTCTGAGAGAGAGTCTGAAGCAGTTGAGCGGGCAGAATCTTGTTCCATCAAAGCTGAATGATTTGGATGCAGCACGGTTTCTGTTTGATGCACCCTTTGCTGTCATTTCACACAGCACCGACTCTGATCCGATATTTAATTATGCCAATGCGAAGGCGATGGAACTATTCGAAATGGATTGGAATGCCATTACATCTCTGCCATCGCGACTATCTGCTGAAACGATGAATCGGGATGAACGATCAAGGCTTCTTAAAAGAGTTTCCGAGCAGGGTTATATCGATGATTACTCCGGGATTCGCATCTCCAGTAGTGGCAGGCGTTTCCGGATCAGAGATGCCGTGGTTTGGAATCTGATGGATGAACAGGGTAAGCCTGCAGGTCAGGCGGCAATGTTTGACCGGTGGGAATTTGTTTAGTTGTAGTTATACCGATATGGTTTCAATGATATGGATTTCAATCCGTGATGAAAAGTCAGGAGTGGTGAGTGACGTTTACAGCAAAAAGCAGTTTTAAGCATGGAGAGAGGGGTTCGATTGGTGTTTTACTGACCAATCTGGGCACACCTGATGCACCGACGCCGCAAGCTTTGAAGCGTTACCTGAAAGAGTTCCTCTGGGATCCCCGTGTTGTGGAGCAGCCGCGCTGGAAATGGTGGCTGATTCTCAACGGAATTATTCTCAATACCCGCCCTGCGAAATCCGCGGCGGCCTATAAGTCGGTATGGACCGAGAAGGGTTCTCCACTGATGCTGCATAGCCTTGATCAGCAGGCAGGTCTTCAGGAGCTGTTGGGAGAGAGCGCGCATGTGGAGCTTGCGATGCGCTATGGCAATCCATCCATTGCCTCCGGCCTTCAGGCCCTGCGTGAGAAGGGGTGTACGCGTATTCTTGTCTTTCCGCTCTATCCGCAATACTCAGCGACCACGACAGGCTCAACGTTTGATGCGGTGGCAGATCAACTGAAGCAGTGGCGCAGAGTTCCTGAACTTCGAATGATCAGTACATATCATGAACACCCTGCCTATATCGATGCACTGGCAGCCAGTGTGCGCAGACATTGGAAAGCTAGCGGCAAATCAGATCGTCTTTTGATCTCTTTTCACGGTATTCCTCAAAGATATTTTGAAAATGGCGATCCATACCCCTGCATGAGCAAAAAGACAGGACGGCTGCTGGCCGAGGCACTGGAGCTGGAAGAGGGCGAATGGCTTGTCTCCTATCAGTCCCGTTTTGGTAAAGAGCCGTGGGTAAAACCTTATACCGATGAGACGCTCAAGACATGGGGCGCGGAAGGCGTGGGTCGTGTTGATGTGATCTGTCCCGGCTTCTCTTCTGACTGTCTGGAGACAATCGAAGAGATTGAAGTGGAAAATCGGGATTATTTCATTGAAGCAGGTGGTAAAGAGTTTCATTACATCCCGGCACTTAACAGCGATAAAGCCCATATCAAGGCGCTTGCTGCGATTGCCTATATGCATCTAAACAACTGGAACAACTAAACGTTTATAAACAATCACTTTCGACTCTGAATGTTCATTCAGTCACTCCCCCGGAACACCAAAATTATGCTATAATCATACACGATGTATGGTCTTTTCTTCAGGCAGTTTTTTTGATGAAGCTTTGTTAAAGAGAACCTCTGATATTCCGATAGATAAAAGGCCAGAACGAGAGGAGTGATGATGAAGTTAATTACCATATTGTGTTTGATTTTCTTTTTTGTTGTTTCGCCGGTATCTGCCGCAAACTTTAAAATAGTAAAACCTGAAAAGGTGGGGCTCTCGTCAGAGCGTTTGAAGAATATGGATGCGCTGATTGATCGCCATATTGAGCAGAAGAAGATTGCCGGTGCCGTGGTGATGGTGGCGCGTAAGGGCAAGATCGCCTATTTCAGAGCCGCCGGACTTGCCGATGTCGGCAAACCGATGAAGAGAGACACCATGTTCCGGGTCGTCTCAATGACCAAGCCCATCACCAGTACGGCGATCATGATGCTCTATGAAGAGGGAAAACTCCTGCTCTCCGATCCGGTTGCTAAATATATCCCTGAATTCAGAAACCAGAAGGTGCTGGTGCCGATGCCGAAGGGATCCCCATTCCCCTACAGGTTGGAGCCGGTGAAACGTGAAATTCAGGTACGCGACCTTTTGGCCCACACATCCGGGCTGATGTACCTTTTTCTAAATGACGTCTATCCCGACCGCGGCAGGCAGATGCTGGTTGATATGTATAAAGAGGCGGGCATTACCGATGGCTTCTGCAGGCCTGATGAGGAGATCGGAGATATGGTCAAACGGCTGGCCAGACTGCCGCTCTATAAACATCCGGGAGAGCTGTGGGATTACAGCCTGAGCAGTGATGTGCTTGGCTATCTAATTGAAGTGGTCTCCGGTATGAAGTTTGATGCATTTGTTGAACAGCGCATCTTTAAACCACTGAAGATGAGAGACAGTCACTTCTTTATTCCCGAAGAGAAGCTTCCCCGTCTCGCAGCCGTCTGGAAGAGCGACTGGAAAGGTTCGCTGGTTCGCGCGGATGATAAACCCATAGTCTCCGGCGACCTGTGGCTCTGTCCAACCGATGCCCACATGCTCTCCGGCAAATATCTCGCCGGCGGTGCCAATGTTATCTCTACAGTCTACGACTATTTCCGCTTTGCACAGATGTACCTCAATGGTGGTGAGCTTGATGGCGTTCGTCTGCTCAGCCGAAAGAGTGTCGAGCTGATGACGGCAACCAACCACAGTGGGAAATTTGATGCGGAATTCCTGCACAGCAAGGGCTGGAAATTTGGATTGGGATTTGCCATTCAGCAGGATCGCGAGCATTCGGTTGATAGTGGTGATGTAGGCACCTATGAATGGGCAGGCATCTACTCCACCCGTTTCAGTATCGATCCAAAAGAGAAGAAAATCACCATTTTTATGAGTCAGACCAACCCCTTTGGCCACCATTTCGAGCTCTGGGACAAGGTGCTTGTACAGTCGGCCTCGGCCGTTGCGGATTAGGCAGGAGTAAGCGATGAATACTGGAAATTTCAAAAAGATGTTACACAGAGTTCCTCTGTTTCTGTTTTTGGCCCTGATGATCCCGGCAGTGGCCGGTGCCACTGGACCTAGAGTGACAGGCTCACTCTTTGCGGTTGATAAGAGTGAGATCTACGCAGTCGACATCGTGCCGTTTATCTCGATGGAGGTGGCGGGCGGCGGAATTGCAACTGAGATTTCGGATGCAGCGCTGGCAGCCGGAGAGATTGATGTAGTGATTACAACACTTCCGCTACAGCGAATGGTCAGGTACTACCTGAGCCAGGAGAATGCCATTGCCGTGATGGGACATCATTTTAAATTTAGCAAGGCGGATGGGAAGAGCCTGATCTTTGTTCCTGTCGTGGCTGCTCCGGAGAGACACTACTACTATAGAGGCTCATATCCGGATGGTCTTGCATGGAAGGGTGACCTGAAAAACATGAAGGGCAAACGGTATGGCTCTCATCCCGGAGAGGATAACACTGCATATAATGAAGCCGGGATTGAGGTTGTGCATGGCAGGACAATGTCTCTGTTGAAGAAGTTGAAGAGTGGTAAGATAGATTTTATTGGTGTGCCGAGCCTATCCGTTGAATGGCTGATAAAAAAATATATGCCTGAAGAGAAGGGCAATTTTGTTGTCATGGAGATAGCTGATTATGATGATGAGATTATCTATGTGATTTTTAACAGGAAGCATGCGGATGGTGTGGCTGCTGCTGAGAAGTTCAGGAAGGCTCTCACCAAAATGATTGCTGATGGCAGTTATCTGGAAATATTGAAGGGGCATATGGATGAGCAGCGTGCCGAGGGCTACTTGAAGAGGATTCAGTATCATCAAAAATAGAGGTGAAATGTCATGAGGCAGCTGTTTGCAGTTTGTACATCGGTGGTATGGGCTTGCCTCTCCATTGGGTTGGCCAGCGCCGAGGGTGATATTGTGAACCTTGAGGCCAATGAGAGCCCACCCTACTGGTCGGCATCGCTTCCCTATAATGGTATGGCCGGAGAGATCGTCCATGCGATTTCCCAAGAGGCTGGCCTGGTCTCAAATATTCACTACAAACCACTGAAACGATTGATTGAAGATGACAATAACAACGACCTTGGCAATCCCGCTTTTTATATGAGAAATCAGGATTTTGCAGCAGTTGTACCCATTGCCGTCTATTATGTATCTATCTTCTATTATAAAGAGAAGTTCAGAGAACCCATCCGGGTGAAAAGCATGGCTGATCTGAAGGGGTACAGAGTGGGTGTTTTGAAGGGAACAGTTGTAAGCAAGGCTGCGTTTGAACGTTCAGGTGTTCAGTTTGAGGAGAGTTACACTCAGGCATCACTGTTTAAAAAGCTGAAACGGGGCCGTATTGATCTCTGTGTAGAGATCGATCTGGTTGGGCATCAGGTTATCAGGAATCTGTTTCCGGATGAGATTGATGCATTTGAGGAGATAAAACTTGTTGGCTCAGCCTCGCCAATTGCCATTATGGTAGCTCAAAACAGTGCCAATCCAGCAAAACTTGGAGAGCGATACAGCCAGGGGCTGAAACGTATCATTGAGAGTGGAAAGTATAACAAAATCCTTGAGAGCTACTATGACAAGGGTCATGTGCCGGAAGGCTGGTTCCATCAATTGAAGAAGTTTCAGCAGATATATAATTTTAATCTCATGGAGCCGGAAGAGTGACTGTTTTGCTTAACAGCATTAAGGGCAAAATTATTTTTGCACTGCTGTTGATTGTGATCGCTGTATTAAGCTCTTTTGAATATTATCAATATGTGCAGGAAGAGCGGCACCTGAATCAGGAACTGACAGAAGCGGGCGAGCAAAAGGCCATGCGACTGGCACAAAATCTTGAGCTTCCCCTCTGGGAGTTGGATGGCGACTGGGTTGGCGAAATCCTGGCTACGGAGATGATGGAAAAAGAGACCTATGCCATCTTTGTTTATAGCGATGGGGAGCTCTTTACCGGTTTGAGCCGTGATGAAGCGTGGCTGCCCATTGATGCTGTCAACAATATTAGTGGTGATTATGTTTTCAATAGCATCGATGTGCTTCATGAGGGTGAAAAGATCGGTACTGTTAAATTATACCTCTCCAGAAAGTTCATGTATGAGGCGTTGTGGAATCAGCTGGTTGTTGAGTCAATGGCCGTGGTGGTGCTCAGTATACTGCTGATTATCTTCCTCGTGATTGCCATGGAGAGAATTATCGTATCGCCACTGGAATCCATTCTCAAAATTGTGAGGTTGATGAGTAGCGGTGATTACAGCCGGGATATCAAGACCACACGCCAGGATGAGATCGCCATGGTGGCTGAAGGCTTTAATCTTCTGAAAAGGAGTGTGCAGGAGCGTGAAGCGGATCTGTTGCATAGTGAAGAGAGGATCAGGCTGCTGCTTGATTCGACTGCCGAGGGGATTTACGGGCTCGATCTCGAAGGCAACTGCACCTTTGCCAACAAAATGTGTCTGAAGCTTACCGGCTACCAAAATGTGGATGAGCTGATTGGAAACAATATGCACAACCTGATTCATCATACCCGCAGTGATGGATCACACTATCCGGTTGAAGAGTGCGGAATCTATAAAGCCTTTAAAAGTGGCAGTGGCACACACGTAGACGATGAAGTGTTTTGGCGAAAAGATGGTACGAGCTTCCCGGCAGGTTACTCATCTTTCCCGGTCAGAAAAGATGGAGAGATCATCGGCTCTGTTGTGACTTTCTCAGACATTACAGAGAAGAGACAGGCTGAATCATCCATGCAGACACTCGTTGCAAGCACGGCTGAGCATGTTGGAGATGATTTTTTCAAGGCTGCTGTTGAGAATCTCTACCACTGGATAGATGCTGATGTTGTTATTCTTAGTGAATTAAGCGATTCACAGAAAGCCAGGGCTATCGCCATGATGGCCGATGGTAAATTTATAGAAGATTACAGTTATGACATAAAGGGAAGCCCGTGCGAAAATGTTGCCAGTGAGGGCATCTGTTATTTCCCCGAAAATATTGTCAATCTGTTCCCCGAAGATGATGAGTTAAAACAGCTAAACGTTGAGTCATATCTGGGCGCACCGATCAAGGATCAGTCCGGGAAACCTATCGGCGTTCTTTGTGCGTTCTCCAGAAGCAAAGACAACTTCCTGCCCGCTACCAAGAACGTATTTAAAATCATTGCTGCAAGAGCAGGCGTTGAAATTGAACGTAAATTGCTTGAAGCACAGTTTCTTCAGGCTCAGAAGATGGAGGCAATCGGTACGCTGGTCGGTGGCATTGCGCATGATTTCAACAACACCCTGGCAGGGATTACGGGGAACATCTATCTGGCAAAAAGCGAGGTTAGGGAGCTGCCTGAAACTCTCTCCAGACTTCAGGACATTGAGGCTCTATCATTTCGTGCCGCAGGCATGATCCAGCAGTTGCTTGCCTTCTCCCGCAAAGGGACCGTCAACATGAACCCGATGGTCATTTCCTCTTTTCTTAAAGAGATTGTAAAAATGCATGCGGTAGCCCTGCCGGAAAGCATCAGGCTAAGCCAGGATATCGAAGGCAATGAGATGGAGGTTCTGGGAGATATTAATCAGCTCCAGCAAGTGATCATGAACCTGTTAAACAATGCGCGAGATGCGGTAGAAGGTGTGAAAGCCGCAGAGATCATACTGACACTGAAGCGTTTTACTGCAGATGATCAATTTCTTAAAAGTCACCCTGCTATTACAGGCAAAGAGTTTGCATGTATTAGCGTCATTGATAATGGAAGTGGAATAGAAACTAAGAATCTGGAGCGTATCTTCGAGCCATTCTTTACCACTAAAGAGGCTGGAGAAGGTACAGGCCTTGGTCTGGCTATGGTCTATGGAACAATTCTATCTCATGGAGGTACAATCTCTGTGGATAGCGAGCCTGGCAAAGGTACGGCTATGCATGTTTATCTGCCGTTGTTAAATGGTGATGGGAAGCAGGTGATGGCTCCGGTTGATGAGGAAGTGGCTCACGGCCATGGAGAGACCATTCTTCTTGTGGATGATGATGAGAGTGTGCTTAAAACAGGTTCAGATCTGTTGGAACGACTGGGCTATAAGGTGCTGCTTGGTACAAATGGATTGCATGCTCTCGAGGCTTACAAGGTTTACGGCAATGAGATTGGTCTGGTTATTCTGGATATAGTCATGCCTAAAATGGGTGGTCGTGAAGCCGCTGAAAAGATTCTTGAAACCGATGAAAACGCTAAAATTATTTTTGTGACAGGCTATGACTCCCATCAGAAGATAGATGAAGATTCACAAGAAACAATTTTATCCAAGCCATACAAGGTGCATGAGTTCAGTCAGGCGATTAAAACAGCTCTGGAAGATAGATAATCACAGGTCAATTAAAGCCTCGCAGTCGATGGGTATCGATGATTCCGTTTTTATAAACAGATCTCATTTCAATCAGCCTCTATCAACATCTCTATAAAAGGTTTCTTGTAAAATTCCAGTTTTGGCTGTTCGTTTTTTTTCACCTAACAATTTAAAATAAGCCTTTTCCTACATCTTATTTCTTTTTTCACCTTAATCTCGCCAAGGTGTTTTCATGTAAAAACAGTGAATAAAAGGATGCAATGGAATCAAAACTCGAGCGACTGCTTAATAACTTGCGAACCGAACACAGGTTTAATTGGATAACACTGACAAACAGTGAAGGCTTATCGCTGTGCCAGTCAGGAATTGACGAGCCGTTTGAACTGTCCGCACTATTGCCATCGTGGGTGAAAAACGGACAGGACATTGCTCAGGCTGCGCAGCTTAAACATGGTATAGGGTTTATTTGTTTAGTGCCAAAACAGGGCAGTCATGCACTTTTGATACAAAACTTTATACACGACGAGCAGCCTTTTATTCTTCTGATAGCAACAGCAAAATTACCACAGAGCACCCCCGTAGTTTTAAGGAGCATATGTGATGATCTTTCGAAATGTCTGTAGTTCAAGCTGCTTCATAAAGAAGTTTATGCACTCGGTGATCATGTTGAATCAGAGGATTATTTCATGGAAATGAATGAATCAGAACTCCGGCTTTGCAATGATACACTTGCACTCCTCATTAAAAAATTTGACATGGTCGCTGCCGTCATCGTCTCTTCTCAGGATGGCCTACATGTCGCCAGTAAATCTCAAGATGCCGGTATGGAGATGGATGCCATTGCAGCCATGAGTGCTTCATTACTCTCTTTGGCGGATGCGCTGGCAGGCCAGGCAGGCAAGCCCATGGTTGATAACGTAATTAGTGAAGCGGAATCAAGCACCTTAGTCATTCTTCATGCCGGTGAGCTTATTCTTACTGTTATTGGTCAAACCGGAATCAATATCGGATTAATTCTTTCATCTGCTCGTACGGCAGCAAAAGAGATTGGAACCATGACCGAAACCGTTACTGAAGATGTGAAAAGTATAGAGGTAAGGGGGCTGACGATGTTGCAAAACCCTGAGCTTTTGTTGGAAAGAATAAAAAAAGAAATGAAGGAGAAAAACAGTGGCAACAATAAATGAAGTATTAAAAGACCTTGTAGATAGTATTGATGGAGGGCTGGCCTGTTCAGTCGTAGACCTGGAGTCAGGTTTAATGCTCGGTGCCCACCATACGGTACCCTATTTTACACAATCCTATATTGATGCAGTTGCGGCAGCAGCTGTGGATATGTTTCGTGGTAAAACGGTCAGAACAGTAGAACAGTTATTGAGCGCTCAACGCGGCCAGGAAGTAACCAACTCGATTCGTGAAATTCAGATGGCCACGGATGGGACTTACCATTTCATGACAACTGTTGAAGAGAAAGAGAATGCGCTCGTTGTTGTGGTTACTTCACGCAAGGCAAACCTCGGCATGGGTTGGACTGCAACACGTCGTGCGGCAAAGGAGTTGACGCCTCTCTGCCCTTGATTGAGTAAGTTGATGTTAAGAAGAGGGGGGTGGGTTTGTACCCGCCCCTCTGTTTTATATACCACTCCACAAACGTTGAATCAGCTGATTTGGCAGCCGATGTTTGATCATATCCTGGGCTGTCAAATCAATATCATAAGCACAATGCTTCATCGTAAGACGAAAAGATTTCGGATAAATCACTGCAAACTTTGCATCAGTTGAACCCCCTCGTGGTTGTCCTACGGATCCCGGACATATTAGAGTTGTCTCACTGATACGCCTCTCTTGAATGTCAGTTTGGCGCTCCACGTGGCCATGTTTCAGAGAAAAGCATCCTTGCAAATGTGAATGCCCATGCAGACAAAATTTGTAACCATGCTCTTCCATCCAGTGCAGATTGGATTCGGCAGTCCTGTCGTAAACGTAGGCATTGAAAAATGTAGGATCCTGAGGAGCCCCATGCACAGCCATCCATGGAGTATGGCGCAGTTGCAAAGGCAGGTTGGAGAGCCAGTTTCGATGCTCATGATCAATATGTGAAATTGTCCATTGAGCGGCCAGCAATCCACTGCCATGCATACTGGGTACCGGTATTCCATTGCCAACCATATGATCATGGTTCCCACGAATGCATAGCGCCCCGGCCTTGCATAACAGGTCAATGCATTCTGTAGGATGCGGGCCATAACCAACAATATCCCCAAGACAGAGAATCCGGTGAATATCACTTTTTTTCAATTCATCAAGTACGGCCCGCAGAGCCGGCTCATTTGCATGGATATCAGAGAGTATGGCAACAGGTTCATCTTCCTCGAGCCACCGGCATATGTCCGCAATGGTTGGTTGATTCTCAAGGTTTGAATCAGTGACGGGCTTATGGCTATACGGATTATGTGGCCGCATAAGTGCATCACAAATCATCTGAACGCGGCACCCTGTTTCTTTATTTACATATTGAGATCCGAGATGCTCGTAAACAATATGAAGTGGTGCCATTCCCGGAGTATCTGAAAAATATTGTTTAAGTTGCACTGCCAGTTCTGTACCAAAATCATGGGCTAAATCATCGGTCAGCCATGTTCCTGAAAACTGACGAAGCCATCCTGCGACCATTGCAGTAAAAGAGAGGAAGTGATCCCATGAATAAAAGTCATCATCAAGATAATAGAGTGTTTCGTCTTCAGTAATTCCAAAGTTGGACAGACCCTCATCAAGGCGTTCATTTAATTTTGCCGCATGTTGAAGATAAAGGTTCGTGACCTTCAATAACCAGGCGAGGGACTCGCTGGCGTCACATTGCTTGAGATGTGTATGTAAAGGCGACATGCGAGGTGTAATGTTGCCAACCCTC
>JBEQLD010000007.1:0-23554 GCA_040326115.1 Mariprofundaceae bacterium | reverse complement strand
CATGTGTCATCTTTAAACAACACAAACCATGTTTTTTTTGGGTGGTAGAGGCCAACTTGTCGATTCTTCTGTAAAACCTTATCACACCATGCATGGGCAATTTCTCTGTTATCAAATGCACCGGAAGTGTTGATTTTCAGAACATGTGAATCTGATACGTGGATTCGAGTGATCGGCTTCCCGGTAAACTCACCTTTATGACTAAGCTCCTGTTTCGGTGCTAGTAATAGCGCAGTAATAGACTTTTTTTCTTCAATTTCAGAACCAATTGCACCCACATTGAATGTTGTGAAATTCATTTGATAATTTCTTTCCTGTTTTGTCACTATGGGGATTTAAAGCTCTAACAGATCCACTTCATTATGATCCTGTTCGCTAAGCAATATCTCTTGTAGAAGGGCCATCACCAGCATTCGATTATCTTCACGTTGCCGCGCATCAACAGCAAACATCGGGATATCGTTTGAATCTAAAACTTCCGCCAGAGCCTCCAGTGATATTGCCTCTGGAAAATCCTGTTTAGTTGCACCGATAACCAGTGGAAAGTCGGTAAGTTCAGTCCATGTTTTAACCATGTCCTGAGCTTCTGCAAGAGCTCGATCAGATGCGGTATCAACAAGGATGATGGCTCCTAGTGCCCCTTTAGAAAGGATTTTCCACATAAAGTTGAATCGGGATTGCCCTGGTGTTCCAAATAGGTGCACATCCAGATCATCATCGATATTCAAGATGCCAAAATCCATGCCGACCGTTGTCATACTTTTAAATTGAGCCAATACCCCGGTAGTAGGAACATCATTACCGGAAAACTGCTCATCACTTACATGTTTGATCAGCGTCGTTTTTCCTGAGCCAAACGGGCCGGAAATAAGTATTTTCGCAATTGCCATTAATAACCTCTCACTTCTTCAAGTATCAAAAAAAGATTCATCCCATCTTCCTGATACGCGTCAGGATTCTTTTAGCCATACTCATTTTTGTTGTCTCTTTAATGTTGTTGACGGGTATTAGTTGCCCAAGGCAGTAGCATGTCAGCACAATTCGGATTCTGCGCAGGAGGAGTGGATGGCTGAGTACATTCAGATATTCGGACATGTCAGCACCTTTCTCAGTCAGGCCCATATGATATAAAATCTTATAATGTTTCATATCTTCCATGTTCAGACGAAACAGTGCCCCTGCCTTTATATGGACAGGGGGGAGCTTCGAAAACGCTATTTGATAATTGATAAGGCGTTGTTCATCCAGATCAATTCCCATCAGTGCCCGGTAGAAAGCCAGTTTCGGCTCCAACAGCTCTGTGAACGGTAATGATGATGTTTGCGATGGGGCTTGCCATGAATAGCGGAATACGGGCAGGCTGAAGGCATTGGTTAAGCAGGGGATCGTTCTGTCATTGGAATCAAACATCCCTTCAGAGAGTGAGACCTGTCCACTCCACTCCATGCCTTCAAAATCAATGGTAATCGCATGTTTTCCAACCAGTGCCTTTCGCAACAGGTTTATGTGTTTCAGCCCGGTCGAAATTTGTTTTTGCGACGGCATAAATTCTCCTCGTAACCCGTATCATTTTTTAATGGTTCAACAGCTTGTATATATCCGTGCTGCTCTACGAATCTAATGGCGATTATGATCTTCCGGTTTTTCAATGGTCAGTGGTGCCTGACCAAAACATTTGGTAACACATTCATCGATAGAATTTTTATTGATAGCCGGCCAGAACGAGCGATCGATTTTTAACCAGTATTGAGTGATATCATCATTCAATCCTTCATCCAATATGGATTTTCGAAGAATTTTTTCACGTTCCAGTGCCATCTCTTCTGTAATAAGCATATGCATATGTGCCAACGCCGGAGGTTCACCAACATATTTGTTGGGGCCTCCAAAGGCTGCAACCATAAAGTTTGTCTGCTTGTTAATGAGAGCCTCTCTGTTTTTTCCGTAGAAGAATTTTCCCAGCCAGGGGTGATCAAAAAGTACGGTGTAGAGTCGGGTGTGAACGTTTGTAACAATCTCTACTCCTCCAATTTTTTCAAAAAGGTTAGTATCTTTGTTGGCGTCATCACTTTCTGTTTCCATCCTGCTCCACTCAGGATTTTTCCGGACAGCACATCTCATGATTACAGCAACTTCTGTGAATGTATTCTCCCATGCCTGTTTGACCTCCTTGGTGAAAAGATCACCAAGCTGATCGGATAGCGATAGAAGCAGGGCTTGTTTGAATGGATCAAGATGCTCCGGTTTCATACCATAAGAGAGGTGTCTTTTTGTCAGGCTCTCGATTGCAGGCACCATTTTTTCAAGTTGTCTGATGCTTTTAAGTGTGGCCATCATATTGATGAACTTACGATTCAGGGTTACAGCGCTGCCATCAAATATTTGCATCTGTGAATGATCGATTTGAAAGAGATGAGTATAAAAACTTACACTCAAAGCATTCATTCGATTGCCAAGAGTAACAATGCTATTGCGAACAGTTTCACGGTCTTGCAGTTGTATTTCGGTGGGTTGATCCATTAGTTCTCCTGATTTAAGTTGTTGGAATATTCGAAGAAAGTATGCGTATGGTTTCCATGGTTTGACTAAAACTCGTTTTGGCGATGTCACATACAGATGAATCAAAATTTGAATAGGTCTGAGATGCATCTTCTAAAACTATGTGGGGTATAGTGAGCAGACTGACGTTATTTTTTGCGATAAGTTTGTATGGGGAAACTTTATTTAAATAGAGCATGCTTAGACCAAAAAGACTGTTGTTATACAAGCTTCCGGCATATTGCTGTTCCTGATATATCGTAAAGTATGATTCGATTTCACCGGAAACAACAAGAGCTGCAAAAGGGAGCTCACTCTTTTCATGTTTGATGATAGTTCCTGCAGGGACATGCTTTTCAAGCGACTGCTCAGCCACAATAATTCGTTCTGAAAGATTAAGCAGTGAAAATGGCTGACACCTTGTTAGTAAGGCGATCTTTCGACGTAACGAGGCTTCCTCTTCCAGCATGTCACGAAGACCCGGATGCAGAGTAAAGGCATCTTTTAACTGACGCATGCTAAACTCAAGAAGTATGGAATCTTTGTTTGCAAATACATCGGCCGTGCGCATTGAGTCAGCTTGCAAAGCGCTTTCACCGACAAGATCACCTCGATAAGCGAGGTTGATAAGCATAGGGCCTGTTAGCTCGGTTCGAATGGAGATAGCCAGCTCACCTTCGGTGATTAGATATATTTTATCAGCTACATCGCCTGCACGGAATAAAATCTCACCTTCACGAATTTCTCTTCTTCGTTTTCTGCTTAAAAAAGAGTGTTTAACCTCTTTTTCCAGGGGTAGAAATGGACCGCCCCACGCCGGGCGCACATCGCCCTCTTCACCGGCAACCCATTTGCCATGAATCACCAGCAGCCTCTGGGCCTCATCATTTCTGCCACCAAACTTAAGTCGGTTAAACAGCTTTTGAAGAATCTTGCGAGCAAGAATAAGTTTGCCGGCCTGCAATAATGCGGACGCATAATCCTCCAGGAACTTTGGGTTATGCGGGTTTTTTTCTGCCAGCTGTTGAAGCTTCTCGAGTTTCCAATTGGATATTTTTATTGCTGAAGCCACATTTTTATCAGCAGTTGATATATTATTTAATGGCATGTTAAAAAAGTAGTGAGCATGGATAGCATCCATTTAATTTGTTTGACTGACATGTTATTTTAAAACCTCCTTACACTTGGAACGTTGGCTGGCTTAGAGCGTTGCAGGGATTGAATTCGATCATATGATGAGTGATGGCCAGATAAGTTAGTCCCACCATGCTGGAAATATTAAGCTTTTGAAAAATCTGCCTTTTATGAACATGTATGGTTTTAGGACTCAGGCCTAAAATGTCTGCAATTCTATTGTTTGTTTTTTCACTGAGAATCAGCATTGCAACTTCAAATTCTCGCTTGGTAAGACTTTCAAACGGGTCAAATATATCAGTTGCATCAGGCTTGCTTACCACAGATGTGGGGCGGCCATTTAAATTTTTATTCATGATGGTTTGAATAGCCTTTAGAATCATTGTTGGGGGGTCACTTTTATTTATATATGCCTTTACCCCCAACTTTATTACATGTTTTCCCATCTCCTTACCATGCATGGTAAGGACAATGATTTTTGCATCCTTGTCTCGAGATAAAATACGTTTGATGCCCTCAATCCCGCCAATGCCGGGCATTGAAATATCTGTTATAACAATATCGGGTTTAAATTTAAGGTAGTCGCGCCATGCTTCTTCCGCCGATGCCGACTCGACAACGACTTTGTAATTGCTGATGGCTTCAATGATACTCTTAAAGCCGCGTCGAATAAGTTCATGATCATCTACCAGTTGAAGAGTGATTTCATTTGCATTCATGGCGTTACCTTCTTTATCAATATTTAAGAGGGAATCACTATAGGTAACGCGCAAGCCTGTTCTTGGTGAAATATCTTACATCACGTTGCTTCTCATCGCCGACTAAAAGAAATTGTTCACATCATTTTGATGTTGCGAGACGGGTCAGGAGGCGAAGAGGGTTTTGAGAGAATTAGAAAACAGGCCTTGAGGTAACACTCATATTTGCAGTAGGGGATGATATAGAAACCACCTTGCCGGAGATGCTATCTCCAAGTGAAACCAGCTTCTTTCCAAACACTATATATAATATGAACGAGTCAAAACCGTTAAAGATCAGCTTGATTCAGAATGAAAAGTCAGTTGTCTGGATTGAAGCCGCGAAGTCGGTTGGCGTTGGTGACTACGGTGACAGAAGAGGCCGCCATGGCTGCACTGGCCATGATGGGATTCAATAGAATGCCAAAGAACGGGAAGAGCAGGCCGGCGGCAACAGGGATTCCAAGTGAGTTGTAGATAAAGGCACCAAACAGGTTCTGTTTGATGTTGCGGACGGTGGCTTTTGATATGGCAACGGCATGCAGCACGCTGCTGAGCGATCCATGCATGAGCATGATATCCGCGCTCTCGATAGCGATGTCCGTTCCACTGCCCATGGCAATGCCGACATCGGCCTGAGCGAGCGCGGCTGCATCGTTGATACCATCTCCAACCATGGCGACACGCCTGCCCTCTTTCTGTAGCTGAACGATCTTCTCATGTTTATCTTCAGGTGAAACGCCAGCAACAAACTCATCCACTCCGGCCTGATCAGCCATGGCCTTGGCTGCGTGCAGATTGTCTCCAGTGAGCATAATCACATGAAGTCCTGCTGCATGCATACGGCCAATTGCATCGGCACTGTCAACTTTAATCGGATCGGAAATGGCAATTATACCAAGAATTGAACCATTTTTGGCCAAAAATAGTGCTGTTTTTGCATTTTCTGCAAGAGTTTTGAACTTTTCCATCATGTTTGATGAGATGTCGATACCATTGGCATGCATCAACACTTCACTACCAAGAAGCACGCTCTCATCAGCTATAACTGCTGAAACACCCATGCCGGTATGTGATTGAAATCCTTTTGATCTTGATGGCCTGATCTTCTTCTCTTTGGCTTTTGCCACAATGGCTGCTGCCAGAGGATGTTCGGATTTTGACTCAAGTGTTGCAGCGAGCTTTAGCAACTGATCAGAAGAGGTGTTGGCGGTATCATCGATAAGAATGTCGGTGACGCTGGGTTTCCCTGATGTGATGGTGCCTGTCTTGTCCAGTACAACCGTATCGATCTGACCTGCTCGCTCAAGGGCTTCGCCGTTACGAATCAGGATGCCGTACTCTGCAGCCTTACCGATTCCGACCATGATCGACATCGGTGTGGCCAGCCCTAGCGCACAGGGGCAGGCGATGATCAGTACTGTGACTGCGGTAACAATCGCGTAATCAATGTCAGGGCCGAAGAGGTACCAGATGATGAAGGTGAACGCTGCAATGGTGATCACGGCAGGTACAAAAATTGCAGTTACCCTGTCGACGATTCGACCTATCTCGGGCTTGGATGTCTGGGCACGTTGCACCATGTCGATGATGTGGGCTAATACTGTATCCGATCCGGTGTGGGATGCCTGAAAGAGAAAGCTGCCTGTGCCATTGACGGTTCCGCCTGTCACTCTGTCACCTGTCTGTTTCTGAATGGGCAGTGGTTCACCGGTCAACATTGACTCATCAATGGTGGAGCTTCCCTCAACCACCTCTCCGTCCACAGGAATTTTCTCTCCCGGTTTGATGCGGATGATGTCACCTGCCTGGAGTGTTTCAATGGCTACGATGGAGTCCACGCCATCGCGAACCAGACAGGCTTTCTTTGGAGTCAGACCAATCAGTTTTCGAATGGCCTCGGATGTTTTACCTCGACCTCTGGCTTCCAGAGCCTGGCCGAAGTTGATAAAGGCGATAATCATGACTGCAGCTTCAAAATAGAAGTGGCGGGCAGATACCATGATCAGATCAGAGTAGAGGGCAATGAACATGGAGTAGGCCCATGCTGTACCGGTGCCAAGCGCGATCAGCGTGTCCATGTTGGTATTTCCATACCGGATTGAGCGCACTGCGCCTGAATAGAAGTGGCCTCCGGCATAAGCCATGATTGCAAACGTCATGATTCCGACTGTGACCCAGAACTCCTGACTTTCACCCAATGTAGGTAATAAATGCAGCCACCCGGCAGCCATCAGCGTGAATCCGAATGCAAATGCCGTGATGGCTTTCCTGATCATCTTCATGAATCTGGCATGTTCATGAGACTCCTGTTTCGAGGCATCTATGGCTGATAGAGGGGCTGCTTTATAACCCGCTTTTTCCACGGCCTGAATCAGGGCCTCTGTGGCCTCTTCACCTTTGAGGCCATCAATACGGGCTGAACGGTTGGCCAGGTTGACCTGAACCTGAGTAACGCCTTGCAAGCCTGACAGTGCTTTTTCCACTTTGCCTGCACAGGATGCACAGTTCATCCCTTCAATCTGAAGATCAATAGAGGGCGGATCGATAGTTGGCTGTTCCATTTTCATAAAATCTCTTTCATGAAATCATTTTAGGCACATGAAACTGTAATGTTCAAGGTGCTGTCTCTACAGGCTTTCGTTCAGCTATCTGATATTCCGGTTTAAGAATCATCACGTTAGCCTTTAGGATTAATTTATTGATCCACTGATCGAGTGCTTTCTGTTGGAGAAGGTTGGCAATTTCATCACGGGATTCATTCAATGATTTGATGTGGGCAGGACGTTTCCCCAGCACCTCAATAACGTGCCATCCAAACTGGGTTTTAACCGGCTTGCTCAGGCCTTTATCCTTCAGTGAGAAGGCGGCTTTTTCAAAAGCTTCAACCATGATGCCACGCGGGAACCAGTTCAGATCACCACCTCTGGATTTGTTACTGTCATCCAGTGAGTGGGTGGCAGCCAGAACATCAAAGCTCTTTCTGTTTTTACCAAGTTTTTTGAGAATTTGCCATGCCAGTTTTTCACTCCTAAGTAGAATGTGGCGGGCATGAATCTGCTCGGGAATAGTAAAATCAACCAGATGCCGTTTGTAATATTTTCCGATCTCCTGTTCTGTCGCGGCAGGGACCTGCGAGGTTTGCCAGTTTTCCAGCGCTTCAATCAGAATCGTGTTCCGTGCCCGGTTAACCCGGCTTAAAATCAGCGGATCATTCTCCAATCCGATCTCCTGAGCCTGCCGGCTTAAAATGGAGCGGCGGATAAGAACATTGAGAATCTGGCCGCGGGCTAGCGAATCCGAGCCAATATGTTGTAGAGAGCCAGGTAGAGAGCGGATTTCACGATCGATATCGGATTCATGGAAAGTCATACCTGCAGCTTTGGCAATGACCGGTGTGGGATCCATGTTCATCAGCTCTACATTTGGCTTTTGCTCGCAAGCAGTCATAAGAACAAACGAAGTTGAGAGAAGTAGCCATGTGATTTTATAATTCATGCGGGCTAGGGTAGCGCAATAAGGAATCCCTGAGAAATCTCAAAGGTTTTTTCAGTGAGTTGTTCAAAGAGTTTCTCAAATACCTGGAGGGTGAGATGACACCGGTAACCATGACGATATTGGTACTCTGTCTGTATCTGCTGTTTTATCGATTTTATGCAAAAGGTTTCCTTGGGCGAAAAATTTTTGAGCTCGATGAAAATGCTGTTACTCCGGCTCATGAGCTGCGTGATGATGTTGATTACGTGCCTGCCAATAAATACATTCTTTTTGGCCATCATTACGCCTCAATTGCTGGTCTTGCTCCGATGCTGGGCCCTGCCATCGCGGTGATCTGGGGCTGGGTTCCTGCACTTCTCTGGGTGGTGCTCGGTACGCTGCTGGTTGGTGCAGTGCATGATTTTTCAGCCCTTGTTCTCTCTGCCCGCCATAAGGGACAGAGCATTGGTACGATTGCCCGCGATGTAATCAGTCCACGTACCAGGCTTCTTTTTCTGCTGGTGATTTTCTTCCTCGTTGCCTTGGCAATGGGCGTATTTGTACTGGTGATTTCGGGTCTGTTTGCAGCGCCGGATGCAGCCAATATCCCTGCCACTTCCCATCCGGAAGCAGTATTCCCGACCTATTCACTGATGTTGATTGCGATGGTGATCGGATTTTTTGTATACAAGAAAAATATGCCGGTTTGGCCTCTGATTGCTGTTGGATTCGTGTTGATGCTTGTCTGTACCTGGTGGGGGCTGGATCGACCTGTTACCGGCCTGGATAAAGATTTCTGGATCTGGTCTCTTTTGATTTATGCATTTGCTGCAAGTGTCTTGCCGGTCTGGTTGCTGCTGCAGCCAAGAGATTTTCTGAACTCACTGCTGCTCTATCTGGCACTTTTCGCTATGCTGATCGGCTTTTTCATGCTTTCCCCTGATTGGGTGGCTCCTGCCATCAATCCAAACCCGGTGGGTGCACCGCCCATGTTGCCGTTCCTCTTCATTGTGATTGCCTGCGGTGCTGTCTCCGGTTTTCATGGACTGGTTGCTTCCGGGACGACTGCGAAACAACTCAATCGTGAGACCGACGCTCCGTTTATCGGTTATGGCGGAATGATCGGGGAGTCACTGCTGGCTCTTCTGGCCGTGATGGCGACCACGGCAGGCGCTTTTGCTACACGTGCTGACTGGGAAGCCTTTTATGGCTCATGGGAGAAGGCGGTCGGGCTTCATCAGAAGCTGGGCATCTTTATTCAGGGAAATGCCAACTTTATCCATCAGCTCGGTGTTCCCTATGACTATGCAGCGGCCTTTATCAGCGTGGTGGTGGTTGGTTTTGCCATGACCTCGGTTGATACCGGCGCACGTCTTCTCCGGTTTAACATTCAGGAGATCGGAAATACGATTGGTGTAAATCTGCTTGGTAATCGCTATCTGGCAACGTTTCTGGCTGTCTCTGCCATCGGCTTCTTCGCCTTTTTCGAGATGGATGGTAAACCCGCAGGCCTCTTCCTCTGGACACTGTTCGGAACCACCAACCAGATTCTTGCAGGACTGACGCTTCTGACGGTGACGATCTACCTCTATCGCAAGCGCAAGCCGATTATCTATACACTGCTTCCGATGTTGCTGGTTCTGGGAGCCACCATTTCAGGTATGGTGATGGGAATTACCAGTGCTATCGGTAAGCAGCAGTGGGCCGTGGCGATTGTGGGAAGTGTGATATTTTTGCTGGCAATATGGGTGCTGATTGAGGCACTGATTGTGGTTAAAAATGTGCAGGCTCAGCGGAAAGGCGAGTTGATTGATACTGGAGTGGCCGACTAATGCTCCTGATTTCAAAGGCCATCTCTCAACTTCTGTTGCCTCCCGGTGGTCTGATTCTGCTGGGGCTGATTGGTCTCATTTTCTGGAAGCGTGGATGGGGTCGTGGGTTGGTTCTCCTCAGCTTTGCGTCTCTCTGGCTGCTCTCTACCGAGCCTGTCCGTGATCTGTTGACCGAACCATTGGAGTTTCAGTACTCGGTACTGGATATGAGCAAGGTGAAAACCAGTGGGACTGCCATTGTTCTGCTTGGCGGTGGTATTTATGAAAACGCGCCGGAATATGGTGGCAGGGATGAACTGGGCCGCTATGCGATGATGCGGACTGTCTACGCGGCAGATGTTGCGCTGAAGACGGGGCTGGATGTCTATGCGACAGGTGGTACACCACTCACACAATCAGATGAACCCGAAGGTGAGATTATGCGTCACTGGCTGTTGAAGTTTGGTGTTCCTGAGGGTTATGTATTTTCCGAGAATGCTGCAAACAATACATGGGAAAATGCAGCTCATATGCAGAAAATATTGAATGCAAAAGGAGTGAACCGGGTGATTCTGGTGACTTCGGCATGGCATATGCCACGTTCTGTCTGGTGTTTTGAATCGAACGGATTTGAGGTGATTGCTGCCCCCACTGACTTTCTCACAGAGATGAAGCCTTATGATCTGCGCAGCTATCTGCCCCGCTGGACCGTGTTGAGTGATTCAGGTCAGGCACTGCATGAATATATGGGACTAATCTGGTATCACATCAGGTTTGGGTGAGAATTAAGCTGTAATTTTTCTGCATGAACTTCGTCTGAATATGCAGCTGACAGGTGTTGAGTGCTATTGCCTTCGAGAGCTGGAATTAAAGCCCATGATCAGCTATAAATATGCAAGTATCTTCGTTCCATTTTTTAGGCCACAGGAGGTGGTGTGTTAGGCACTGATCATGATTCATCAATAACAACACTTCTTGAGAGCGCACCCTTTGCAGCTGGAAGCGAATACATTGAGATGATGTATGAAACATGGAAGCAGGATCCTGCTTCTGTTGCCGAAGAGTGGGCCAGTCTGTTTTCCGAACTGGGAGACGCTTCAGCTGATCCTTCACATCAGAAGATGCTGGAGAAGATGCAACAGCATGCGGTTGTCGTTGAAGGTGGGGAGCAAAAGAGAGCTACCCATGATGTTGAGTTCCCTTCGCGCGCCCTCTACCTGATCCATGCTTATCGTGTGCACGGGCATCTGCATGCTGATCTTGATCCGTTGCATCTGAACACACCCAAGCCAAGCCCTGAACTGCAGCTTAACTATTATGGATTGAGTGAAGCGGATATGGACACTGAATTTCCGACTGGAGATCTGGCAGGGCCAAAAAGCATGACACTTCGGGAGATTGAAACGCTTCTGAAGCAGACCTATTGCGGTTCGATTGGTCCGGAGTTTATGCACATTACCGATTCGGCCAGAAAACACTGGCTTCAGGACCGTCTTGAACGGGTGAGTTCAACGCCAAAATTTGATGCGGATACACGCAGGCATATTTTCAATCGTGTGATGAAGGCCGAAGAGTTTGAACGTTTTCTGCATACCCGCTATGCAGGGCAGAAACGCTTCTCACTAGAGGGCGGAGAGAGTCTGATTCCGATGCTGGATGCAGTGATTCAGCTCTCCGGCAGCAAGGGCGTAAAAGAGATTATTCTTGGCATGGCACATCGGGGGCGTCTGAATGTACTGGCCAATATCCTGGATAAATCCTCGACTGATATTTTTGCTGAATTTGAGGGCGCCCAGTTTGAAGATGCTGATCTTGGGGCGGGAGATGTGAAGTATCACATGGGCTTCTCATCCGATGTACGAACATCGGGTGGTGTTGTTCATCTCTCACTGGGTTTTAACCCATCCCATTTGGAAATTATTACGCCGGTACTGTTGGGCTCGGTTCGGGCAAGACAGTGCCGACGAAAGGATCATGATCGCCGTGAGGTGATGAGTGTGCTGGTGCATGGTGATGCCGCCTTTGCAGGTCAGGGCGTGGTTGCTGAATCATTGAACCTCTCCAAGTTGAGCGGTTTTAAAACAGGTGGAACCATTCATGTTGTGATCAATAACCAGATTGGATTCACTGTGAATCCGTTTGACGCACGATCCACTACATACTGCACCGATATTGCGAAGATGGTGCAGGCACCGATTCTGCATGTGAATGGAGATGATCCCGAGGCAGTCTGTCTGGTGGCCGAAATCGCAGTGGAGTATCGAAGACAGTTCCGCGAAGACATTGTGATCGACATGGTCTGCTATCGCCGCCATGGCCATAATGAGACTGACTCTCCGGCTGTAACACAGCCTGTGATGTATCGTCGGATTGGCGAGCATCCGACACTGCTGCAGGTCTATCGTAAAAAGCTTGTTGAAGAGGGTGTGATCAGTGATTCCGACGCTGACGAAGTGGTGAAGTGGTATCGTGACTGTATGGATGAGCTGCGGCGGGATCCTGAACGGGCCCCAGCATCTCCGGTAAATAGCCTGCAGGGAAGATGGGAGGGCTTTCAGCGCCGGGCAGAAGCTGAGCCGGATACCGTTGTTGCCAAAGCAAGGCTTGCAGAGCTTGTTCGGAATGCACATGAAGTGCCTGCCGATTTTTCACTGCATCCACTGGTTCAGAAGATTTTTGATAATCGCATTCAGATGATGGATGGCCTGCAGCCCATTGATTGGGGCTGTGCTGAAACCATGGCTTATGCTGCACTGGTTGCTGATGGCGGCTGGGTGCGATTAAGTGGTCAGGATAGTGGCCGGGGCACATTTTTTCATCGTCATGTGATTGTCTATGATCAGAAAACAGGCAAAAAACATGTGCCGTTGAAGAAGCTGGGCAGTGGTGGCTTATCCAACTTCCTTGTTGTGGACAGTATGCTTTCGGAAGAGGCCGTGCTTGGTTTTGAATATGGCTACTCGGTGGCTGAGCCACGTGCTCTGGTGATCTGGGAAGCTCAGTATGGTGATTTCGCCAATGGTGCACAGGTGGTGGTCGATCAGTTTATTGCAGCCGGTGAAACCAAATGGCAGCGCATGAGTGGTATTGTGCTCTGGCTACCTCATGGATATGAGGGGCAGGGGGCTGAACACTCTTCGGCAAGAATGGAACGATACCTTCAGCTCAGTGCCGAGAATAATATGCAGGTTGTCTATCCAACCACTCCGGCCCAGCTGTTTCACCTGCTCCGTCGCCAGCACATGATCAGTATTCGTAAGCCGTTGATCATGATGACACCGAAAAGCATGTTGCGTCAGAAGCTCTCGTTCTCATCGCTTGATCAGTTTACCGATGGAAAGTTCCATTCAGTACTTGGTGAGACGGATGATAGCATTGACCCAGCCAAAGTACGGCGTCTGCTGATCTGCTCCGGCAAGGTCTATTATGACATTCTGGCTGCACGCATGGAGCATCACATCAGTGATATTGCGATTGTGAGAGTTGAACGTCTCTATCCATTTCCATCTGAAAGTCTGAAGAGAGAGACCGCACTCTACTCCAATGCAACTGAGGCGGTATGGGTTCAGGAAGAGCCGAAGAATCAGGGGGCATGGTATCAGATCAAGCATCATCTGAAGCGCTCTCTTCTGCCACAGCAGATCATCTCATTTGTCTCTCGCCCGGCTTCGGCAACGCCTGCAGTAGGATCGGCTAAACGTCATGCAAAAGAGCAACAGACAGTAGTAGAAAAGGCATTGGATCTTAAGGAAATTGAGTATGAAAACCCTTAGCGGTACCCAGGTAAACAGTGATGAGCTCATTGATTACTTAACGGAGGATTTATGGCTGATGTAGAAATTAAGGTTCCCAGTCTTGGGGAGTCTGAATCGGAAGCAACACTTATCTCATGGCTGAAGGCTGAAGGGGATTCAGTGGCTGTGGATGATGTTCTGGCTGAAATCGAGAGCGATAAGATCACCATGGAGATCACCGCACTTGATGCAGGCAGGCTTAAAACCATATTCAAGCAGGTTGATGATACGGTGGAGCCGGGAGAGGTTGTAGCCCTGATTGATACATCGGCAAAGGCGACTGCTAAAAAAGAGAAGCCGGTTGTGGCTGAAGCCAAACCGGAAACTGAACCTGTAGCTGAGGCAAAAAAAGAGGTTGAAGCTGTTGTTGAAGAGGTGCTTCAGAAGTCAGAAGCAGCGAAGTCGGAACCTCCCAAGCCTGAATCTCCCAAGCCTGAAAAAACCGTGCAGAAGAGAGTTGAACCTGCATCTGGAAGCAGTGAAAGGCTGGAAGAGCGGGTGCCGATGAACAGGATTCGTAAACGAATTGGCACACGCCTGAAAGGTGCTCAGAACACCGCAGCCATGCTGACAACGTTCAATGAAGTGAATATGCAGTCGGTGATGGATCTACGGGCTAAATACAAAGAGAAGTTCAAAGAGAAGCATGGTGTAAACCTTGGTTTTATGTCATTTTTTGTGAAGGCCTGTGCGCATGCGGCCTCCGATTTCCCGGCCATCAACGCTTTTATTGATGGCGAAGAGATTGTCTATCACAACTATATGGATGTCGGCATCGCCGTATCAACCGAGAAAGGGCTGGTTGTTCCCGTACTTCGGAATGCCGGGCAGTTAAGTTATGCAGGTATAGAGCAGGGTGTTGCATCTCTGGCTGGCAAGGCGCGTGACGGAGGTCTGCTACCGGATGATTTGAAGGGTGGAACATTCTCAATCACCAATGGCGGCGTGTTTGGCTCGCTGCTCTCCACACCGATTCTGAATCCACCTCAGTCTGCGATTCTGGGCATGCATACGATTCAGAAGCGCCCGGTTGCTGAGAATGACCAGGTGGTGATTCGACCGATGATGTATCTGGCACTGACCTATGATCACCGTCTGATTGATGGTCGCGAAGCCGTGCAGTTTCTAGTGGCTGTGAAGGCGTATCTGGAACAGCCCGGAATGGCTCTGCTGGATCTGTAATCTCCGCTTCTCTCTGACGACCAAACTGCTAAGAAGATAGGAGTCTGATATGCGCGGGTTGCGTTCTGTTCTTTTGATGATGATTGTGCTGATGGCGGCGTCTCCTGCTATGGCTGTAGAGATGATTGAACTTCATCAGACCGGCTGCCAGTTCATTGAGCCTGAGGGAGAGGACAAACACTATACAGCAGAGAGTTATGCAGCCTGTCAGTCATTTAACAGTAAGACAGGAGAAGATCGTCTGGCCGGGGCAGAAGTGTTGAATCTGAAGCCGGGCGAATACCTGTTTCGTGTACACAACCGGGATGTACCCTACGAACTCGGTTTCTGGCTTCGTGGAGAGGGGATCGGACGTCTGACACTTCCATCAGTCTCCGGTGGCGGCATCAACACAGGTGGTTTTAAAGACTACCGGATTAGCCTTGAAGAGGGCGAGTATCTCTATTCCTGTCCTCTGAATCCGACCCCTGATTACAAACTGGTAGTGAAGCCATGAATTTGTCACTTCTCAAACGGTTTCTTCCTCTGGTTATTATCGCAATAGTGATTGTGCTGTTTGTTGCCCTGGATTTGGGCCGCTTCATCAGTTTTGAATCCTTAAGAGAACATCGTGAGACGCTGAATGGCTGGGTCTCTGCCTACCCGTTGCTGGCACCCCTGGCCTACATCCTGCTCTACATCGTGGTGGTCGCCTTTTCGCTTCCCGGTGGCGCAGTGATGACCATCAGCGGCGGTTTTCTGTTCGGAGCTCTGCTGGGAGGTACGTATGCGGTTTTGGGGGCGACGATGGGTGCAACAGCCCTGTTTCTGATTGCCAAGACATCTCTCGGAGATTTTCTGATGGCCAAAGCCGGACCCGGTATTCATAAATTGCAGGCAGGCTTTTCGGATAATGCGATGAGTTACATGTTTGTACTCAGGCTGGTTCCAATTTTCCCGTTTTTCCTGGTCAATCTCGCTCCTGCGTTTTTAGGTGTCTCTCTTAGAATTTACCTGATCGCAACGTTCTTCGGGATTATGCCTGCAACCTTTGTCTATGCGCTGGCAGGAAGCGGCCTGGGCAGTGTGTTTGATCAGGGTGGCGAGTTTTCAATCGCTTCGATTCTAACACCTGAGATGATGGCGGCTCTGCTTGGGCTGGCTCTGCTGTCACTGATTCCAGTGGCCTATAAGAAAATCAGAAAAAGCCGGACAGCAACAGAGGAGAAGAGCCTATGACAACGCTGGTTCAAACTGATATTTGCGTCATTGGAGCCGGTTCCGGCGGATTATCTGTTGCGGCAGGAGCATCTCAAATGGGTGCGGATGTTGTGCTGATAGAGAAAGGCGAGATGGGTGGCGACTGTCTGAATACCGGTTGCGTGCCTTCCAAGGCCATACTCGCTGCGGCTGAAAAGGCACAGGCACTCCGTGAGGCAGGTAGCTTTGGTATTCAACCTGTGCAGCCTTCCGTCGATTGGGCTGGCGTGAATCAACATGTACATAGTGTGATCGCAGCCATTGCCCCCAATGATTCGGTAGAGCGGTTTGAGAGTCTGGGTGTGAATGTAATTCAGGCCAAAGCTGAATTTATCGATGAAAAAACAGTGCAGGCGGGCGATGTTCAGGTTCGCGCAAAATATTTTGTACTGGCCACAGGCTCATCTGCATTTGTTCCCCCGATTGATGGGCTGGATCAGGTCTCCTATTTCACCAATGAGAATATTTTTTCCAATCAGGAGGCAGTGGATCATCTGGTGGTTATTGGTGGGGGGCCAATCGGCATGGAGCTGGCACAAGCACATCGAAGGCTCGGAGCGAAGGTTACCGTGATGGAGGTGGCTAAACTTCTGATGAAGGATGATCCGGATCTTACTTCCATCGTGATCGAAAGGTTACGGTATGAGGGCATTAACTTTTATGAAGGTGGGCGCAATCTTCGCATGGAGAAGCGGGATAGTGGTTTTGCGGTCTATTGTGAGATGGATGGTCAGGAAGCCTGTGTTGAGGGTTCGCATCTGTTGGTGGCGACAGGACGTCGTGCCAATGTGGACGGTCTGAATCTGGATGCGGCGGGGATAACTTTTTCTCCGCATGGAATTGAGGTGGATTCAAGACTGCGCACTTCCAATCGCCGGGTCTTTGCAATCGGAGATGTGGCGGGGCCATATCAGTTTACCCATATGGCAGCTTATCAGGCCGGTATTGTGATTCGTAATATGCTTTTCAAACTGCCTGCCAAGGTGGATTACTCAGCAGTTCCATGGGTAACTTATACCGATCCCGAACTGGCGCATGTGGGCATGAGTGAGGCGGATGCAAAAGAGGCGGGCAGAGATGTCCGGGTTCTAAAATGGAGTTTTGAGGAGAATGATCGCGCTCAGGCCGAGAAAAGAACTGAGGGTCTGATCAAGGTAATTACAGAGAAAAACGGGCGGATATTAGGCGCAAGCATTGTCGGCCTGCATGCCGGAGAACTGATTCAGCCATGGATTCTTGCCATTAGTCAGAAGCTGAAAATAGGAGCTATGGCAGGGATGATCGCACCCTACCCGACACTGGCTGAAGTAAATAAACGTATCGCCGGTAGTTTTTACACAGACAAACTGTTTTCGGAAGGCACAAAGAAACTGGTTCGTTTTTTGATGCGTCTGTCCTGATTTATTTCTTCAACTTAAACAGTAAATATAAAAATTAAATGGAAGTGAGGGCTAAATTTCCCTTGCCAATCCGATAGCTATAGGTCTATAAATACAACTTGTGAAATTTATTCCTTGGAGGGAGTTATTATGAGACGTGTTTTATTTCTGTTTTCAGTATTCATGCTGTTTTCAACTCAGGTTTTTGCGTCCGGCTTTGCCGTAAAAGATCAGGGCACGAAAGCGATGGGTATGGCCAATGCCTTTGTGGCAGTGGCCGATGATGCCTCTGCAGCATGGTATAATCCGGCGGCACTTGCTTTTCAGCCCGGCACTTCAATTACTGCAGGTGGCCAATATGTGATCCCTTCTGTGGATTATACTGGCGGTTCCGGCAACGGCAGCATGGATAAAGAAAATTTTCTAATTCCCTTTGCCTATCTCAGTTATAACAGTGATGCCCTGCCTGTGGCCTTAGGACTGGCCATAAATTCACCTTTCGGGCTCTCTTCCGATTGGACCAATTCGACTACTACATTTGTAGGCGCACTTGGGGCGACAACCTTTTCCGAAATCAAGGCGATCAACTTTAATCCTGTTGCTGCATTTAAGGTTAATGAAAATCTTTCCATTGCTATTGGCGGGAGCTACTACTTGGTCACTGACGTTGCATTTGATACAAGTGTAGCGGTTCAGCATGGTGATGGTGATGGTTTTGGCGGCACTGCCGCCGTTTTTTACACCAGTGATGCATTTAATGTGGGTGTGACATACCGTAGCCGCGTAAAGGTGGATGTTGAGGGCACGACTACTGTTGGAGCTAATTCAACAGCAGCAACAACCTCTGTGACGTTCCCGGATATGATCTCTGCAGGGTTTGCTTTTCATCCGGCTGATAACTGGTTGTTGAGTTTTCAATATGACTGGGTCAACTGGAAGACATTTGATGAACTGAAATTTGACTATGCTGCTAATATTGGTCTTGGAACCAGTATTACAATTCCAGAAAACTGGAAAGCCTCTAACTCCTTCAGTGTTGGTGCCGAGTGGGAATACAACAGTAAAATGCGTGCCCGTTTCGGCTATGCTTATGATCAGACACCTGTAAGCGATGTCGAGTTCACCCCACGAATTGTTGATAATGACCGTCACTTTTTCACGATCGGTTATGGTTACAGTATTAGTGACAACACAGTGATTGATGTCGCCTATGGTTATATCAGGGTAAACGACCGAACACAGACAGCATCTGTAGGGGCAAATGCGGGACGTAACGGTACATATGAAGCTGACCTTCATATTGTCTCTGCATCATTTTCGCATCGTTTCTAGCCTGAATTCAGATTTGGTTATATAAAAAGGGGCCTACGGGCCCTTTTTTTGTTTCGGGATTTCAAAAAGTGAAAGAAAGTAGCCTATAATGGTGACAAAGGGTTGAGTATTTTGATTAGGAGGCTGAAATGCAGTGGATTGTAGTGATAGGTCTAATACTTGTTTTACTTGTGTTGATTGCCCGTGTTCGGGCCCCACTGATGAACTGGACGGTTGGCATTGCTGTGCCTCTGCTTCTTCTTCCTATGATGGGTGTGATCGGGTTTGGGTTGGCTCTGGTATTATGGGTTCTCTTCCTGCTTATTTTTGTTCCATTGCATGTGGATGAGTTGCGCCTGAAATGGATGACGGAACCTCTCTTCCATCATATGAAAAAATCACTTCCTACGATGTCCGAAACCGAACGCTCTGCACTGGAAGCGGGTAATGTCTGGTGGGATGCAGAGCTGTTTCAGGGTAAGCCTGACTGGGAGATGCTGCTTAATACACCAGCTCCAACTTTAACTGATGAAGAGGAGGCCTTTTTAGAAGGGCCGGTTGAAGAGCTCTGTAGCATGCTGGATGACTGGGAGATCACCAATAAACTTAATGATCTTTCACCGGAGACATGGGAGTTCATCAAGGCCAACAAGTTTTTCGGTATGATCATCCCCAAGAAATATGGAGGGCTTGAGTTCTCTGCCTATGCCCATTCTCAGGTAGTTCAGAAGATTGCCAGTAGAAGTGTGACCGCCACGGTAACCGTGATGGTTCCAAACTCTCTGGGCCCGGCAGAGCTGTTGATGAATTATGGTACAGAGGAGCAGAAAGATCTGCTGCTACCAAAATTGGCAACGGGTGAAGAGGTTCCATGTTTTGCCCTGACCGGCCCTGAAGCCGGATCCGATGCCGGAGCCATCCCTGATATTGGCATTGTCTGCAAAGGCGAATTTGAGGGTAAAAAAGTATTGGGTTTCCGCATTAACTGGGAGAAGCGTTATATCACGCTCGGGCCTGTGGCAACGACGCTCGGATTGGCATTTCATGCTTATGATCCTGATCATTTATTGGGTGAAGCAGATGACTTGGGCATCACCTGCGCACTGATTCCGACGAAGGCGAAGGGTGTGAAAATCGGTAGACGTCATAATCCACTCGATTCTGCATTTCAGAATGGACCTAACTGGGGTAAAGATGTTTTTGTACCGTTTGAATGGATTATCGGTGGGCAGGAGCAGGTTGGTAATGGCTGGCGCATGCTGGTCGAACGTCTTGCTGTTGGTAGAGGCATCTCTCTTCCAAGCATGAGTACTGGCGGGGGTAAGCTGGCCAGTTATACCACGGGTGCTTATGCCCGAGTCAGGAAACAGTTCAGGATTCCCATCGGCAAGTTTGAGGGTGTTGAGGAGGCGATGGCCCGGATTGGCGGGTTGACCTACATGATGGATTCAGCCCGGATGCTGACACTTTCAGCTCTGGATCAGGGAGAGAGACCATCTGTTGTTACCGCGATCGTAAAATATTATCTCACCGAAGGCATGCGTCAGGTGGCCAATGATGCCATGGATGTGCATGGCGGACGTGGCATCTGTCTGGGCCCATCCAACTATCTTGGACGATTCTATCAATCAGTGCCTGTCGGAATCACGGTTGAAGGTGCAAATATCCTTACGCGTACCATGATTATTTTTGGACAGGGTGCGATGCGTTGCCACCCCTTTGTAATGCGTGAGATGGATGCACTATCCGGTGAAGATGAAGAGGCGTCTCTCAAGCAGTTTGATACGCTTTTGATTGATCATATGGCTTATGTGATAGGGAATGTTTCCCGCTCGTTTGTCTATGGTCTTAGTGGCGGGTATCTGGCTCCTTCGCCGGTCTCAGGAAAAGGTTCCGGTGATGTCTCCAGGTATTATCAACAGTTGGCCCGTTTCTCAGCAAGTTTTGCTGCCATCGCAGATGTCTCACTGCTGGTTCTTGGTGGTGCTTTGAAACGTAAAGAGAAGCTTTCCGGCCGCTTTGCAGATGTGCTTGGTTATATGTATCTCTGCTCATCGGTGTTGAAACGTTTTGAGGATGCGGGACGCCCTGAAGGTGAACTGCCTATGGTTCACTGGTCATGTCAGCATGCGCTCTATCAGATTCAGGAAGCGCTACATGGGATCATTCGGCATTTCCCTGTCAGGATCATTGGCTGGAAACTCCGGGTCTGGACGTTCCCGCTTGGAAGGCATCTGAATCCACCGTCTGACCATCTGGGACATCAAATTGCCAAAATCATGATGCAGCCCGGCGAGGTGCGAAGCGCATTGGTAGATGGTATCTATCTTCCTGATGATTCAACGGATGTTATCGGACGCTTGGAACATGCACTGGCATTAACGCTGCAGAGTGATGAGATAGAGAGTCGACTGAAGAAGTCAGGTCATGTTTTTCAGCCATCGGAGTCGTATGATCAGTGGCTTAAAACTCTTTTCACAGATGAAATCATTTCAAAAGATGAGATGGGCCTTTTGAAAAAGAGAGACCAGTTTGTACGCTCTGTGATAATGGTTGATGATTTTCCTGGTAAACGGCAGCGAAAATAGCAGAGGTTTATAGCCCGGAAATGATTTTCCAACCTGTGGAGTTTCTGGTCAGCGTTAATTGTTCACGTTGCACAATCCGTCGCCACTCACCATCTGCAAAGACTTTGAGAGTATAGGATTGATCACATTGAGCGCGGGACTCATCCAGTTGCCTGATTTGACGATCGTATGAACTCATTTCGGCTCGTTCAAATTTATCAAACAGTGACACCATCTGGGCAACAACATTGATCTTTCCACGGTTATTATCATTGTAGTCGGTTGATATCAGTGCGCTGTATTCCGGAATACTCTGATGGCTGATAGCCCGATCCCGGGCATCCATCACTTGAGATATTTCAGCCTTGTCAATATCACTGCAGGCAGTAATGGCTGCAGTGATAAGAAGGATTACAAGTATCAGATATGTATGCTTCTTTTGAGAGAGAGTCATGCCTGTTCAGCGCCAAAAATCATTACAGGAGATCTGCTGCCTTGCTGCTCCAGTCACTTTTTGGATAGTTATGCTGAAGTAAAATGACTGTTTCACGCGCGCTTTCAGTGATTCCAAGCTTTGAATAGGAAGCAGCCAGATAGTAGAGCGCCTCTTCAATAGCCGGCGTTGTCTGGTATTTATCCAACACAACCTGAAAACGATTGGCTGCAGCCACATAACGCTCTTTATTAAAGTAATATTTTCCGACAGTCAGTTCATGCGAAGAGATTTTGTTAAAAAGGCTCTGTAGTCGAGGCGCTGCATCTTTGGCATAAGCGCTTTTAGGATGCTGGCTGATCAACGTTTTGAATGCATTAATCGTAAGTTGCGTTGTGCTCTGGTCACGATCTTCGCTGGATACCTGCTTGAAGTAGGTCATGGCCAGAAGATATTTAGCATAGGCCACATCCGGATGGCGCGGATGGCGTTTTACAAACTGCTCAGAAAGGGTTTCGCTCAGGATGTACTCATCGTTTTTATAGGCGGCAAATACACGCAATAGTTCAGCTTGAATAGCATATTGGCTGTAAGGGTGTTGTGCGCCAAAGCTTTCGAGGAAAAGGTTGGCTTTTCCATACTCTCCATTATCAAGGTATTGCTTCGCTTTTTCGTAATCGATTTTAGCGGACTCGGCTGGGGGAAGCTCTTTGCCAAAGCAGCCTGCGAGTAAAAATAGAACTGTGATACAGAGGATAAACTTTTTCATGTGCGGGAGACTAAATACCTTCGGGCAATACGACAACGGCCAGATGACGTCCTGTCTTGCCATGATCACGTCGATAGGAAAAAAAACGTTCCGAATTACAATAGGTACATACATGCATTGACTCGATATGTTGGTCGGACAGACCGGCATTTCGAAGCTGCATCATGTTGATGGCAGCAAGGTCTGCATATGGTTTTGTTTTGCTGTGGATAGCGCTTTTGCCATCCGGAGTGCTGCTGGCGAGTTGATCTGCACATATTTCATCGATTTCAAAACAGCATGGCCCGATGCATGGTCCTAGCGAGGCATGAATATATTTTGAGTCTGCTCCATGCTTTTCCATGGCTTTGATACTGTTTCTTACAACCTGTTTTACTGTGCCACGCCAGCCTGCGTGCACTGCAGCTATGACATGGTTCACAGGATCTGCCAGAAGTATGGGAAGGCAGTCTGCTGTGCGGATGGCTACAGGGCAGTCTCTTTCGGTGCTGATGAGAATGTCTGCTGCTGTTTTGTGAATTGACCCTTCACCACTACAGATCATGTGCTTAGCACCATGTTCCTGCGCTGCCTGGTGTGGCGGGGAAGTTAATCCGGTACGAGTCAAAAGAAGGTTGATGTTTTCTGAGACTGAATGTTCATCATCACCCAGCTGATATCCGAAGTTCAGGGTGTTGAAAGGGGAGTGGCTAACACCTCCCTGACGCTCGGTAAAAAAGGCAGTGATGCCAATGGAGCGAAGAAGCTCGGAGTGAATCAGTGCCGGCTCAGCGGTAGGCATCAATCAGTGATGAATTCAATTTTTTCAAGTCTTCTGGAAGAGGAGCTCTGCAAAGAATCTGCTCGCCTGTAATAGGATGCTCAAAACCAAGGATCTCCGCATGAAGGGCCTGCCTTGAGAGTTCTAACATGGCTGTGCGTGCCGGTTCAGGAATCTGTTTGCCCGGATTGAATTTCCGGCCATAGGTTGAATCCCCAAGAATGGGAAGGTGTTCATGGGAGAGATGGACCCGGATCTGGTGTGTCCTGCCGGTATGAAGTGTCAGTCGCATTTTACAAAACAGCTGCCCATAGGTCTGCTCAACGACGGCATCTGTAATAGCCTCTTTTCCTGTTGCAACCACTGCCATCTTCTGACGGTGTTGAGGATGTCTGGCAATAGGGAGTTCAATGCGCTGTTGGC
>JBEQLD010000079.1:0-8504 GCA_040326115.1 Mariprofundaceae bacterium | reverse complement strand
GTAGACTCATCCGGTGTGGCAATGGATGCTCAGTTTTCAGGTCCTTATGCTGGTGCCTTTTTTAGATTCTGATACAAACAGAGACGCACTCTCTTAACAAAGACAAGCATACAACTCTCTATACAAACAACCTATAGAGTATACAGAGAGCCTGACTTCATCAGGCTCTCTGTTGTATAATCCTTGTAATTTCAATAGGTTCTGCTAATCTGCTCGAGTAAAGCGTTCTTTTTTATGGCTAACTCGCGCTTGGAGGCTAACAATGTCACGCATTCTGATGTTCTGCTGTTTCATATTTTCCGGTATTCAATTTGCCTCAGCAGCAACGGATGCTGCTGCCACTCCTACCGAGGCCGAGCTTGTTCCGGATGCCATGCAACACATGGTGAAAGCCCCCGAAATTGACTTTGCAAATCTGCGTGACCCTTTTGCCTCTTACCTTGCGCTCGTTGCAAGACGTGGCCGTGCCATACTTGATGATCAGCGACTACGCCTGGAAAACCGTGACCGTGAAATACTGGAAAATTTTGATTTAACCACTCTGAAACTTGTCGGAGTCTATAGCATGGGTAAAGATCAGGTTGCCATGATCGAAGATGCAACCGGTGCTGGATACACCGTGCGTCGCGGAAACTACATGGGCAAGAACAGTGGCCGCATTGAAAAAATTGACAGCAGCACCCTCTATCTTGTTGAGCAGATCATTAACCCCGCAGGTGATGTTGTTGATCATCAAGTAACCCTTACGCTAAAAGAGATTAATGAATAACAGCTGAGTCAGATCATGGATCATGCTGCAGTCATCCGCCTGTTTGAGCATCTGCAGAAAGAGAGCCCGGAACCTGAAACCGAACTTAACTACTCCACACCTTTCGAGCTGCTTACGGCAGTGATGCTCTCCGCACAATCAACCGATATTGGAGTAAACAAGGCTACCGCCAAACTCTTTCCCGTCGCCAACACCCCTCAATCCGTTTTAGCGCTTGGGGAAACCAGGCTAAAGCAGTATATCTCCACGCTTGGCCTGTATAACAGCAAGGCAAAGCATCTGCTGGCAACCTGCGAACTTCTAATCAGCCAATTCAACAGCCAGGTGCCGGACAATAGAAAATCACTGGAAAGCCTGCCTGGCGTAGGTCGCAAGACTGCAAATGTCCTGCTGAATATTCTCTTTGACGAACCAACCATTGCCGTGGACACACATATATTTCGAGTGGGGAACAGGACGGGACTTGCTCCCGGAAAAACGCCTCGCGATGTTGAAAACAAATTACTAAAAGCAGTTCCCGATCAGTTTAGGCAGCATGCACATCACTGGCTTATTTTGCATGGCCGCTATATCTGCAAGGCCCGAAAACCACAATGCCACCTCTGCCCTATAGAGCAGGAGTGCGAATGGCCTGAAAAGCCGACGGCATAGTCATATTGACGATGGGAGCAGTGTTAACAAAAAAAGTAACACCGCCATAGTGCTATCACGGATCCAGGCAGGCCAGAGCCACCAGCTGCTATCTCCCTGCCAAAGCAGGGATGATGAGCGAAAAGAGTGAATGAAAAACATCAAACCAAGTAGATAGCCACTATTAGAAGCATAGATAACCTCGGACAGCACACCAATAGTTACTACGACCCATGCAATATGAGGAATTGTCTGCCATACCGATTTAGCGCCGGACAAAAACGAATCTACAGCCGTCACGACCAGTAACATCAGGGCTGCAGAAACAGGCCAGTTATTTGCAACCGTTAAAACAGATGGTGAATCCAACCAGACGACAAAGGAAAGCGGCCACAACAGTAGTGGCATCGCCAATAGAAACGAGACTGATACATAGACATGTAATCTATTATCTCTGGAAGAAATATTCCTGACCTCAATCAATGGAGTCGCTCTTCACCACCCTCTTCTTCCTCAAGCTTCAAGTTGACTGGTTCAGCAGCAATTGCGTAGGAACCATCTGACCAGTTTCCTAAATCAATCACGCGGCAACGCTCTCTACAAAAGGGGAAGTGCTCGGCATTCCGATGGACTATTTTCTTGCAGATCGGGCAAAAGAAATCCTGCTTCATCCAACGGGTACCATCATGGCATAGTAGGGAAAGTCCTCATCGACATCACAAGCAGCCTCTCCGGCTTTCCACTGTTGAAAGCGGACACGTATAGCCAGCCTGTTACCTGAACATTCCGGATTAATACCCTGCTGAACCGCCGCCGGGTCAAGTCCTACAATGAGGAGGCCATGCTCTACTCCGCGCTCCGGTGTAATCTGATCAGAGCCTGATACCGCGATGCGCTTCTCCCAGCCGACATAATCATTAAGCATGATATCCAAGTGTGTTACAGCTGCATGAAGATCATGCAAAGAGTGACTCAAAACATCCTTACGCTTTGAACCACTCCACAGCACATCCAGACTCTGTGACAAGCCCGGCTTATGTGCCAACAGATCCTGTTTCTTCAAGGCGTTAAAATAGCTGGACAGCAGGGCATCTTCACAAAAGAAATCCATGGCATCCTGAATTCCCAGCCGCATGGACTCAATGTACTGCTCAATCATGTCGCATGCTTCAAGGATTTTTCCACGGTACTCAGGATGTTTCTCAACGAGTTGAGTCAGATGTGTTCGCATCGAAGCCAGCAAACCAATCAGCTCCGGTACAGCCTGTTTACGCCCCTGATCTCCAAGCAACGATGTGCGAACATCACAAGCAGCCAATAGCCATGCATAGGGCTGGTCAGATTGTCGTGCCCGTTCCAGACAGCGCAAGCCATCACGCAGCTCCATAAAAGAGCGCATACGGGGTGTTAAGGCAAATCCGAAACGGATCAGATCAGACAAATGGAAACTCCTGAATTAAATTTATCTCATAAGCAGAGGCTGAAAATCGAGCCTGATCTATCAAATCAAAAGATTGATCTGTTGAAGTACCCACAGCATATCCGAATCCCATCAATGTCCATCCACGCCAAAGCGTTGCAGCCAGACATCTATATACTCGGCTATTTCACTATAAACCCTGTGAAAAGTCTGCTCACTACGTCCCATAGGGTCAGAAATCTTTGCTCCACCCCCCGGCTGGGAAAGCATCATCACTTTACCAATGTGGGCAGGGCGCATCTTGCTTAGATGCTGACGCTGTTCAAGCTCCATCACCATCACCATCGCCGCCCTGTCCAGATCAGGAGCCAGAAGCGTCTGTGAAACATGCTTACTTAGATCAACATCAAATTCCTGCGCTACTTTCAATGCCATCTCAGGCACCTTTCTACCGGGGAAAGCCAGAAGGCCTCGGCTAAAACATTCAGCTTCAACACCGGCTTCCTCGAAGCGTTTGCGCATATAAACCTCAGCAAATGGACTGCGGCACAAATTGCCTGCACAGATCATAAGAACGGGAGATGGCACCAACACGGTTATTCCGCCATTTTCCAGATTAACTGACCATCACTCTCTTGGTGAATCCGTTTCAACAGGGCTTCATGTGCCACACTGTCATCCTCAGGCACCTTCAATGCATCCCTTCGCATAATGGTAGCGGTCTCCGCTTTTTCATCCCGGCTACGGGAAGCTTTGGAGAGCTGTACAAAAGCAGAAGCGGGCTTGGCCTTAATCTCCATATCCAAAGAAAATTGACGGCCGCCTGTCATGGCCAGATAAACTTCTGCCAGTAATTCCGAATCGAGCAAGGCGCCATGCAACTCGCGATGCCCACGTTCAATCCCATACCGGTCACAAAGAGCATTCAGATTGTTGCGTTGTTGCGGATGCTGTTTTCTTGCCAGCTCCAGCGTATCAATGACCTGAATATCATCAATCCCCGGTTTTCCGAACAGATTAAGTTCATTCATAATAAAGCCCAGATCAAACGGCGCATTATGAATAACCAATGTAGCTCCCTGAATAAATTCCAGAAATTCGTCTGCAACTTTTTCAAAGGTCGGTTCATCTTTTACCTTGGCATCATTGATTCCATGGATTCGAACCACCTCTTCAGGGATATGTCTCTCAGGATTCAGATAGCGATGAAAAACCGAGTCTGATTGAAGCTTGCGATGGTTGACCTCAATGGCACCAATTTCGACGATGCGATCTCCATTTTGAGGGGATAGCCCGGTGGTTTCAGTATCCAGCATAATTAAGCGCATAACGGACATTATATGCTGCGACTTTTTTTTTGCATCATGAAACTGTCAGCAGCGCAAACAGACAAAAACCTATCCCCTTCATCTCAGCAAGCCCCGTCGCAAATATTTAATTTTTTGCAGGCTCCTCTTTGCCAAACCACGTCTCCGGCACCTTCAGTAGACGATCAAAAACATCGGGGGAAACCATCCCGGCTTCCTCGTAAGAAACCGCTTCAACTTCAGCATCAGCCATCGGACCACGCATCCGGTAGATCTTGCGCATCAGACTGTTTGCAGCGCCACCAAACATATCCCGTACAAATGGCACTTTAGCGAGCAGAGCATCCAGATTCTGAAATGGACGCACGACCAGAATTAAATTAATGAATGAGCTATCAATATCCATTATCCCTTTGCCTGCGACATCCATCGCCGAGGACCTCATCGCCAGCTTATGTACCTGTACATCTTTTCCATCAATGGTTGCCTCCATCTGCATGCGTTTATAGCCAATTCCGGGCTTGGTTAAATCATCTCGGCTACCAAAGAAGAGAGCTGGCAGATCCACCAGACTGATGGCGGCAAGAAACTTTGTCAGCGTTCCACCTTTTTTAATTCGGCCATTGTCAACGCGCATGCGCAAACGCCCGTCCAAGCCCTGCCACCAGGACTGTTTACTAAAAAACTCACCCTGACCGGAAAAGAGAATGTGCATCTCACCATCTTCAAAAATATTGGATAGCTCTGCCTTTTGCATCATGTTCCCAAAATTCCCATCAAGCTCGGCAAATCCACGCCAATGCATGCCCCGCTTGGATTCAGGTGTTAATGTTGCTGACAATTTCAAATGCTGGCCATCCATCTCGGCCTCAAATGAACGCAAATCAACCACACCACCACCAGGCAGCGAAAACATTGAAGAGAGGTTAGTCATTGATAGCTCGCCACTTTTCATCGATGCGGCTTTTAAGACAGCAACACTATTTAAAGCCGAGGCCAGCTTGATTGATGCCCCTCTAATTTCGGCATCATCCCAGACAAAGCGCTCCAGGTTTGCACGCAGCGCCCACGGCTTCTGACTAAGCTCAGAATCACGGGACAGGAAAGCCGGCAGTGCATTACGATTAAGATATGCTGCATCTACAGCCAGTTCCCACGGCTCCGGGCCAAATGGCGCTCGAATATCAATCGCTCCGGAAAATGATGCGGTCTCAATGTTACTGAGCTTCAATCGAAGTCCTGATTCAGCTATCTCTCCACTACCTTGCAAGCGAAACAGCTTGTCTCTGCAGTGAATATCCTTAATAAGAAGCGTTGTTTTTCCCCGTTTTTTACCGTTGACTCCAGAATATTCAATACTGAAATCCTCCCCGGAAATTTTCTTCATGCCAAGAAAATTAGCCCATGAGGCATCTTTCAGATCAATATCTCCATGCCACTTACCATCAAAATTCAAAGCCATACGAATCTGGCCATCTGGCAACTCAATGGGCAGAAGAAAATATGACACCAGATTCTCCAACTTGCCTTCCGCATCTGCCTGCAGGGAGAGAACCTGCCACTGATCTGTATCATTTTTTTTGGCCGAAATGTCTGTTTTCACCTTTAGATGCGGCGTCGCCCACTCGACTCCGGAAAACTCGACACCCCCACCAAGAGTCCACTTCAATTTTCCTGAAGCAATTTCAACAGGCACCTGTTGAATTTCCAGCGACCATGGCGCCACTGGTTCAAGACTAATGGATAACTGGCTAGGACTCTCTTCCCCCGGCAACCATTGGATGGAGAAACTTGTGTTTGCCGGTGCAGCAGACCACTGCGCCGTTTCTGCAGCTTTCTGATCCAACCAGCCATGAGCCCTGCCTGTATCTATCTCGCCACGGCCTGTGATGTTTAGCATGAGTGTTTTCCATGGAATATGCAGCCCGCCACTGACAGAACCGATCTCATGCGGAAGCCGGGTTGAAATAATAATTGCTTTCAAACCCTCCTCATCAAGCTCTACATCAGCTTCTGTCCGGGTCAGCAGATCTTCATGAATTCCAAGTGCTATGTCCGCCTCTTCAACATGGGTGTTCAAATGATACCGCACTGCTTCCCATTCACTCTCGGATGGAGCTCCCAGCCATGGCTTTGCCCAGTTGAGCTGCAGCTCTGCTCTGGCCTCGGAGGCAACACCTTGCTGCATACTGGCCAACCAGGCGTGCCAGGAGTCGCTACCCAGTGGTTTCAGGCTATTCCAGATAATCGGCATCTCAAGATGGGGTGAAGTTGCAGAGAGTTGCAGCTTGCCATCTTCCCATAAACCCTCTGCATGAATCATGTTCTGCTGAAGACCCCATTCAACAGATTTGGCTTCAACTTTTGATAGTGAAAGATTTTCGATATCATTGATAAGCAAGAGCTCGCCCTTCAATGAATCAAATGACCACTTAGTGCCTAAAGCTGAAAAAGTGGCTGGTGATTCGCCGGGAGATAACACTTTAAAGCCGATGGCCCAGCTGCTTAAGTCATCCTGTTTTAATGAGATCTCTCCGGAAACAGAACCATTGATCTTGCCATGCCACTCCAGAGGCAACCAGTCCAGATTGGAAAAACTGATATTGATCTGTTCAGGGAGAGAGCGCTCTCCCATTTGAATGTTGAGATGGGCGCCGGGAACTCTTGCCTGCAATGTTCTCGCTTCGGCATCAAGCATTAGCGTAAAATGCTTCAATTGGCCGGATCGATCTCCTGATCGCCACTGAAGCTCTGTATCTTCCAGAGTCACCAATGGAGGTATTTCCCACTGGCCGGAATCATCATCCACCTCAAAAACCAGATTTAGCACGCCCCCGGTGAGACGTATTCCCGCTGGAGAAAAGTTCCCTGACAGGAGTTCTCTTATAGATAATTGAACAGTAATTCTGGAATTCTGTACAATAATCGTAGCATCACGATTGGTAAAAGAGCTGGCCTCTGCCTTGAGTCCAAGGTAACCAGCCCAGTACCATGACAGCTCTCCCAAACGAAGCTCCTTAAGCTCCAGCTCCTCTTGAAGAAAAGCTTCGATCTCCGGACGCACTGTTTTCAAATCCGGCGCAAACAGCCAGCCAGCCACGCCTGTCAGCAGTACAATAGCCAGGAGTCCAAAAAAGACGCGCCGACCTATAGTCAGCGCGTAATGCATCAGGTGTGAAGTTTTCAATGTTGATTAATAATCAGGCTCTGTCCTTGGCTTCCAGCTTCTCTACCTTTTTCTCCAATGCATGGACAAGCCCTTCAAAACCACCCTTACTCTTAATTCCCGCTTTGAAATCTTTACGGAAATTGCTGACCAGGCTCACGCCCTCAATCCTGATATCATAAACCTGCCAGCCTGTTGCAGTCTGGTGCAGACGATATTCTACAGGAGTCTCTTTCTCAGTATCAATGACCTTCGATTTCACACGTGCCTTATCTTTTTTGAACTGTGCATCAGCAAATTCCACTCTCTGATCCCGAAAACCAGCCAGACGATTACCATAAGAGCGCTCAAGCAATTTTCGGAATAGTTCTGTAAAATCACTCTTTTCACTTTCGCTGATACCCTTCCAGGCCCTGCCAAGACTCCGTTTTGACATCTCCCTGTAATCAAAGCGACCGGCAACAACCATGCGGATTTGATCCCTGTCCTTCTCAGTTAGCTTGCTGGTATCTTCACGGGCTTCCAGAATCTGGATAATGCCGTCCACTGTATTTTTCACTACAGCTTTCGGGTCATCCAAGACAGCCCATGCATTTGAAGCCGCAAACATCATTAACACGGCTGCAATCAATACCTTAATTGAAAACACTCTTCTCATCATTTACTCCATTAAACTCTTCTGTCAGCCCTGCTGACAACAATATATTAGCAGCCCCAAAACATCTGTAAGGGTGTAATTTATTCCTCACCGGAGGAAAAAATGTACTTACTCACCAGGTCCTCAATATTAATGGCTGATTCGGTCTCCTCAATCTCATCACCACTTACCAGCAACTCATCATCACCACCCTGCGAAATACGGATATAACGCTCACCGATGATGCCTTTAGTGCGGACCGAAGCGATTGCATCAGCAGTGATCGGAATGTCATCATGGATCGTCAGGGTCAGTTTGGCTTCCGAATCTTCATTGATGCTAACATGATTAACGCGTCCAATCACAACACCGGCCATCATGACATCGCTTCCTGAGCGCATGCCGCCGGCATCTTCAAAGATTGCCTCCAAAGCATAGCCCGAAGTGCCCATGCCGCCGATCTGGCCAAGTTTTACTGCCATCCAGCCGATACTGATAATCCCCACCAGGACAAACGCCCCGACAATCATCTCAATTTTCTTATACTCGTTCATATGCAATCTCTCTCTTTATAG
>JBEQLD010000078.1:0-8648 GCA_040326115.1 Mariprofundaceae bacterium | reverse complement strand
CGTCAATCGCATCAAAGGAAGCTTCTGCTTCATCCAGTGCCGCCTGTAGCGCCTGCTCATCTACGCCCTTTTGACGCGCCTTGGCCGCTGCCATCCAGGGTGCTTCACCACGCTGCATCCTGAAACGTAAAAAGGCCTCGGCATAACGTGATTCACTGATGTAACCATAGCCTTTCAGCTCTTCAATCGCTGTATCCATGGTGATCTCGTCAAATCCGCGGGTTTCCAGCTTCTGCCTTACTTCCGCTTCACAATGCTCACGCCGGGTCACCATTCTGAGTGCTGCTGAATAGGCAGCCTTAACGTTAGGATTCACAACAACACGTCAGGATTCATACAGAACGCATCAGGGTTAATCATTCACCCCAAGTGAACTTACTTAACAGCTTCCTTGGCTTTAACCGGTTTCTTGCTACCAATACCCAAGTTATCACGAACCTTGGCTTCAATATCGGCCAGCACTTTCGGATTCTCTTTCAGGTAAGTAATCGCGTTGTCACGACCCTGCCCGATACGCTCGGTACCGATCGCATACCATGCGCCACTCTTTTTCACATGATCGAAATTCACACCCATATCAAGCACTTCACCGGCATGGGATACACCCTCGCCATACATGATGGAGAAAAGTGCCAGCTTGAATGGTGGTGCCATCTTGTTTTTCACCACTTTCACTTTGGTCTCATTACCGAGAATTTCATCACCCTTCTTAATCGCGCCCGTACGGCGGATATCAAGACGAACCGATGCATAGAATTTCAACGCATTACCGCCCGTGGTGGTTTCAGGATTGCCGAACATGACACCGATCTTCATACGAATCTGGTTGATGAAAACAACCGTCGTGCCCGATCTGGAAATTGATGATGTCAGTTTACGTAGCGCCTGACTCATCAGACGTGCCTGCAAGCCCATGTGCGAATCGCCCATATCACCTTCAAGCTCGGCACGCGGTGTTAGCGCTGCCACAGAATCAATCACGATAATATCCAGTGCGCCGGAGCGGGTCAGCATATCGACCACTTCCAGTGCCTGCTCACCTGAATCGGGCTGGGAGACCAGAAGATCATCCAGATTCACACCCAACTTTTCAGCATAGGCCGGATCAAGTGCATGCTCCGCATCTACAAAGGCTGCTGTACCACCTGCTTTCTGTGCTTCTGCTACAGCATGCAGTGCCAGTGTGGTCTTACCGGAAGATTCAGGACCATAAATTTCAATCACACGACCACGGGGATAGCCACCTATTCCGAGTGCAGCATCGAGTGCCAAAGAACCGGAAGAGATCACCGGCACATCCAATGCGGCCTGCTCACCCAGCCTCATGATTGTGCCTTTACCAAACTGACGTTCAATCTGGCTTAGTGCGGTATCCAGTGCTTTTGTTTTATCTGACATCTCTCTGTCCCCTCTTCTGGTCTTACTAGAATCTATCTTCGAACACGTCTCTTGGTTAGCTCAAACGTTTCGAGTTTGCGGTATTTTGCGCCATCCGGACGCAGTGTGGATTGATAGAGCACAAGCGTCTCGGCAGTCCACTGCAATTCTGGAAACGGCTGCATCTCCGCAAGCATCCCGGCATCAATCGGCGTAGGAAACTCATTGGCTCTAGCCAGAGTGATATGCCCTTTAAAAGCGTTCTCTTTGGCTGAGCGTTTGCGAACCGTAGCACGTCCAGACCGCCTGCAACAACGGGCTAATTGTTTTAGCTCTCCAGAGTCATCCAGATCATCAACACCGGCCCAGGCAACACGCGGTTTCATGAACCTCGGGAAGGCGCCAAACCCGGTTGTTTTCAGATGGATCGGAGCAGCTTCACTGGCGCACTCCAACAATGATTCAGCAAGATCATCCGCCTCATCACCCTCGACATCACCGTAAAAAGCGAGGGTCAGATGCCAGTTTTTGGTCGGCAGATCCCGCCAGTCACCCAGCGCAAGATGTGTCGCAGCCTCCTGCCACCAGGCATTGATCTCCTCGGTGATGGTATAAGGGGTCTCCAGTGCCGCAAACAATCTCATGAGAATATATTAGCGCATTTCAGCGATTGAATGAATCAGAAATGGAACGAATTTGAGTCAATACGACCTCTGCGTCGTTATAATCAATTCTGATTATTCTAATTTTTTCCTGATGTTTAACCACAAGACTTGGAAAACTGAACACCTGCATACGTTGTGCCTGCCTGATCTCGTTCATCAGTTGCGTCTGTGTGGCTGTTGCAAGAAAATCAGCTTCAAACTGTTCGCTATCAAGCCCGACATTTTTTGCACAAGCAATCAGAACATCACTGTCTGACGGGTTTCTCGCCTCCAGATAGTAGGCCGTTTGAATGGCATGGATCATGGCGCTCTCGATTAAAGGGTCCTGTCTCTTTGCTGCGATGACTGCACGACAGGCGGGATAGGTTGAACGTCTGGGCGTGTTTAGTTTCCAGAAATCAAAGTTGAACATGATGCCGGGAACCTGTTTCCGGATGGTTTTCCAGTGCGCCTGAATCTCGCGCTGAGTAACAGGTGACATGGATGTTTCGCTATCGGGGGCAAGGCCACCAAGCAGGTATTCCACTGCGATATCTACAGAGAGCTTACTTTGAATCTCCTGCCAGACCGGATGAAAGGCCCAGCACCAGCTGCACATGGGATCATGAACATAATAGAGCTTCATGATCGAGGGCTGATTAATCGTCGCCCTTAAAATCGCGAGCCAACAGAAAGAACTCCGGTGAAGTTTTTCGGCTGGCAGCCGGTTTGATGTTTTTTATGCTTTTGAATGCAACTCCCAGCTCACGCCGGAACTGATCGTACCCCTCGCCCATAAAGGTCTTCATCAGCAGCTTACCGCCGGGGCGAAGATGCTGTCTGGCAAAGTGGAGCGTCATCTCATTCAGGCCGATCATGCGCATCTGATCCACCAGTTTGTTGCCACTCATCTCCGGTGCCATATCGGAGACCACCAGATCGATGGTTCGCCCACCCAGCGCATCATTCAATGCCTGCTGCCCATCCGGTGAATCAAAATCACCCTCAATCAGGGTAACACCTTCAATCGGACTCATGGCCAATAGATCGATACCGATCACAAGTCCATCAGGCCCGAGACGTTTACTAATCTCTTCACTCCATGAACCGGGTGCACAACCGAGATCAACCACAACACTGCTCTTTTTAATCACCAGACCATGTTCATCAAGAATCTCGGTCAGTTTGAATACAGCACGAGAGCGTTTCCCCTCTCGCTGAGCCTGTTTTACATGCGGATCATTGGCATGGCGTTGAAACCATGCTGACGTCTTGCGATCTTTTTTACTCTTGGACTGCTTTCCCACTTAATCCTTCTCCAGCTTATTACCGTTTTCTGAACGCTCACTCTGTTTCAATCGACGAGAGATATTCTTCTCACTGCTACTGAACGTGAATCGGCCGGAGAGCGTACACCCCTTCATGCCGGGCTCACACTTTTTACCGGGCACACGCCTGCACTCACCCTGCTCTTCATGCGGACAGCCCCACCCACTCAAGATATCACATCCCGATCTGGAGTCTGGCCTCGATCTAGAACCTGGCTTCGATCAGGGAGCCTCATATCAATCCTTCAGACGCCAGCCAATATGCCACAACCACCAGCAGAGCAGTACTGTCGCCAGTGCGAAGCCTGCAACAATACCGATGGAGAGGAAGGGATCGCTGTCACCCACCCCAAGAAATCCGTGACGGAAGCCATCAATCAAGTAGAAAAATGGATTGAAATGACTCACCTGCTGCCAAACCGGAGGCAACTGCTTAATCGAATAGAAGACACCTGACAGAAAAGTGAGCGGCATGATGATGAAATTGCTCACCATCGACATGCTATCGAAGTTTTCCGACCACATACCGCCGATCAGCCCCATGCCACCCATAATAATACTGCCGCAGATGCCATAGATCAGAATCAGCCCAAAACTATGAATAGAGAGATCAACAAAGGGAGTGAGCACCAGCAGGAAGACTGTTGCCACAATCACAGCACGAAGCACTGCTGCTGTTAAAAATGCGACCACCATCTCAAACGCGGAGAGTGGCGCCATCAGCAGGTAGATATGTACGTTCATCACCTTACCGATAATGATCGAGCTGGAGGTGTTGGCGAATGCATTCTGCAGCATGGTCATCATGGCCAAACCCGGAATCAAAAAGGTGAAATAATCGATATCCATGCCCGGCACCTGTCGATCTCCCATGGCATAACGGAATACGATCAGATAGAGAATCGCAGTCAGTGCAGGGGCTGCAACAGTCTGCATATTCACCTTCAGAAAACGGTGGGTCTCCCGTTTAAACAGTGTCCATGTGCCTCTTAGATTCATGAGTCCACCTCCTCATGAGTCAGGCGAAGGAACACATCCTCAAGATCTTCCTGACAGACACCGGCATCCAAAGGCGCTCCAAAACGACTTTTTGCTGCCTCATATGCGATGTGAAACGTTGATTCCTTCAAATCCTTTCGATTAAGGGTAAGGCAGAGGTTCCCATCATGAATTCTGGGCAAAAATGATGCCAGAGCCTCTTCATCTTCTGATGAGAGTTCCCAGCCATCGGCATAACGAAGCCAGAGATAGGAGCCTGCCACATTGTGCATCAGATCATCCATCTTGCTTGATGCAATCAACTTGCCCCGGTTGATGATCGCCACATGATCACAAAGCTCTTCAGCCTCTTCCAGATAGTGGGTGGTGAGAAGGATCGTGGTGCCATTGTCATTTAACTCACGCATGTAATCCCACAAGCGCTTGCGAAGTTCCACATCGACGCCGGCAGTCGGCTCATCAAGAATCACCAGTGGAGGCCTGTGCACCAGTGCCTGAGCCACCAGCAGGCGTCTGCGCATGCCACCGGAGAGCTGGCGGGCATTTTTGTCTGCATGTTCAATCAGCTCCAGACGCTCCAGCAGTTCATTAATCCATTTCATGTCCGGCTTCTGGCCATAAAGGCCGCAAATCATGCGGAGTATTTCACGGGGAGTGAAGAAGGGATCAAAAGCCACTTCCTGTGGTACCACGCCCATATTGCGTTTACACCAGAGACGGTCAGTGAACATATCATGGCCCAGCAATTCAACAGTTCCGGATGTCGGTGTAACCGTATCTGCCATAATATTAATCAGGGTACTTTTGCCAGCCCCATTCGGGCCAAGCAGTGCAAAAAAGCTCCCTTTGGGAACCGAAAGAGAGACATTTGTCAGCGCCTCATTACCATTGCTATAGGCTTTACAAAGATCGCTGACGTTCAGTGCATATTCACTCATAGCGCTACCATACAAGAGAGCCTATAAAAAACGGAGCCAAAAGGCCCCGAATTTAAAAAAGAAATATAAAAATGAACGATCAGTACTCGGCATTGGAACAGCCGGTTCCAGACTCGGAAGGCGTAAATGATTTACCACAACCGCAGGTAGAACCCGCATTCGGATTGCGAATCACAAATGACTCACCATTGATCGAGGTTTGATAATCCACTTCAGCCCCATCAATCATATTCAGGCTCATCGGATCCACCAGCAACTTCACACCATAATTTTCAACCACATGATCATTCTCTTTGATCTCATCATCAAACGAAAAACCATACTGAAAACCTGAACAGCCGCCACCAGAGACAAATATTCTCAAACTCATATCTGCATTCTCTTCACTGGCCAGCAATCCGTTGATTTTATCTGCCGCAGCTTCAGTTAATGTTAATGCCATTCGTTATTCCTCATATCCCGGTTTGCAATTCGTCTCGTATCCATCTCGCACCGATCTTGTGTCCATCTTCTATAAATCCGATCGCATTTTTACACACGAAATGTGAATCGATGATTAAGTTCATCGAAATCATCACTTTTTAGACCTCTTACGCAAGCCAAGCTTGCTTCGCCCACAACAAACATGACAATCACGGGATGCGAGCTATGGCCATCGGTTTCATTACCCTGATATGCATCACTGCATGTTCACCTGCATCTGAAACTGTGCATGAAACTCGTTTCATGATGGGAACATTAGTTGATTTCACAATTTATAGTGCCAACAAAGATAATGCGTCTATTGGCATCAGGGCTGCAGCAGACGAGATGCAGCGCATTGAAAATCTCTTCACCATCTATGGCGAAAATTCCAATGCCATCAAATCATTCAACAGATCAGCACCGGGTTCACCTAACAAATTTCCGGATGAAGTGGCTGCCCTCCTACTGACATCAAACAGGATAAAACATGAAAGTGTGGGAGCATTCAGCCCCTCGCTGGGCTCCCTGAACATACTCTGGGGCTTCTCACTGCCTACGCCCCCGTTCTCGCCTCCTCCATTGGATCAGATAGAACAGCTGCAAACAGATAGCACCAACTGTGTAACACTGGACAAGCAACAGAGATGGAGCCGAAACAACAGCCGGTGCAAACTTGATTTCGGTGCCATTGCCAAAGGCTATGCACTTGATCAGGGCATGAAGATGTTAAAATCACATGGCATTGAACATGCCATCATCAATGCAGGTGGCGACATCAGAATCAGCGGACAGCGCGGAGATCGGGCATGGAAAATCGGCATCCGGCATCCTCGCCATGAAAAGAAAGTGGTTGCGACCATACGTGTGAAAAGTGATTTGAGCATTGTCACTTCCGGTGATTATGAGCGCTTCTACAGCTATCAGGGCAGGCGATATCATCATATTCTTAATCCTGACACAGGCATGCCCGCTACAGAGGTACAAAGTGCCACTGTGATTGCAGCTGATGCAACATCAGCAGATGCATGGAGCACTGCCCTGTTTGTTATGGGCACCCGAGGCCTTGAAAGCGTAGAGAAACTGGGTATGGATGCCATTCTTATCGATGCAGATGGAAAGATTCATACCACAAAAAATATCGAATCCCGCTTGCAGCTCACCCTCACCCCTCCTATGCTCCGTACATCAGATCATTAAACTGATAAATTAAGGGAGGGATCATGGACGTCTCCGAGCTACTCGCTTTTACAGTAAAAAATGGTGCATCCGATCTGCACATTTCATCCGGCGAACCACCCATGATCCGAATCCATGGTGATATGACCCGCATCAAGATGCCTGAACTGGCTGAACGTGATGTACAAGATATGGTCTACGACATCATGAATGATACCCAGCGCAAGTTGTTCGAAGAGCATCTGGAGCTGGATTTCTCCTTTTCACTGGGTGATATCGCCCGTTTTCGTGTGAATGTATTTAAAATGAACCGCGGTATGGCTGCCGCCTTCCGTGTGATCCCGAGTGAAGTGTTTACACTGGAGCAGCTCAAATGCCCGGATATCTTTGCAGATATTTCCATGACTGCACGCGGCATCTGTCTGGTGACAGGTCCGACCGGTTCGGGTAAATCCACCACCCTTGCAGCCATGGTAGATCATCGGAATCAGTCTGAAAAAGGTCATATCCTGACCATTGAAGATCCTATCGAGTTTGTACACCGCTCCAAGGCAGCACTGGTGTCCCAACGTGAACTTGGCCCGCATACCCACTCCTTCTCCAACGCGCTGAGAAGCGCACTTCGTGAAGATCCCGATGTTGTTCTGGTGGGTGAGCTACGAGACCTTGAAACCATCCGTCTGGCTCTGACAGCGGCTGAAACAGGTCACATGGTATTTGCCACGCTGCATACCTCTTCAGCACCAAAAACCATTGACCGTATTATCGATGTATTCCCTGCCGCAGAGAAAGACATGGTTCGTGCCATGCTCTCAGAATCTCTACGCGCTGTGATTTCACAGACGCTGATGAAAACCGCAGATGGTAATGGCCGTGTAGCAGCCCATGAAATCATGCTGGGTACGCCGGCGATTCGTAACCTGATTCGTGAAAACAAAGTGCCTCAGATGGTTTCCGTCATGCAGACATCTCTGCGTGATGGTATGCAGACACTGGATTCTGACCTTCAGAAACTGGTTAAGGCTCGAAAAATCACCCAGCAGACAGCGCTTGAAAAGTGCCAGAACAAGCAACTGTTCGGTGGCGGTGTTATTTGATCATCAAGCACAACAGGAGTGACGCATGAGCGCCAATGAACCTAAAAAACTGACCATCAAGCAGCTGTTGATGATCATGGTGAAAAAAGATGCATCAGATATCTATATCACCACCGGCATGCCACCGGCTTACCGTATTAATGGCGTGGTCATGCCTCTAAAGCAGGAGCCACTGAACTCTGTGCAGTGTGAACAGCTGGCCAACTCATGCATGAGTGAGAAGCAGCGTGCAGCTTTTGCTGCAGACTATGAGATGAATCTTGCGCTCGCCTACCCGGACATGGGACGTTTCCGTGTTAATGTTTTCCGCCAGATGGGAAATGTCGGCCTGGTGATCAGGCAGATTAAAACAGAAGTCCCCACCATTGAAGAGCTTGGACTACCTGACATTTTCAAAGATCTTGCAATGGCAAAGCGCGGGCTTGTCATCATGGTGGGTGCCACGGGTTGTGGTAAGTCCACTTCACTTGCTGCACTAGTCGACCATAGAAACCGTACACAAGCCGGACATATCATCACCATTGAAGATCCTGTCGAGTTTGTTCATGAACATAAAAAATGTGTCATCACCCAGCGAGAGATCGGAACAGACACGCATGAGTATGAAGCAGCACTCAAAAACAC
>JBEQLD010000077.1:0-8807 GCA_040326115.1 Mariprofundaceae bacterium | reverse complement strand
CCGTGTCGGTTGCCCAACCCTGAACCACAAAACCCTGACCATCGATCAGATTAGAATCTTTATCGAGGAAGAATGCGCCGGCACGAGTATAGAACGTCTCGTTACTGGCTGTGTTTCTGAGCGCAAACATACCGCGCCCGTTAATCGCCATATCGGTCGGACTGGTTGTATTCTCAATCGAACCCTGTGCGTTATTTTTGGTGATCTGACCAATTCGAACACCGTTACCCACCTGGTTGGCAATGTTTGAACGTGTCACACCCACGGTCTGGGACAACACATCCGAAAACACAACGCTCTGACTTTTAAAGCCAAGCGAGTTCACATTGGCGATGTTATCACCGATCACTCGAACAGCTTCACCAAAGGCCGAAAGGCCGGAAGAACCTGTAAATAGTGCATTATAAATACCCATTGTTTTTCTCCTTTAAAAACTTATTTTCTAAAATCAAAGTCGGATCTCAGTGACATCCGAAATATCAGTAGCTGTTCCACCCATCATCAACTGCACTCCGGTCGCAGTTATGCGCACGGCATCAACTACGCCTGAGCGTTGAACTGTTGAGGAAATGCTATTTCCATCTGTATCTGTTGAGATAACGTCTACATAGTAATTACCATGTAGTGCCGGAACTCCGGCGTCGGTTGATCCATCCCAGTTAATCGCATGTGATCCCACCGGGAGTGGGCCGAGTGAATAGGTGCGTATCGGCGTACCTTCAGAATCAGAGATAATCACATAGTTCTGATTAGTGGTTCCGTTAAGGTTGATGGCAAAGCTTTCTTGGCTGCCACTGAAATTAAGCAGGCTCTGATTGACTGTAACCGATTTACCAAGATAGCTGGCAGCAGAATCACCAGATGCACCACCTGCACTTTGAGCCGCTACAAGCTGTTCAAGCAGCTTGTTTGATTCAGTCTGCTGCTCAACCATGTTGAATTGAGCCAACTGTGCTGACATCTGTGATGAGTCGGTAGGATCCAGTGGATCCTGATACTGCATCTGTGCTATGAGCAGTTTCAGGAAAATATCCTTACTACCCAAATCCTGCCGTGTGCCAACCGGATCGTTTGCATTGGGTGCTCCGTAGGCGGGTGCGGTAACTTCTAAAGGCATCTCAAATCTCCTATGCCAGAATACTTATTCGACCATTACCGGCGGTGTTAATGCCCAGTCGAACCGATGAGCCATCCTGCTCATCACCCTGAATTTCATTTAAATTGGTAAACTCACTAAAAGGCGTGCGACCCGTCTCTGATGAGCCATCTTCTCCACCTTGCGAACTCATACCCATAGAGAAATGACCCAGATCAATCCCCTGTTGTGCCAGAGCCATGCGAAGTTGTGGCAGATGCTGTTCAAGCATCTGGCGGGAAGTCGCCTGATCTACTGCGATATGTACCTGAAGCTGTTTGGATGCATCGGTCTGCAATGTAATCTGAACTTTGCCAAGGTGTGCGGGCTCAAGCTGGAGTTCCAGTTTCATGCCACCATCTTTGGCAGAACGTGCGATCTCCATCATCACTTCGGCAGGTTTATAAACCTGCGCTGTTTTATAACTCATATGTGCCGAAAAATCGGCTCCACGTGTACCCTTCACATCAGCCTTGGAGGAGTCAGCCAACAGAGCTTCAGGCTGCTGGGATAAATTGCTATCCTGCTGGAAACTTCCCGCAGACTGACCACCACTCTGGGATGCCATACGTTCAGCGCCAGTTACCTGTGCCATCTGAGCCTGCTGCCCCTGGGCAGCGGCCCGGGCTTTACTGTTTTGAATAAGTGGATTGGCCGGCGCATCCATCAACTCAGTCTGTTTGGCTATGCTTTCCACATTAGCTTTTGAGTTCTCTCCGGATTGACCAGATTGCAAGTTTCCACGCGCGGAAAGGTTCTGAATTCTCTGATCGCCTGCTTTTAAGCCATCATTCAGCTCACCTTCAGAGGCTATGGCCACATGGCTACCTGTATTGGGTTGTTGTGACTGCTTAACCTCTTTCAGAATCGCAGTTTCTGCCTTGATCTGAAAACCATCAGGTGCATCTCCTTTAAGGGTACGCAAAATCTCTGAACGTTCGGAATTGGCTACAAGTTGAGGTTTCCCTGCTGTCTCTGAAGACTGTTTCTGAAGCTCAGTTCCGAATAGTACGGTAGAGAGAGTAGCCGCTTTGGTCTCTGTACCCTTATCTCCGGAAGCTGCTGAAATCAGCACATTGGACATCACCGATGAAGACTTTTCAGAAGGACCTTTGAGCGGTTCACCTGAAAGCACTCTCTCTTTAATGGATGCATTCACATCTTCAGAGCCATTCACTCTGTTCTGTTGGACAGACTGCTGATTGCTTGTGAAAAGGTTGCTTTTTCCCTTCTGGTTCTCGCCGTTACCGGTCTGTTCTCCCGGTTTTACATTTTTACCGAGTAGTGCCACATGTTCTTTCTGAACAACTCCCAGCCCTGCTACCAATGCAGACGAATCTTCTTCTGCGTTCAGGTTGACATCTTCTTCTTTGGATATGGAGAGATTGTTTTCACCTTTGAGAGAAGCAAAAAACAGCTCTTTCATCTCTCCATTGGACTCTGCTTTGCTGATTTGAAACGGAATGCCTGCCTTCGCACCACTGGCAAGAGCCTGCTCTTTTTTGAGTGCATGCATCTCTACAGCAATCAACTTACCATGTAAGTTTGAAACCTTGGCTACGGGTTGTGCAGCAGTTTGAGCAGACGAGGAAAGCGCACTCTCCCCTTTCTGAACCTGTTTTTGGAATGCCGCCAGGAATTTTGCAAAAAGGCCGCCCTTCATAGACTTACCTTTCTGACCCTTCAGACCCGCGATAGTCGCGTCCGGATTAGATAGTTGTTCAATCATGCCCGATTAGAGAGCATGCTTGATGCCAAACTATTATCTTTTATATTTCAATAATTTAGAGCGTTCAAGAAAAGGCCAAACAGGAAGATATTTCCCCTAGGAGGAAATATCTTCCGCGATGACTATCAGTTCGGCAATATCTTCCCGTCGATCAATCCAGGAACGTCTGGTGACAGGATTACCATAGGGATTAATGATCAACTTATGCTGACGCAGGCAGCTGAAATCCTCCTGGCGCGGGAAAACATACCGGATCATATTCTGTAGAGGATCAGACCATACAAAGGGTTGCTTCAGGCGATAACCAATCCAGATGTAACCACGATCAAGAAGCATCCCGTAGAGCTGGCATGGATCACTTGGCAGCTCTGCATCAAACTCAAGCGTCACCAGATCCATGGTATCATGCTGGCCCACATCACCCATCAGATCATCAATGGCATGTCTGAGGGTTCGCTGCATCTCATAGACCTCGGGCGTCTCTGATGTATACATGTGGTAGCTGGTATGTGCCACATAGGCCCCGTAAAACTCATTTGGGACAATAATATCCACCTCTGCCGGAATATCGAAACGATCGAGTTCCTCCTGCAGAAGGCGCGCTTCACGCCTGTCATCCAGTACAGGGAAAATTTCCGGTGAACTGCCAGCCTCTTTCACAATCGTGATCAGATGCGACAGGACCGTAGTGATAACCGCATAGGAGCCGGATTCAAAATGCAGCGGTCTGGAAAGAATAATTTTATCCATCCCTTCTGAATACTCTTTGAGCGGATTCATATCAGCAAAACCCCAACGCTTGATAGAGATATTGACTCTGCCTTCTTCTGCATCAGAACCGATGCGCCGTTTCAGGTAACTGAGCTGGTCTGTACACTCCTCATCTGTCAGGTCATCAATCATGCGGATATTGAGTGTTTCATACTCATCAAGAAGACGTTTCAGCAACAGCGGCAGACTTCCCACCCAGCCCATAATCAGCAGGTTTAATTCCTTCGGCTTCTCTTTTCTATGAAGATTTTCAAGTAATCCGGATCCACAATCAACCCGCTCGTTATCACCGGCATGCCGAATCATGTAACGCATCTCATCACAGAGTGCATTCTGATCCAGTGCAATACCCATAATGGCAGTGATCTTCATGGGATAATCAAACGATTTCAACGAATAGAGAGGATGGCCCAGACCCGCCTCATCAACGACAGAGAGAATGATCACACCGCGGGTTACAAGCTGGACTGACGCCTCAAGCAGGGGTGCCTGAAACTTTCCATCCGGCGTGGAGATCATCACTTCGCCATCAATCAGTTGAAGCTCACAGCTCCATTCGGCGATCTGCAGTGACGACTCCTCAGTCCTCTCCGGGATCATCAGACGGGTCATCACCTGATCAAAATCATTATAGATCATGATATTTTTGAACATGTTCGCCCTGAAATCCGCCTGCGAGAGTACAACAGTCGGCTTATTAAAAAAGCCCGTGCTATCCCAACCCACCTGCAACATGTGCTGATGAGAATCGAGCCTTGGCGTTGCCATGCCCTCTGTGGTGTAGTTCAGGTAGATGTTTGGGTTTACCTTGCGGATGGCCAATAGCTTGAAGAAGTTCTGGGCCAGGCTCTCGGCTTCACTCAATCCATCCGGTGCGTTAACGATGGCCTGACGAGCCACTCCCAGATTCACCCGCTTCAGCGATTCAATCTCCTGAAGCTCTCCCCAACGGTATGAAACCCACTTCTCGGCAAGAAGCTCCTGGGGTATCTCTTTCGCCTCACCGAGCAGAACCAGTTTGAGCTTGGTAAAGCTGCGTTCAGCGATGGTACGGAGCTGCGGAATAACATAGGGAGAGACGCTGTTCCAACCGATCATCACCATGTGATTGGTGAAATTAAGACGTTCATTCCTCAGTTTCACCATCAGCTGCGAGACAATACTGGCGCCAATACCGATAAAGAAGGCAAGCACAAACAGGCCGATCACAATCGATATCACCGAGATAATTATGACTACGTTATTCTCTGGATAGAGCACCGAATTCCCGGGATCCGTCAGCATCCGGAAAGCAAACCAGATGCGGGCCAGCATCGTGTTATCTTCAGCAGTTATGCTGCCATCCTGAGTATAATCAAACTCGCCGATCAAATACTGCGCCCCCACACCGCCGCCAATCGACATCACAGCCAGAATCAGCACAATCAGGTTGATCTCCTGCAGATACTGCCCTTCGTGCATCACATCCCGGATATTCCTGATAATCACCAGCCACGGCCGGAGCAATCGAACCAGACGCAACATTCGCAAAGCACCGCCATATGGGACAATCGCCATCACCGGCATCATCACAATGGTAGCGACCACATCAATCCACCAGTAACCCCACTCCATTCTCTGCTCTGTTTTAGAGGAGTGTTGTTTCATGCTTCGTATAATCAGAGCTCGAAGAATAAGCTCCACGCTGAAAAAGATAATAATCACCCAAAGCATGGTTCCTTCCGAGAAGAAAGAGAGGAGTATGACCAAAGAGATCAGCATACCGTAAGTTGGGGAATACATGGCACTCTGCAGATCAATGTAGCGGAATACCCTGAGGGTACGCATCAGGTAAAATGCACGGAACAGACGAACAACCGTTGCATTTTCAGCAGCGACCTGAACATCAAAAATGGTAATCAGTAGTGAGGCGACACCAATGATGTCGAGCACCAGAAAGAGCATATCGATCTGCCTGTGCAGTGACGTCCGGTAGGGGTTTGTCTTGATCTTATGCAGCATGATGACCACGCGGGTGGCAATCTCAATGGAGAAAACAGTAAACAGAACAACAGCAAGAATCCGGTTATGGGTAAATGAGAAGGCAATCAGGGCAATCATCAAAAAAGCAAAACGTGGATGCATCAGCACCCACTCCAGATGATGATAAATCAGCGGTTTGTCCAGCTTTCCGATTTTCATGGTCAACCCTCTACTACGAAGACGCTATGCGTCATGGTCCAACTTTACTGATCTGCTTGGTTAGTGCCTGACTGATAACCACAGCCTTTTCCGGAGGCAGGAATGAAAGGATTTTACCCACCTTCTTCTCATCCATACGTGAAAACATTTTCACCACGGTTGATAGTTTCATCTGAGCAATTACCGGTGCTGCCTTATCGGCCTTCATGGCTTCATAGACTGCGGTCAGGCGTTTGATCTTCTTGGATTTAATGCTCTCTTCCTGCTGCAGCAGATCCTGAATACGGGTCTCAAGAGCCTCAAGCTGAGCTATTCGTTTGGCGGCTCTGCTCTCCGCTTCTTCAGCCTCTTTCTCACGTTCACTTAATGACTTCTCCATCTGGGCAAGTTTTTTTCGTGTCTCACGCAGAGAAGTAAGAAGCTCACGTTCAGCCGGCGCGTTGAATGACTCTTCCGCGATGGCTATCGATGCCGCTGCCTGCGCAGATGGAATCAGATGATCACCCAAAGTCAGCATAGTGGCTGTACCGTCAGCGGCAAGACCACCCATCAACCCTGTCGGTTGTTGTAATTTCTCATTACTGGATAGCTGGGTTTCCGAATACTGAACAAAGGAGAGTCCTACTTTTGCAACCACGATACATGTCACAAGAATTAACAGGGATGGAAGCAGGCGTTTCATGAGTGCTCAGCCTCCTCTTTTTTACGTGATGCAAATATATCATCGAGCTGCTGCTGAGACTTGCGATCCTGCAGGCGCTGCTCTTTTTTGTCAGACGCATCCTGCATCTTTTCATGTATTTTGTTTTTCTGGTTGGAAACAATCCAGCCCTGAATCAATAGCTGCTCCTGTTCATGGATTCTCAGCAGCGCCGCTTCAATCTTTTCAATGCGCTCATGCTGCTCTTCCATTGCAGATTCCATCATCAGAAGCATCGAAGCCTGAGTGCCACCTTTCAGAATCTGCTCACGCTGCTGTTTAAGCTGCGTCAAATAAACGGTGACCTCTTCACACCTGCCCTGAAGTTCCTGACGCCTGGCAGCCATTGCCGCCAGCGCCTCTTCTGCCTTGGTGCGTTCATGGCCTGCCAGTTTGGCAAGCACTTCATGAGGTGACATTCTCATCCTGCTGCTCCGGTCATCTGGTTTGTCATATTAACAGCCGCCACATTAGCAACCGTTGCATCTGCAACTTCCACATCAGTAACTGCCATCAACTGCATTAGTTTTTCCTGTGAGCGCCGCCGGTTACCTCTCTTCTTGGAGTCCTGCTGAAGAAACTGCCAAATTTGAGGCATACGGGCGATCACCTGATCAAGTTCCGGGTTGGTTCCCTTTTCATATGCGCCCATATTGATCATGTCCTCCATTCGCTCGTACAGTGCCAAATCTTTACGCAAGGATCGTGCCGCATTGAGCATCTCCGGGCTAATCAGTTGAGTCTCCAATCGACTGATGCTCCTTAGAAGATTTACAGCCGGATAATGCCCCTGCTCTGCAAGGCGGCGTTCAAGCACGACATGCCCATCCAGGACAGCCATTGCCGCATCAGCAATCGGATCAGCAGAGAGATCATCTCCCTCCACAAGCACCGTATAGAGTGCACTGATGTCACCCTTGGTTTCTCCAGGCCCTGCTCGCTCAAGCAGTTCGGCCAGTGCGGTGAAACATGACGGTGTATAACCTTTACTGGTGGGTGGCTCACCCATCATCAAGCCAATCTCACGCTGGGCCTGAGCAAAACGGGTCAGGCTATCCATCATCAACAAAACCTGTTTGCCGCGCTCACGAAAAGCCTCTGCGATGGTTGCGGCAAGTAGTGCGGCGCGCACACGGACAACCGGTGGCATATCTGATGTTGCGACAATAACGATACTGTGTTTCAGCGCCTCATCACCCAGCGACACATCCAGAAACTCTCTGACTTCACGACTTCGCTCACCCACCAGTGCAATCACATTGATCTCTGCATCCGAATTTCTGGCCAACATGCCCATCAGCATACTTTTGCCAACGCCTGCACCGGAAAACAGGCCCATTCGTTGGCCCTGTCCCATCGGCAGACAGGCATCCATCACACGAACGCCAAGCTGCATCTGGGTATCGATGACGTGACGTGCATAAGGATTCAATGGTTTACCATGCAGAGGCAGGGATGCGCCTGTATGTGTCATTGGCTTGTTATCAATAGGCTCGCCCAGTGCATTGATGACACGACCCAGCAGGTGATCCCCTACCTGCATGGAGGGTGGAACTGCGCGTGGACGCACCGTATCACCCGGAGCTATTCCCCGTGTACTTCCGACCGGCATCAATAGTGTTCGTTCATCGCGAAAACCAACCACTTCGGCCTCGATCATGTTTCCGGAAGCCGATTCAATATCACAGGCATAACCGATACTGGTCTGTAATCCGGTCGCCTCAATCATCGGCCCCAGAACTTTATGAATGCGACCACGAATCGGATAAGGGTTTCGATGTTTAACGACTTCCAGAATGCTGCCGCGTCGCTCAGCTTCCCACAGTGGACTGACAGGCTTGCCACTCATGATTCATCCGGATTTTCAGAATCCTTTTCATCAGGCTCCGAATGAACAGAGCCGCTATGTAGTGTCACTCGAATATGCTGGATACTGTCTGCAATAGCCCGAACCGGATCAATCAATGCGTCCTGATGCGTTGATACAAGTCGGCATGTGCCCTGAGTGATCGTTGGATCAACATACAATCGCCAGTCAGGACGCTCCTCCTGCAGAAGCCTCTCAAAGCTCTGTATATCATCCGGGTGAACCGCAAGTTTCAGTTGCGAGATTTCCGGCAACTGCTCAGCGGCGCGTGTTGCTGCCTTGAACAAGGCATCCTTCTGCTGCTCCAGAATCTCACCCATCAACTGCTCAACCACCAGTTGGGCAATATCCACTACAGCATCAACACAACTCTGGTGCATAAGTGAAGCTTCGGACTCCGCCTGTTTCAGGCAGCTCTCCATCG
>JBEQLD010000076.1:0-9409 GCA_040326115.1 Mariprofundaceae bacterium | reverse complement strand
GCACGGACTGATTTGGAACGCACCCGCAGGGTGATCGTCAAGATAGGAAGCTCACTTCTGACCGATTCAGAGGTGGGTATCAACATGTCTGTGGTTGAGCGAATTGCTGCACAGGTTGCCGCTCTGCGAAAAAAAGGAATTGAAGTCTGCATAGTCTCTTCGGGGGCCGTTGCCATTGGCCGGGTGTTGATGGGCTGGCTTGACCGGAGACTCTCTGTTCATGAAAAGCAGGCGTGTGCAGCGATGGGACAGCCTTCACTGATGCAGGCTTATAAGCAGGCATTTATGGAACATGATCTGCACGTTGCCCAGCTTCTTCTGACCAAGGATGATCTCAGGCATCGCAGGCGTTATCTCAATGCCAGCAATACCAGTGAAACACTTTTTTCAGCAGGCGTGATTCCCATTGTAAATGAGAATGACACGGTTGTGGTTGAAGAGATCAAGTTTGGTGATAACGACACATTGGGAGCACTGGTCAGTCTTGTGATAGATGCAGATCTACTGCTGATGATGACCGATGTGGATGGCCTGTTCAGTGATAACCCAGCCAATAACAGTGATGCTGAGCGACTATCCATGGTTGAATCTGTAACCAGCGAAGTGATGCATATGGCAGGAGATGCCGGTAGCGCATTTGGTACGGGTGGAATGGTTAGCAAGCTCAAGGCAGCCCGGATTGCCACGCGTGGCGGAGTGGCCGGCGCTATTGTTAATGGTCACCGTGAAAATGTGTTGGCTGATTTTCTCAATGGAGATGACCTGGGCACGCTGTTTCTCTGTGGAGAGGATCGACAATCCAAGCGTCAGCACTGGATACTGGATGTGCTGCATCCAACAGGGAAAATTCATGTTGATGCAGGAGCTGCGAAGGCGGTTATTGAGGAGGGCGGAAGTCTTCTGCCTATCGGCATGACCCAGATTGATGGAATGTTTGATAAGGGTGAATGTGTTGAGCTTGAAGGGCCAGATGGTGTTTTTGCCAGAGGGCTCTGTAATTATAACGTGGAAGAGATGCGTAAACTGGTAGGCGTGAGCAGTGAGAAAATCGAAGAGGCTTTGGGTTTTGTAGATTTCACATCTGTGATTCACAGGGATAATCTGGTTCTGCTGGATAGTGATTAAATAATGATGTTTTTGATGGTGGAGAGAAATAGATGAGTGGTGATGCAAAACAGATCATGAATGTGTTGGGTAGGCAGGCGAAAGCTGCTGCAAAAACCATGCGTATGGTTGATACCAAGGCAAAAAACAGAGCGTTGCAGTTAGCTGCGGCAATTCTGCGTCGTGAAACTGAAGAGATTCTGGCTGCCAATGCGCTGGATATGAAAGCAGCGGATGAAAACAATCTCGATGCAGCTCTGAAAGATCGACTTGCGCTGGATGCGGACCGGGTGGATGCGATGGCTGAGGGTCTGGAGCAGATTTCTGCACTGCCGGATCCTGTTGGTGCTATCAGTGACCTTGTCTATCGCCCTTCAGGTATTCAGGTCGGACATATGCGTGTGCCTCTGGGTGTGATTGGTATCATTTATGAATCCCGTCCAAACGTAACTGCGGATGCAGCTGCTCTCTGTTTGAAGTCGGGCAACGCAGCGATTCTGCGTGGTGGTTCAGAAGCGATTCACTCCAATCGCGCGGTTGCAGCCTGCCTGCGCCGTGCATTGGTTGATGCAGGGCTGCCGCAGGATGGCGTACAGCTGGTTGATTCTACGGATCGCGCTCTGGTCGGAGCACTGATCCAGTCAGATCAATATGTTGATGTGATCATTCCCCGTGGAGGAAAATCGCTGATTGAACGTGTTGCTGCGGAGTCGCGTGTGCCGGTGATTAAACATCTGGATGGCATCTGTCATGTCTATGTTGATGCTGAAGCCGATCGTGAAATGGCACTGAACATTGCCGTGAATGCAAAGACGCACCGCTATGGCGTATGTAATGCCATGGAGACGCTGCTGATCCACCAGGATGCAGCAGATAGTGTCGGTGCCATTGTGCAGGCGATGCTGGAAAAAGGTGTGGAAGTCCGTGGTTGTGAAAAAACTGTGGCGGCAGTCGGCAAGCTGGATGTCAAAGCGGCCAGTGATGAGGATTGGGCGACCGAATATCTTTCGGCCATTCTCTCTGTCCGGATTGTCGAAAACATTGAGCAGGCGATAGATCATATTGCGGAATATGGTTCCGGCCATACAGAAACCATCGTCACTAAAAATTACGATGCCGGGCAGCGTTTTCTACGTGAGGTGGATTCTTCATCCGTGATGTGGAATGCCAGCACCCGTTTTGCCGATGGCTTTGAATATGGACTGGGAGCAGAGATTGGCATCTCAACTGATCGCCTGCATGTTCGTGGTCCGGTTGGTCTTGAGGGGCTGACAACCCAGAAGTGGATTGTTCTGGGCCATGGAGAAATTCGTGAATAGCTTTCATATTGCTCTGATTTGTCCGATTACTGCGTCATCGATGCTCATTTACAATAGTAAAATGCGCGTCTCTTCCTTGTTCTCGAACAAATCAGAGTCAATCTGAACAGCTATTCAGTTGAAGCAGTGAAGGTAGCCTCCCGAATTGGATTGTTTGGTGGTAGTTTTGATCCACCGCACCTGGGCCATGAGGCGTTGGTGAGAGCCGCTCTGGATCAACTGAAACTTGATCAGGTATGGGTAGTTCCTGCCGGACAACCGGTACACCGGAACCTGTCAGGCCATGCCAGCGCCGAGCTTCGTATGGCATGGGCACAAGAGATGTTTTCAGACAGCCCGAATATCTGTGTAAAAGATTGGGAAGTGAGTCAATCAGAGCCAGTAGCTGCAATTGATACTTTGAAACAGTTCAGGGATATCTGCCCTGACACTGTTCCGGTCTGGTTATGCGGTGCTGACTCATTTGCTACGATGGAGCAGTGGGTCGATTACCCGAAACATCAGAAGGCGTGTAATGTTGCCGTCTTCTCACGAACCGGAGAGAGGGCTGTAAAAGAGCTGTCCAACTGGGAATGTCTAAGTCTAGAACAGTGGCGACTGGGTAACAGTATTGGCCCCGGCCATGTGATCCGGATTGATGCCGATCTGCCGGATATTTCGGCAACCGTCGTGCGCAACATGGCTGCAGAGGGAAAGAGTTTAGAGAGGCTGGTAAACAGCCGGATATGTAAAGAAGTTGAGTCCCGCTATAGAGTGGAATCAGGAGAATGAATTGAGTGAGACGATAGCAAAGAATGAGAAGCTTGAAGCTTTAACAAAGTCAGTCATTGACGCCGTAGAAGATAAGAAGGCACTGGATGTGCTGGTGCTGGATGTGCGTGGTCAATGTGCATTTACAGACCGTTTTATTGTGGCAACAGGCCGGACTAACAGGCAGTTGAAGGCGATTGCACAATCAGTGGCAGAAGCGGCCCATCAGCACAACTTAACCGCGAGTATTGAAGGGTTGGAAGCGATGGAGTGGTTGCTGATTGATCTTGGTGACATTGTGGTCCACCTGTTCCTGCCGGATGTGCGTGAAGAGTTTCAGTTTGAACGCTTATGGAAAAGGCCTGAGGGAGAGACAAGCAAGGAGTGAAACTGCGCCTGATAGTTGTCGGGCGGGGTGCGCCTGAATTAAGCGAATTTGAAACAGGGTTTTTAAAGCGCTTAAAAGGGCAGTGCTCATTTGAAATTGTGGAGCTTCCCGAAGGCAGGGGAAAACAGATCTCACAGCGAAAACAGGAAGAAGAGAAGCAGATACTGAAAACAGTATCATCCGATTTTATTCTCTTTGATGAGCGCGGGAAAAGCATGACAAGTGTGCAGTGGGCAGATTATCTGCAAACACTGCACGGTGGCATCTCTCTGGATTTTGTGATTGGTGGCGCTGGCGGTGTCTCAGATGTCATTCGTCAAAAGGCCAGAGCCTGCTGGAGCCTTTCAGCACTGACACTTCCCCACAAGCTGGCGCGTGCATTGGTGGCTGAACAGCTCTATCGTGCATTCACCATTATTCAGGGGCATCCTTATCATCGGGAATAATATGATCAGCGTTCAACCTTGCGGATTTCACACCACCCTTACATCGTTTCATTCCGCAAGGAGTAGTGATGCCGAGGTGTTACCGTGCGTTTAGCATCGCTGTTGTTACTGCTTCTCTTGTGTGTGCCATTGGATGCGCAGGCAGCCCGCAATACCGAGGCGGAGCTTGAGCAGGTTCGCCAGGAAAAACAGAAGCTGGTTAAAATTCGTAAACAGCTTGAGTCCAAACTTGGAGTTCTGGGAAAGGAGCTGCGCAGGCTTGATAGGGCACTGGTTAAAGCCCGAACAGCCAGGCGTAAAGTCGATGTCAGAATTTCTGAAACAGATAAAAATATTTCTCAGCTACGTCAAACCAGCAAACAATTAAAATCAGATATTATTTATCTGGAAGAGCAGATGATTAAGCAATCTATTGCGGCCTATCAGAAAGCCAGCCGTCAGCCCGGTTGGCTGGATATTTTTGCAGGCGTAGATGTGTCTGAAATACCACATAGAAAAAAAATGCTGCAGTTCGCCATGTTATCTCAAGAGAAAGAGCGTTTGGATTGGCAAAATAAGATTGTTGAGCTGGCTAAAGTAGAAAAGTTGGAAATAAGCAGGCGTGAAGAGCTGGTAGGGCTTAAGAAAGAGAAAAAGAAGAAAGAGAAAAAAGTTGCGGTTCGGGTTGATGAAAAGCGCAATATGACGAAAAGAGTACGCAGGGATGTTGGCCTTAAAAAAGAGAAGGAACGGCAGCTGGCTGCACAGGAAAAAGCGCTTCAGAATTTGCTTAAAGGCCTCTCGGTCGGCTTGCTTGGAAGTGATAAATCAGCAAAGCCGCAGTCGGTTAGAAAGCGGAAAGGCAGATTGTCATGGCCTCTGAAAGGAAAGATTGTAGCAAGTTTTGGTTCACGCCCTGTGGCGGGCAGACCCAGGTTGACTGGAGTTCAGCTGTCTCCCAGCTCTAAAAAGGGAAAAGGCAGGCAGGTGAAAGCTATTGCCTCAGGTCAGGTACGTTATTCAGACTGGTTTGGTGGTTATGGACTGATGATGATTGTTGATCATGGGGATGGCTTAATCTCAGTCTATGCTCATAATGATGCGCTGTATTGGCAGATGGGCGACTGGATTGAAGCGGGCGAGCTGTTGGCAGAGGCTGGTAGTACTGGTTGGATTGAAGGTATCAGGCTCTATTTTGAACTTCGGGATAGAGGTAAGCCGGTTAATCCCAAGCGATGGTGCCGTAGATAATAAAATGCTCTTTCTATAGTGAAAGACTTTTGACATCTGCAAGGAGAAAATGATGAGTTTAAAGACAACACGATTTGTATTGGCTGCAGGCATGGCGGCAGTGATAGGAGCTGCGGTTGTGGCTTGGAATCCATCAGAAGGATATCGGCAGGCAACTGCAGCCACTGATTACAAGCAGCTGGATAAATTTTCTCAGGTGATGGATGCCGTTCGTCGTTCCTACGTGGAAGAGGTAACAGATGAGGAGCTCATTGATGGCGCACTAAGCGGCATGCTTAAAAATCTTGACCCTCACTCAACCTATTTGGACAAGGAGATGTTCAAGCAGATGCAGGTTGATACTCGTGGTGAGTTTGGTGGCCTCGGTATTGAGATTGTTGCAGCAGAGGGCGGAATTCGGGTGATTGCCCCTATTGAAGATACACCGGCTTATCGTGCAGGCATTCTGGCAGGTGATTTGATTATCAAGATTGAAGACCAGTTGGCCAAAGATATGTCACTGATGGAAGCTGTAAAAATGATGCGCGGGAAACCCGGTTCAGCCATTACTCTGACCATTTTTCGTGATGCAGAGCCGCAGCCGTTAGATGTACGGATTAAACGTGCGGTGATCAAGGTGAAATCGGTGAAAAGTGATCTACTTGCACCGGGCTATGTCTACCTGCGTATTGCCCAGTTTCAGGAAAAAACAAGCGATCAGTTGAAAAAACAGTTTGCCGAACTGCGTAAGCGCTCTAACGGGAATTTGCATGGAGCCATCCTTGATCTGCGTAACAACCCGGGCGGGTTGCTTGATCAAGCGGTTGAAGTAACCGATCTTTTCCTTGATGAAGGCGGAATTGTCAGCACAAAATCACGTGTTGGTAGAAACATGTCATTTGAAGCTGAGAAGGGTGATTTGCTTAACGGGCTTCCTCTGGTTGTGCTGATCAATAATGGTTCAGCATCGGCATCTGAAATTGTCAGTGGCTCTCTGCAGGATAATAAACGAGCTGTATTGATGGGTACCAAGACTTTTGGTAAAGGTTCAGTGCAGCGTATCGTTCCATTAAATGATGGTACTGCATTTAAATTGACCACATCGCTCTACTACACACCAAGCGGTCGTTCAATTCAGGCAACTGGAATTGAACCGGATATCACAGTTGAACAGGTTGTGATCAAAATAGAAGAGAAGCAGAAACGCATTTCGATTTCCGAACGTGATTTGAAAGGTCATCTGAAAAATGGCAATGGCAAAGCTGAAAGTAAGTCCGAAGATAAGAAAGCTTCTCAGGAAGAGATGAGTGATCGAATGAAAGAACGGCTTACCAAAGATGTTCAGCTGCAACGCGCACTGGATCTGTTGAAAGGGCTGAGTGTTATTCAGTCTAAAGGCTGATCGATTTTTCTGGCAGTAATTCGATGAGTCGAAAATCAAAAAAGAGGCCTCACTGGTTACCGGCTGTTTTGGCTCTGTTGCTGACAATGCTGGTGCTGGTTGTTTTGTTGCCAACTGATCAGGAAGAGCCGGTTTTGGCCCCGACTGCTGTTCAAAACATGGGATCCACCCCTGTCTCTAATTCGTTTTTAAATTCAGAGAAGCAGCTCAACTTTGCATATGAAGAGTTAACAGAGCAGAAAAGCCTGCAAGCGCCAAAAGAAACTCCGATACCTTTGAAAAACGGTTTCCCTGAAAGTGGAATTGCATTGGTGATGGATGATGTCGGTTATGATCTGAAGGCCTTGAAAAGAGTACTGGCGCTTCCGTTTCCAGTGGCGATTTCGATTCTTCCGGATGCTCCCGGTGCTCAGAAAGCGGCAGTAATGGCCCATGAAGCGGGTGAAATTGTGATGCTGCATCTACCTATGGAGCCGACCAGTCCGAAATACCGATCACGCATGACGGATGCATTTTTGCGTACGGATATGAATGAAGCTCAGGTGCGAGAGCTCACCACCCTTGCTCTACAGCAGGTGCCGTATGTAGCGGGTATTAATAATCACATGGGCTCGCTGCTTACAACACTTGAAGACCCCATGAAATGGGTGATGAAAATATGCAGAGAGCGTTCACTGTTTTTTGTCGATTCAAAGACATCAAACAGTTCAGTCGCTGCCAATATTGCATCGGAATACGGACTTGCCTGGGGCTCCCGTCGAATATTTCTGGATCATACAGTCGATGCAGAAGATCTGAAAATGGCATGGGCGGCGGCAGTGCGGTGTGCTGAGCAGAAAGGCTCCTGTATTGTTATTGCTCATCCCCATGCAGAGACATTGAGTTTCCTTGAGCAGCAGATGAGTAAAAAGGATCATCGCTATATCCGTCCTGTTACATCCATGCTGCATGCAGGAGGCAGATCATGATTGGAGCATTGCGCCGTTATCTGATGGCAGGGCTGGCAGTTTCGATTCCCATTTTAATCACTTTTTTTGTAGTACGTTGGCTGGTTGATCTTTCAGATCGTGCTTTAGCGCTTCTACCTCCGGCATTTCATTCAGAAGCACTGTTTGGCGTACACGTGCCTGGTCTTGGCGTTGTGATAGCACTGGCTGCGCTTATCGTGATTGGCGGCTTAACAACCAATTTCGTTGGCAAATATCTGATGCGCTGGTTCGATACTCTGCTGGCTCAGGTGCCTGTGGTAAGGTCAATTTATGGTGCGATCAAGCAGCTTATGGAAGCCGTGCTGGGAAAAGGCAGCAAGGCTTTCCGGCAGGTTGTGCTTGTACCTTTTCCGCAAGCTGGTCAGTGGACGATTGGCTTTGTAACGGGTGAAACTTCGCTGCCGGTTCCCGGTGACAAACCGAAAGTGGCAGTGTTTATCGCGACAACCCCTAACCCAACATCCGGCTGGCTTCTGTTTGTCAGTGAGTCGGATCTGATCCCTCTGGATATGAGTGTGGAGGAGGGAATGAAGGTGGTTGTTTCCGGCGGCATGATTAATCCACAGGAAACCAATCATACTGATGAGCCAAAACAGTGAAATTAATGAATGGCAAAACAGCTTATCTACTGCTGCTTTTGCTTATCTGTTACCTGCTTCCGTCTGCAGCATTAGCTGCGGACATTTATCATGGTGTTAAATCAGACATTGAAAACGGACGTACAGAAATTGCACTTAGCACGCTGCAGAGTTTTATAGAGCAGAAGCCCGGTGACTATCAGGCATGGTTTCTGATTGGTGTTGCCCATGCACGTAAGCAGCAATTTCATCAGGCCATTGAAGCCTTTCGCCGCGTGATTGAAATTAATTCAGATCTGGCTGAACCGCATAATAATCTTGCCGTGATATACAATGAACTGGGAGATGTACGTGCTGCCGTAAATGAGTTGGAGCTGTCACTCAAAAAGCGGCCTGATTATGCTATCGTTGAAGAGAACATCGGGGATCTTTACGTGAAGCTGGCGCTGAAAAATTATCGGAATTCACTGGATAAAGATCCTAGAGAGAACTTGAAAAAACGTTACATACGCCTGTTGAAGGTTCGAAATCCGACAACCAGGCATGGTCATACGCCTGCTTTTTCTGAGAATGTGACCGAGGTGGTAATCCCTGCATCCAAACAGACAGTTGCAGTCGAGGCAGTAGCACCTGTTAAGCGCCCTGAACCGGTGTCTGTAGCAGTTGTTAAGGTCGAGGCTCCTTCGGTTGAGGATAGCGGCTTGAAGGCTGAAAAATCTTTAAAAGAAGAGATTCTGGAAGCAGTTGAGGCTTGGAGAACTGCATGGTCTAAACGTGATCTTTCCGGTTACTTGGTTGCTTATTCAAAGGATTTTAGGGTGCCAAAAGGTTTTGACTCACTTGAGCGCTGGCAGAAGTATAAGCGTCAGGTTATTGGTTCAAAAACTTATATTCAGGTTGAATTAAGTGATATTCGGATTGAGCTTGAAAATGGGAATATGAAGGCAAATATAAAATTTTTACAAAAATTCAGTTCAAACAGTTACAATAGCGACGATTTGAAAGTTTTGCAGATGAGACTTGAAAATGGAACATGGAAAATTGTGAGCGAGGTTTCTGTCTCATGACAAAAAATATAATTGCTGTTTTGGTGCTTTTGCTGCCTGCAGTTGCTATAGCAGGTGAAATGCTTCCGGTGGATCAGCGTGCCATCATGGCACTGGATGCCGGTGAAGCAGATGCTGTTAAAACTCTCCCTCAATCCGAGCAGGTTGTGCTCAAGGC
>JBEQLD010000075.1:0-9428 GCA_040326115.1 Mariprofundaceae bacterium | reverse complement strand
GCCGAGTATGCGGAGACAGTGCACGAAACCCGCGAACTTGGGCTGAAAGTGTGCACTCACCTGATTCTTGGCCTTCCCGGTGAGGATAGAGCGATGATGATGGAGAGTCTGCAGCAGGTTCTGGATATAGGCGCTGACGGGCTCAAGTTTCACCCTCTGCATGTCGTGCGTCACACCAGGCTGGCCTCTGATTGGAAAAGAGGGGATGTAGCTCTGCTGCAGCAGCAGGATTACGTATCACTTGTCTGTGACATGCTGGAAGTGACCCCGTCTGATTATGTGATTCACCGTCTTACCGGCACGGCTTCAGATGATGTGCTGCTGGCACCTGCATGGTGTGGTGGAAAATGGCAGGTGATCAATGCGATCTATAGAGAGTTGGGTGTTAGAAAGAGTTTTCAGGGGAGTCGGTTCAGACCAACCCCAGAAAGTAAGCACCAGCCGCTGCAGCAATCACGGCAAGCAGGAGAATCGCAACAGGTAACTGCAGCCGCTTCATAAGGCCAGCAGGTGGCTTAACGTCACTCTTCAGACTTTCCGAATCAATCACGATTCCTTCCGTCTGAACGGTATTGCAGTGGTGGCAGATGGGTGCTTCTTTTTTAATCTGTTTTCCACAGGCCAGACAGCTCTTTTCAAGAAAGGTGCGCTTGTAGAGGCGGTAACCAATATAAACAGCGATCAGTATCAGCAGTGTCCGAACCATTCAGGCCTCCGAAATTCTACCAGCTCAAGCAGATAGTTTATGACTCAAGTTTATAGGCATTGATTTTTCTCTCAAGGCGGGGACGGGAGATGCCCAGCGCATCGCATGCTTTACCCTTATGCCATTTGGTTGCCTTGAGTGTTCTGGCAATAAGCTCTTTCTCCATATCGGCAATACTTGTCAGCGGCATATCGTCTCTTTTGCCGCTATCATCTGCCTGTGATGGTAAGCCATCAGAATTGACCAACTCCTCAGTAGAGAGTTCGAGCGTATCGCCTCTGGACATAACCACGGAACGCAGTAGCAGATTCTCCATCTGACGAACATTTCCCGGCCAGTCATAATCCACCAGTTCCGACATGACAGAGGTTGGAATTTTATTAACATTTCTATTCAGCTTGTTATTAATTTTATTTAGCAGGTGATTCACAAGCACCGGGATATCTTCCCGCCGATCACGCAGTGCGGGTGCAATAATTTTAACTACATTCAGCCTGTAATAAAGATCTTCACGAAAATTACCATTTTCAACTTCTTTCTTCAGGTTACGGTTTGTGGCTGCAATCACCCGGCCTTTAAAGTTCAGGGTATCTTTTCCTCCCACTCTCTGGAACTGATTATCCTGAAGAACCCGCAGCAGTTTTGCCTGCAGCTCCTGTGACATATCTCCAATCTCATCAAGAAACAGTGTGCCGCCATTGGCCTGGCTGAACTTGCCTTCCTTGCGTGTTACCGCGCCTGTGAATGCCCCTTTCTCATGACCGAACATTTCACTTTCCAGCAGCGTTTCGACAATGGCTGCACAGTTGACAGGAACAAAGGCTCCGAATGTTTCCGGTGTATTGGTGTGGATTGCTCGTGCAATGAGCTCTTTGCCAGTACCGCTCTCACCCTCGATCAACACAGTGGACTGTGTCTGGGAAACGATACCGATGGTTTTGAAAACATCTTTCATTACCCGGCTGCATCCTACAACTGTGCCATCCATATCCTTGTCAGAGAGATCAAGCGTCTCTTCATTGCCACCTGAAGATGCAGATCTTTCTACCGCTTCATCCAGCTCCTCAATATCAATCGGCTTGTGAATGAACTCTACAGCACCGTACTGCATCGCTTTTACAGTTAGCTCCAGATCATGAAATGCAGTAATGATGATAACCCGAACATCGATGCCTCGGGCGCCTATCTCCTGCAATACTGAAATACCATCCATATCGGGCAGATGGACATCCAGAATGACCGTAGTGAAGTGATCATCGGATAGTTTTTCCAGTCCGTCAGCAGCGGTATTGACCCACTCTACTGTGTGCCCCTGGCTTTTAAGGTGAAGAGCCAGCGTTTTACAAATAGGGACTTCATCATCAATAATAAGAATGTTTGGCATATTCCTCACCAGTTAAATTTATTCTCAGGCTCTCCGGTTTTCAGAGAGGCTGAGATGGTTTCAACAACAAGCAGGGCCTAGTCGATCAACAGTGAAAAATCTTACAGTTTATCGGCTTAAATCATAGCGAAGATCACTGTTACGATGCGCTACCCTTCGTCTAATACACTTTCCAGTTCAGCACTAAGCGGGAGTACAATCAGAAACTCCGTCCCCTGATTTGCCTCACTGACAACCTCAATAGAACCCTGATGGCCTTCAATGATTTTCTTAACAATGGCCAATCCCAGGCCTGTGCCACCACTGCGCATGGTGAAGAAAGGATCAAACAGTCTGGTTTTTACATTATCTGACATGCCACAGCCATTGTCTGAAATCCGGATTACTATTTCAGGCGCATCCCGATGCCATGCATTTTCGGTACTGATGCTGAGTAGACCGCCATCCGGCATGGCCTGAATGGCATTGATGAAAATATTTCGCCATACCGATTCGATTTTTTCATCATCGCATTCAACCATGGGGGAGGATGCCTGAAAATTAAGATCAATCCGGACTTCTGCTTTATCAAACTCGTGTTTGATACGTTTAAGCACACTCTCCAGCGTATCCTGTAAGTTGCACTGTTTAAGTTGCAAATGACTGGGGCGTGCATAATCGAGCATGGAAGAGAGCAGGTGTTCCAATGTTCCCACTTCATCCAGAGCCAGATCAAAATGCTCTTTCTCTTCACTATTCACGGTTTTACGGCGGGAGAGTATCTGCAGATTCATCTTAATCGTTGAGAGTGGATTACGAAAATCGTGTGCGACCATGGTTGCCATTTCACCAATCAGACGCACCTGTTCATCTTTGGCAATCCGGCGTTGCAGTGATTTTACCTCAGTCATGTCACGGGCAATGACAAGGGTATCACCCCCCTCCAGAGTTGAACTGCTGACCATCACGTTTATCAGTGAATGATCTTTAGTCAGGATACAAAACTCCTTGATTTTTGATTCAATGAGCCAGTGGTCAGAGACTGCCAACTGGCAGTTCTTATCACAGCCCTGAGGGCAAAATTCATCATGCTCAGCAAGAATGGAGTTGAATGGTTTGCCGATCAGCTCATCGGCCTCATACCCCCATGATTTGATTCGGTCATTCAGGTATTTGAATCTGCCATCACTGTCCAGCGTGATGATGACATCATTTGCACTTTTCAGAATTCCTTCCAGCTCATCCTTGGCCTGCTTTATCTCCTGTGCACGCTCCTCAACAAGCAACTCAAGTTCATCATGATGTCGCTGCAACTCTTTTTCCATGGTTCGCTTTTCTGTGACATCACGCTGAACGCCCAGCAGACTGATAATCTCGCCATGCTCATTCATCACCGGAGATACAGTCATCTGGGCTGTGTAGAGCTCCCCGTTTTTCTTTCTGTTGGTCAGCTCCCCGGTCCAGACATCGCCCTGCATGACCTTGTTCCACATCTCCTGATAGGTTTCAGGCGAATTGAGATCACTCTTCCATTTGCGCGGTGTTTCACCAATCACCTCATCGGCCGAAAATCCTGTCAGCTCCTCAAATGCCGGGTTAACATAGAAAATCGTCGCATCCAGATTGGTCATCACGATGGAATCACCGGCATGAATAACAGCATCGGCAAAATGGTTCAGCTGCTCCTGGGTAAGGAGGATGTTATCCGCCATTTGATTAAACTCGTTGGCCAGATCACCAATTTCATCTTTCGAGTTCACCTCAATTCTGTGATGCAGATTGCCACTGCCAATCAGCCTGGCACCCCTTTGCAATTTGCGAATAGGGCCTTCAATACGTTTGCCTGTGTAGAGGCCGATGCTGCCCAGCAATATGACAAGCAGTGTGCCCAGCCAGCCGACCTGCTTCAATAGATCTCCCAGACCGGCATAGGTCTCTTCAGGATCCTGCCTTACATAGGTGTACCACTGTTTTCGGTCTTCAAAGACCGCACCTATTTTTTCAGACAGGTGAACAGGTGCAAAACCGATAATTGAATCACCACCGCCATGGCCGTCATCTTTGACCACTTGCCAGCCCGGTTCGGAAGAGGTGAGACTATGGGTTAAATCCGGGTCAAGCAGGTGTTCTCCCGGCGCCATCACTTTGCAAACCAGAAGCATTCCCGAACTATCAAGAAGCATTGCATGACCGGTTGTACCGATTTGGATTTCGTCAAAGATGGCTGAAACAACAGTTGATTTCATGGCCATGTAGATGACCCCGACATTCTCCTGATTCTTACGAATGGGCAGAGCGAACTCGATCACTTTTTCAGAAGATGGAAAGACGCTGCCTTTATTCAGGATTTCACTGATATAGAGTCCTTTATTGGTAATTACGTTGCTCCACCAAAGGCTTCTGCGCATATCAAATTGCAGAGGCCGGGAGCTGGCAGCAAGCAGCGCTCCCCGCATATCAATAATCGAAATACCTACGATGGCATCTTTTCTGAAACTTACGATCGAAGCCAGATACTGGGCGAGGTCGCTTTGTAGCACCTCATCCTCAGCCTCGGAGAAGCCTGCCTGCCAGGCCTTCTCCCGCACACTGATGAATGTATTGGCCCACTGGATAGAGGTATGAGCATAAAATGCCTGAGCCATGGCCAGTGCTGACACGGTTTGTGGGTTGCGCGACAGATCTTTAAGATGACGGTATTCCGCCTCAATCGTTGCCTCGGTTCGGTGGGCTGCCATGCTCGCCAGTTCCTGAAAGTTTTCGCCGATGGTCTGGCGGATGGTTTGCATGCCGAACATATTGGTCAGGATCAGGCCGAGAACAAGAATTGTAGAACCGGCGAGAAGGAAATAGATGGCAATGCGGTTGCGTATGCTGCTCCATGAGCGCGCAAACAGACCGAGATCCGGATGATCTCCGCCTTTCTGTTCGATGGTTGGTGTTGCGCTATCACTCATGGTTATCAGCTCTTTTCCTTAAACCCTGTTCATTTCTCTGCAAGTATCTGCTTCAAATCAGTAACAATAATATCGGTTGGCGTTGCCACGCCATGGTAATCTATCTGTTCAATACCCTGTTTATCAATGAGAACCACCATGCTGGGGTGAATAATATTGCCGTTGGGCGCAGTGGTGTATTGTATTTCATAAGCCTGCCATATCTGTTCCAGTTTGGATCTCTCTCCGGTGAGGAAATACCATCCTTTGTCACCGCCACTGAAAAAACGGCCGTACTCCCTGAGGTGCTCGGCACTGTCCCTCTCAGGATCCAGTGTGATGGATACAATGGCAAGCTGCTCGCGCTCTTTTGGATTGAGCTGGCTGGCAATGATCTGAAATTTGTTAAGTGTGGCTGGGCAGATGTCGGGGCAATGTGTGTAGATGAAAGTCAGCAGTACCGCTTTTCCTTTCAGACTCTCCATGGTTATGGGCTGGTTATCCTGATTGATCAGATCAAATAAGGGGGCTGGTTCCCCCATGGGAACCCGGTGATAGTCGTTGCTAGTCTGCTGTGTCGGTATTAACGATTTCGTCTGTTGAGTCACTTGCCCGGTCGCCTGTTGGGCTGCCGGGGTAGTTTCAGGTTCAACTTCTGATCTGCACCCGGAGAAAGAGAGGGCGATTAGAATCAGGGCGAGAAGGGGAGTTATGCATTGCATGTTTTGAAAATAAGCTCCTCTTTTTTTCAAGTGACTGGCTTTCATAAAGGTTCTCCAACAGCATCAATTTCCCCAGCAGGGTTGATACCCTGTCAGTCGCCTAAACGCAAGCCATTATAAGATAAAAGGGAGTCATGACGGCTTGCGGGCCAAGAGTCTGGCCGTTGCCTCCTGCTCCTGATAAACAAGCACCTCAAACATGGGGAAAGCTTCTTTTAATTCCTCCGGTTTAAGCAGGAAGAGGGGATTCATGTTCCGACCTTTGTTATCTGCCTGGTGTTTAATTGTATAGGTTTCAAACATCAGCAGGCCGCCCGGTTTTAGCGCCTTGATTATCGTGGGAAACAGATCTCGTTTCAGAAAGAAAAAATTCAGTATCAGGTCATATTGAGATTCAGGCATGGGGAAGTGATCAAGGTCTGCATTGATAGGGCGAAGAGTCAGATTCTGTGCTTCAGCACGGACCTTGGCCCTCTGCAATCCTTCCAATGAAATATCGACCGCATCCACATTGCAGCCACGACTTGCCAGAAAGAGAGCGTTACGACCTTCACCTGCAGCCAGATCAAGAACAGAGGGCTGCTTGGGTAACATCTCCAGGAGCATGTCTGCGCAGTGGGAAAGAAAATCTGCAGGAGGCTGGGGCAGAATCTCACCTCTCATGCTGTATTTGCTATTCCACTTGCTCCGGTCATCACTCATTGAGTCACTCCTAAAAAATCTATACTTCATCAAGTAGAAAGGGTTGACAAATTTACTCCAGATAGTCCTTATACGATAATGACTATTCGAATTTTATCCACACCATTTATTCTCTGCGCACTGTTGCTGATTCCATTGGCAGAGGCTGTTGCCGAGGCCAATATTGTTCCTCTGGGAAGCATGATTGAGAGCGGTTCTCTACAGAGCGATTCCGTGCAGAGTAAGAGTGCCCGAATCTCTGCTGAATCAATGGCTGCTTTAATACAGAAAATACGGTACAAAAAACAGGGGTTTATAAGTCTGGGCGACTCTAAAAAACTGTTCAGTAATTTTGAGGCAGATGAACTGTCAAAAGAGATTGCCCCATTGGCTGCATCACTGCAGTCCCGGCAGGCCATCGCTTTTGTAAGTGACAAGAAGAGAGTCAAGGGGCAGCTGCTCTTTTTTAACCATCAGATTCTCTGGCATATCTCCAGCGTCAACAGTCGCCCGGCAGAACGGATAACCCGTCTTGTTCAGGAGCATACTTCACTGGATGATTCAGATAGTAGCTGGGAAAATACAATTGAGGAGTCCTACTGGAGACTGGATCCGCAGAAGGAGCAGTCTCTTTATCAAAACAGACCGGATTGGTTGCTTATGGAAATCAGACATGTTGCCGTTAAGAAAGAGAGTAGAAAGTCTGACGCGCCAACACTGAAATCCCGCTCTCAAAGCGGAGATGATACCGACAAGCAGTGGTCAAGAATTGAGACCCTGCACAGGCTTGCAGAAAAGGGGCTCATCACACCTGCCGAGTACAACAGCAAAATTTCAGAGGTCATTGCCGAACAGAGGCTGGCTCACCCGGCCATTGATGAACAGATGGAACTGTTGCAACGTCTTCATCAAAAAAAATGGATTGATGAGAAGCTCTACCGCTCTCACAGGAAGGCACTGCTGGAAAGTTTGTAAGGAAACTGATCTTTTCCAGACAAACCCTGCTTTGGCCATGGTAAGCAGTGACCAATATTTACTAATTAGTAGCCTCTAAAGGAGATTGACCATGAATAAATTGCTTTTGATCACCGCCATTCTCTTCTCTTATATACAGACAGGATGTGCGATGGAGGCGTCTGTGCCATCGGTAACGCCTCAGGAGGCAGTGAAGATGCAGCAGCAGGGCGTGCTTTTGATCGATGTTCGCACCCGGCCTGAGTTTGATCTGGTCGGCCATTCCAAGGAAGCAGTAAACATTCCCTATAAAACCTATCCATCATGGCAGGTAGATCCCGATTTTGAGAAGCATGTTCTTGCTGTTTCACATGGAAAGAAGGTGCTGATTATCTGTCGAAGCGGTAAACGCAGCATGGCTGCAAGCACCCTGTTGAGAAAAGCAGGAATCGAGGCCATCAATATCGTTGAAGGCTTTGAAGGCCCGAAAGACAGCCGTGGCCACCGAAATTCGGACAAGGGCTGGAAAAATCATGATCTCCCCTGGGGCTATTAACTGTTCTTAGCTCCAAAGTAACAAATATTTTGCTAAACCCGGGACATATATATGACACGACGTAATGCCATAACTATTTTAGTTTTAAGCCTTGTAGGGTTTGCCGCTTCGGTTTACCTGACCAATCTTCACTACCAGATTTTTACCGGCTCGGTTGAGGAGTTCGGCTTTTGCGGCATCAGTCGCGAGATCAGCTGTGAGACGGTCACGGCTTCTCCCTATTCCAAGCTGTTCGGTGTTCCTCTGGCATGGTTGGGAGCCATGCTCTATATGTTCTGGATAGCACTTGCTTCCAGTGCCCTCTATAAACCTAAAAAGAACAGTGATATCACAACCGGCCTTTTCCTGCTTACATCGGCAACTGCCGTGGCTCTGAATATCTATCTTGGCCAGTTGATGTTTTTCACCATCGGCAGCCTCTGCCTGCTCTGTCTGCTGACATACATTATCAATCTGGCGGTTCTGGTGCTGGCACTGAATTCATCAAAGGGATCAGCAGCTTTGTTTGTAAACAGTGCCATCAAGACAGTGCTGCCTTTCTCGGGTCAGACGCGATATGGATTTGTCATGATTGTTACCCTCATCGCTGTTGTGGGTACGATAGGGCAGGTGAAGATGCAGCAGGGTATTAAGGCGGCATCCCAGTTTAATGAAGCCGGTTTTCGCCAGTTTCAGAAGAATTTCAGCCGGCTGAAGGTGGATAGCAGCTCAGATCCTTTTGTTGGCGCAGCCGATGCCGAGCTGACAATTGTGGAGTTCAGCAATTTTGAGTGCCCGCACTGCCGTAAAGCCCATTTCATTCTGCAAACAATTCTTCCGGGTTATCAGGATCGGGTGAAGCTGGTTTACAAAAACCTGCCCTTTAAATCCAATCCATCAGCCAGAGCTCTGGCACGGCTGGGTGAAGCAGCCCTGAAACAGGACCGGTTCTGGCCTCTGCATGATCTGATTTTTGATCGGCAGAAGGAGTTTGGGAAAACAGCGCTTACCAGAGATGAGTTGATGCAGCTTGCCAGAGATGCCGGACTGGATATGGCGCGGCTTGAAAAAGATTTTGATGATCCTGCCTCAGACAGTGCTGTTCAGGCGGATGTAAATGCCGCCAACAGGCTGGGCATTGATGGTACGCCGGTCTTTCTGCTTAATGGTCTGTTGCTGAAGGGTCTGCCCAAGCCTGCAATATTCAGGCAGGTGATCGAGCTTGAGCTTGAAAGGGCGAAAGCCTTAAACCACTCCTCTTAGGCAGCCATCCCGGAGGGAGCGGCTTAAAGTCAGTTACTGAATAGCGAACAGAAGCGTATCAACCGCATCAATATCGATGCGAACTTCACCACGAGCATCTGATGGAAGGATAATCTCCTCTTTTTTCAAGGCGCTGATTGCACGTGAAATGGTTTCACGGCTGGTGGATAGCTGATCGGCAATAAGTTGATGGGTAGGAAGTTTAATACTGACGAAACCGTCTTCGTCCTCTTTACCAAAGCGTTTGCAGTAGTCCTGAATATAGTCG
>JBEQLD010000074.1:0-9434 GCA_040326115.1 Mariprofundaceae bacterium | reverse complement strand
AGCTGGCTGTGTTTCATACGATTTTCAATGTGGCTGGTGTTATCATTATGGTGCCCATGATTAATCCTCTGATTAGTCTGGTTACAAACATGTTCAAATCTTCTCCAGATGAATATGCACAGCCAAAGTATCTCAACGAAGCATCACTTGAGTTCAGCGATACCGCACTGGAAGCGCTACGCATGGAGACCGCCCGCATCTACGAAAAAGCGATTGGCGTTATCGCCAAAGGCCTCTCTCTGGACAAGCAGGACATCCTCTCTGACACCAAGCTTAAGAGAGTGATCAAAGAGCATGATAAAGCTATTGAATATGATATTGATGATGTTTATGAACATGAGATCAAAAGTCTCTGCAGTGCAATTCTGGACTATACCAACAGGCTTTCCAGTGAGCCCGGTATTGCAAGGCAGGTCAGCCGAATTCGCATGGCCAATCAGTCGGTTCTGATCGCCCTAAAGGATGTAAAACATTTGCAAAAGAACATGCTGCAATACATCAATTCGGACAACCCGCATATTAGCAGTGAATACAACCGCCTGCGCCAGCGAATCGCCAAAGTGATGCGTAGACTGGAAAAGATCAGAAGCAGAGAAGAACCAAGCGAGACTTCCATTCTTTCACTTGATGCTCTGAAACTTACGCTGGAGAAAAACATGAGCTCCCTACACGAGCGCCTGGACGAGGTGATTCGTGACGGTCATATCTCGGCTGATATGGCAATCTCGTTGATGAATGACAGTAACTACACCTATAGTATCATCCACAATCTGATTCAGATTAATCACAATCATCTGAAGTCAGCAGAGGGTATTGAAACTGAAGCTGAGCATATGATCGCCCTGAACAGGGAAGAGATTGATACTGTGCTGGCCAGCAATGATTCAGAGGAACGGAAACCGGAGGGTTTAAGATGAAATTTAACAAGTTATTGAAAAAGCTTAAATCCTATCTGGATGCAGATGCCGAACTCATCCAGCAGGAAGATGAAGGGCTATCCAAAGTTCTCAAAAAACTCAAACAGAAAGAGAACCTGCTCAAAGAAGAGATTGCTGTTGAGACAAACGATGAGGAGCGTGAGCTCATGGAGCAGGAACTAAATATTGTTCATTCACAACGCAAAAAAGGCATTGAACTCCTCTCCAACCTGCGCAAAACCGGAAGCAGTAAATAAACTCACTGAACTGATTTCATTCCCTTAAAATCATTCACACCCAGAGAGATAATAGATCACTCTACAACCTGAAGCAGACAGGAGAAGGAAACTGAACAGCAATTCTGATACAGCAGTGAAATAAATTGGCCACGTGTCACATGGATGTCATATAAAAGTTACATAATCTGCCGACAATTAAATAACAACGTATTCAGTTAAAGTCTAAACCACAATATTGTGGTCACTGAGAGGAGAGGAAATGGTAAGAAGAAGTCCAATCACGAGCATGTTTGCAGGATCGCCTGTGCGCCCTCTACAGAAGCATATGGAAAAAGTTCACGAATGTGTCAACGAACTCATTCCCTTTTTCAAGGCAGTTATTAAAAAAGATTTTGATGAATCTGCAAAAGCCCAGAGAAGAATCCATAAACTGGAAGTCGCAGCAGACGACCTGAAACATGAGCTTCGTATTCACCTGCCTAACTCCCTTTTCATGCCGATGCCACGCGAACGCATTCTCGATATCGTCACCATTCAGGATCAGATCGCCAACAAAGCCAAGGATATAGCAGGTGTGATGACCGGCAGAAAAATGGAGATCCCGGAACCCATTGCTGATCTATTCCTGGCCTTCGTAGAAAGTGCTGTTGCTGCATCCGCGCAGGCACTCAAGGTTGTGAATGAACTGGATGAACTCGTTGAGGTCGGTTTCCGTGGCCTTGAAGTAACTGCAGTAGAAAAGATGATCGATGAACTGGACAATCTCGAGTATGAAGCAGACAAACTCGAAAAACAGATTCGTGCCGCCTTCTTCACTTTCGAAAAAGATCTGCACCCGGTTGATGCAATGTTTCTCTATCGCATCATCGATTGGACAGGCGAGCTGGCTGATATCTCTCAGCGCGTAGGCGCCCGTCTCGAACTGTTGCTGGCACGATAGGGAGATAACAATGGAATCCGCCCTAATTGCACACGCAGAGATTTATATCACCATGGCCGCCGTGTTCGGCCTCTTTATGGCCTGGGGTATTGGTGCCAATGATGTTGCCAATGCCATGGGCACCTCCGTTGGTTCCAAGGCACTGACCTTCAAACAGGCAGTAATCATTGCCGCCATTTTTGAGCTTACCGGTGCCATTCTGGCTGGTGGTGAAGTCACCAAGACCATCCGTAAAGGCATTATCGATGTCTCCTCACTTGGCGATACGCCTGAACTACTTGTCTACGGCATGCTGGCATCACTGCTGGCTGCTGGCATCTGGCTACTTGTGGCATCGCGTATGGGTTGGCCTGTTTCAACCACGCATTCAATTGTCGGCGCCATTGTCGGTTTCGGCGCTGTCGGCATTAGCATGGAAGCCGTTATGTGGGGTAAAGTCGGTACCATCGCGGTCAGCTGGGTAACTTCTCCACTACTCGCAGGCACCATTGCCTTCTTTCTGTTTCGAAGTATTCAGAAGCTGATCATCAATACCGCTGATCCGCTTGCCAATGCAAAGAGATATGTTCCTTTTTACATCTTTATCGTGGGATTCATTATCTCCATGGTAACTCTGGTGAAGGGTCTTAAACATGTAGGCATCAATTTCCCCATGGAACAAAATACTCTCATTGCCTCTGCGGTTGGTATTCTCATTATGGCAATCGGCACACTGATGATTCGCCGGCTAAAATTTGATCCGGAAGCCAATCGTTCCTTCCACTATGCCAATATGGAGAAGATTTTCGGCGTACTGATGATCTTCACCGCGATTGCCATTGCATTTGCCCATGGCTCTAACGATGTGGCCAACGCCATCGGCCCGGTTGCGGCTATTGTCGGTATCGTACAGAGCGCAGGTGAAATCGCAGCCAAGTCAGCAACGCCTATCTGGATTCTCGTACTTGGCGGTGTTGGCATTGTTTTTGGCCTGGCGACTTATGGGCACAAAGTAATCGCCACAGTCGGTTCAGGTATTACCGAACTGACACCAAGCCGCGGATTTGCCGCCACCCTTGCTGCAGCAATCACCATCGTGTTCGCATCTGGTGTCGGACTGCCTATCTCCACCACCCACACACTTGTGGGCGGCATACTGGGAGTTGGCTTGGCTCGTGGTATCGGCGCACTCAATGGTAATGTGGTTCGAACCATCTTTATGTCATGGATCGTCACCCTGCCGGCTGGTGCCATTCTCTCGATCTTCTTCTTCTTCACATTCAAAGGAATGTTCACTTAATTGTTAGATACGGCTTAGGGCTCCTGCCCTAAGCCTTTTATCGCTTCGGCGGCGCATGTCCACCTTCGCTTACGGCTCACGATGTTCGCCGCCACCCATCCATGGGTGGAAAGGGCGCTCCGTTGATATGCTTGCTTCCCTTCCCCATTCAGCTGGCTGCCGAGGCCAATTAGTAAAACAGGGTCAGAGCAGCGAAGTCGCGACCTGGTTTACTGGTTGAGCCGAGGGAACCCGCAGGGCAGTCAGATGCCGGGGCGGCCTTCTTTGCTTCTTTCTTGGCCGCGCAAGAAAGAAGGAAGCCCATAAATAAAAACAATCCTGATTGACCTTCAACTCATCTAATGTTGTGATTTCCACATGGATAAGAAACCTCTTTCCGTCACTGAACTGACCGCCGGCATCAAAAAGCTGCTGGAGCAAAACTACGCCAGCATCGAAGTCACCGGTGAAGTATCCCGCATGACTAAACATGCCTCAGGACATATCTACTTCACCATCAAAGATGCCCACGCCTCGATCTCAGCCGTGATCTGGCGCTCTACAGCCGTCAGGCTGAAGCTTCAGCCCAAAGAGGGTGAAGAGTTCATCTTCAGTGGCAGCATCAGTGTTTATGAGCCACGAGGAACCTATCAACTGGTGGTACGCAAAATTGAAGCCGTAGGTGCAGGCCAACTGGCCGCTGAATTCGAACGCCGAAAATCCCTCTTTGCAGAGCGCGGCTGGTTTAATTCTGAACGAAAAACGAAACCACCTGAACTGCCTTCCCACATCGGTATTGTCACCTCTCCCACATCTGCTGCCTTTGAAGATGTAAAAAAGGTGCTCGCTACCCGTCCGGGCTGGTTAAAGCTCACGCTCGCTCCTGCGGTTGTACAGGGAGACAGGGCACCCACCTCTATCGCCACCGCTATCGAACAGCTCAATGCCATGCAATCAAAGCCTGACATGATTCTGCTTACCCGTGGTGGTGGCAGCATGGAAGATCTCTGGTGTTTTAACGATGAAATCGTTGTCAAAGCCGTGGTTGAATCTGAAATACCGATCATCTCCGGTGTCGGTCATGAGATTGATACGACACTGGCCGATCTTGCGGCAGATATTCGCGCTGCCACACCATCCAATGCGGCTGAACTCGCCTGCCCTGACCGTGATACACTTCGTGGCAGGCTCCCCAAAACATCACAACTTCAGCAGATGTGGCAACGAGTCCAGGATGGTCGCCATCAACACTGCGACCGTCATGCCATAGAGCTCACTGCAGGTTTCCGTCAGCAGATTGCCTCCAGACATCGCCTTCTCACCGGCCTTCAACATCGCCTAGCTCAGCAGGAGCCACGAAGACAGCTACGCCTCAGGGAACAGACACTGCACCGCTGCCAACAACAGCTGACTACTTTTCAGATTCATGGCAGAAACAGCCAACGTCAAAAGCTTGATCAGCTTCATCAAAGAGTGAATTGGATAAAAGAGAAGCAGATTGAAAACCAGAGACAAGCCCTGTCGACTTTAGACAAACAATTGCACGACCTCGGTCCGATACAGGTTCTGAAGCGTGGTTACACCATGAACACAGACAAAAATGGCCAACTCATCTCTTCTGTATCCCAACTACAAAAAGGTGATGAAATTGGCATTCACTTTCACGATGGTAAGGCGATGGCCAAGACCCTTTCGGTTCCGGAGAAAAAAACATCATGAAAAAAGTTCTGTTTGTTCTCTTTCTGCTGGTTTCCCCCTCTCTTTTTGCAGCTCAATATCAAGCAACTCAAGGTGATGTATTGACCATTCACAGAGAGCTTCCGGATGGAGAGATCACGCTGAGCTGTTTCGGGAAAGATTGGCCGGTATCGCGCGAAGCAGATGGAAAAGTCTGGGCCTGGGTCGGCGTAGACCTGAAGACCAAGGCAAAGAACTATCCAATCCTCTGGAAAAGCGGTTCCTGGCAGAAAACTGATGAACTGACCGTAAGCAAAGGAACATTCAGAATTTCACATATTAAAGTCGATAAAAAGATGGCTGTGTTTGGAAAAGAGGAGCTAAAACGTATCCGGGCAGATCAAAAAATGCTTAAAGATAGTTATGTTGCCAAAGTTGATGCATCTCCGTTCATCCACATCATCCAACTACCAACCAAGGGTATTGAGTCCACACCCTTTGGTGCGCAGCGTTATGTGAATGGAGAGCCTCGCTCACCCCACTCCGGCATTGATATCGCAGCTCCTGAAGGTTCGCCTGTCATCACACCGCTTGCCGGAAAGGTACTGGTAGTTTCCGGGATGTACCTGAATGGAAATACAGTTGCCATTGGTCACGGCCATGGCGTTGTCTCAGTTTTCTCACACCTGAAAACCGCACTGGTAAAAGAAGGCGACTGGATTGAAAGCGGAGCACAAATTGGTGAAGTTGGAATGACCGGCCGTGCCACCGGCCCACACCTGCACTGGGGCATCCGCTTCAGACAGGCACGAATCAATCCCTATTCCATCATGCGGCTACAAAACGGGAGTAATAAGACTACTTTAGAATAGTTATAGTGAAAGAATTCACAGACAGGTAGCGACAGCTAATATAATGTAGTATCGTTGAAGCTCGTTCTAAACCCCTAGTATAATCTAGGGTATTAATTCGGAGGCAACAGATAGATGGGTGACGTAATTAAGGTTCTGGCCATTGATGATGAAGATACAGTACAGAGTATCCTTGCCGCTTTTCTTAATCGTTATATCGGGGAAAAAGGGCTTGAAAGCAGCATAAAAACTCTGAGTGACCCGGTACAGGGCCTGTTTGAACTGACCACACAGGGCAATCAGTACAGCATTATTCTGCTCGATGTTCGCCTGCCAAAGCTGACCGGCGATGAAATTTACAGCAGCCTTATCCACGTCAACCCGGAACTTCTTGAGCGCGTTATCTTTGTAACCGGCTACCCGGATGACCTGACTGACCGCTTTCCTGATTTAGAACTGAATATTCTGCAAAAGCCATTTCGTTATCAGAATTTTACAGAAAAACTGAATGCAGTTTTGAAGCTGGACTAGGGCAAGACATCAATAACACCAAGCATTTGAATACCTTACCTGAAGATGAGTAAAAAGCTCCGCGGTTGGGTCGCAACACCAAACGAAACAAAAACTGCATGGATCATTGCATCTGCCTGTATTGTATTGGTAGTCGTATCTTTTTTATGGCCGCAGATCGGCAGCGATTATATCGAGGAGATCACCTCCACCCCCAAACAGAAAATCAAACCTGAAAATGAATCGATCGAAAAAATTATTGTGAAAGTTCAAAAGCAGGAAAACAGAACAGTCACTAAGAGTCCTCAACCTGCTCCTGCCCTGAAAAAACCGGTTCCAGTCATAGCTGAAAAAGCTAAACAAACCTCTAAGCCAGCTCCAAAACCAGCTACCGCATCAAAGACTCTGTCCAAAGGCTATTACGTTCAGGTGGGCGCATTCAAAGAGCACAAAAGAGCACTGGTGTTGCAGAAAAAAATGGCTTCGCACTGGAACATCCAATTAAGGGAAAAAGCCAATAAAATGGTTGCTGTCTGGGCTGGCCCCTACAAAAGTTCAAAAGAGGCAACCCGAATCAAAGCAGAAATTACCACCCGCACAAAAATCAAAGGCTTTATCGTCAAAAACTAACCCATGCCGCTCTCCTCCCACCATAAAGGCCCTGGCAACCATGGACTTGTGGCCGCAGGTCATCCGGCCACAGCAGAAGCTGGCGCCCATATCCTGAGAGATGGCGGCAATGCTGTTGATGCTGCGGTGGCAGCTGTATGCACATCCTTTATCGCTGAGCCCGTACTGACAGCTGCCGGTGGTGGCGGATTCATGCTTCTGCACTACAACCGCTCCGGGGCACGCCTCTTTGACGGTTTCTCCCGTATGCCGGCGAAACGTATTGAAAGTCTCCTCTCACCCGACTTCAAGGCAATCCCCATCGATTTCGGCGACACCATTCAGACCTTCCATACCGGTCAGGCTTCAGTCGGAACCCCGTCCCTGCTCGCCATGCTGTTTGAAGCACACAAGGAGCATGGCCGACTGCCCATTGATGTTGTCCTACAACCGGCCATTGACGCAGCCCGAAGCGGAATCAGGCTCAATGAACTGCAGGCCTCCTTCATCTCTCTGCTCAAACCCATTCTCACCGCTGAAGAGGCATGTTCTGCTCTGCATACGCAGCCTCACAGCAATGGGAGTGAAACACTTAAAGAGGGCGAGCAGTTCACCAATCCTGATCTGGCCAACACACTTGAAATGTTATCCATTGAAGGTATTCGGGAGATGTACGAGGGAGACCTTGCCCGGGCTATCACCACATCTGTTCAATCCGGCGGCCTGCTCTGCATGCAGGATATGGTGGCCAGACAGGTCCATATCCGCAAACCCCTTGGTACCGCACTATTTGGTGGAACCCTGTACACCAATTCTCCCCCATCTTCCGGAGGCTGCCTGATCACCTTTGCAGCAAAGTTACTGGAGCTGCTACTTAACCATTATCCACAACAGTCCCCTTCCCTACTGCTTGCCGAAGCACTGCGGGAAACCAGCCGATCCCGTGGATATGATTTTGATGCACAAGTTCACAAAACAGATATGGCAGATGATTTCCTGGCCAAATCCCGAATTCATAACAGTCTGCAAATTGTGCGTAAGCGTCTGGATGGAAACAGTCCAAACACAGAGACCGAGATTGAAAACCGGCATGGCAGCACTACACATCTCAGTGTCGTGGATGGAGATGGCATGGCTGTCTCAACCACCACCAGCAATGGTGAAGGCTCCGGTATTGTTGTACCGGGCACAGGCATTCATCTGAATAACATGCTGGGTGAAGAGGATATTAACCCGATGGGATTTCATCAGTTAGCAGCCGGAGAGACCCTCTCATCCATGATGGCTCCATCCATTCTGGTGAAAAACGGAAGAGCTGTATTAACGCTCGGCAGTGGTGGCTCCAATCGTCTCCGCGGCGCCATTCTTCAAGTGATTACCCGCCATGTTCTGATGAAGGAGCAGATCGAACATGCAGTCTTTGCACCACGCCTGCATAACGAAGGCAATGTGCTGGACGTTGAGCCTGATGGACTGACAGATGAACTGCGGAACGGGCTGCAAAATTTAGGTTGGGATATTCGTGACTGGAAAAAGCAGAGCGTCTATTTTGGCGGGGTTCATGCAATCAGCATGGATGAGAAAGGCAACCTGCATGGTGCAGGCGATCCCCGCCGTGGCGGTAGCATCGCATGGGCCTAGGAGCATGAATAGCAACACCATGAATCAAACTGACCGGGCACTCATTGCCTTTGGCGGTAATCTTGGAGATGTTCATAAGACATTCACTCAGGCACGCGATGAATTGAATGCGGTGGATGGGATTGAGATTCTCGAAAGCTCAATGCTCTATCGGACACCCGCCGTTGGTCCTGCCGGACAAGCCGACTATCTCAATGCTGTTGTTTCCATCAAAACCTCACTCAGCCCCGACTCTTTATTGAAAGAGTTACAGCAAATTGAAAACAGGCATGGAAGAGTCCGAAAGGAGCGCTGGGGTGCTCGAACACTCGATCTTGATATCATCAGTTACGATGGCCTCCATATGGAGTCGGGGCTACTGACCATTCCCCACACCATGATGCATGAACGCATGTTTGTACTTTGCCCCCTATGCGATATCGATCCAAACTGGCAACATCCGCTATTGAAGGTTACGGCAGAGCAGCTGATGAATCAGCTGATTGCAAAGGGAGAGCCGCCGTTGCCTGAGGGAGAGGTATGGGCCTAGGACAACCACTGGAGAGCTGTCATATCGCTGTGGAAGGCGCTATCGGAGTCGGCAAAAGCACAGTCGCCCAAAAACTGGCGGACAGGCTCGCTTCAGCCACACTGATGGAGAGCATTGATGACAATCCCTTTGTTGAACTCTTCTACCAAAACCCTTCCCGCCATGCACTCGCCGTTCAACTCTCTTTTCTCTTCTCGCGCCTGAAACAGTGGCAGGGAATCCACCAACAGGAACTTTTCTCTCAGGGTCTGATCAGCGATTAC
>JBEQLD010000073.1:0-9621 GCA_040326115.1 Mariprofundaceae bacterium | reverse complement strand
AGCTAAGCGAAGATCATTCGCCGAATGTTCTGAATCATGAGCAGATCAATGCAATGCCGATGGGTGTGGATGATGCTGTGATGCAGCTGGAATTGAATGAAAGCCAGAATGTTTTCTTCTTTACCAATCAGGAAACTGATACCTTGAATGCACTCTATCGTCGACCTGATGGAGCTTTGAGCTGGATTGAGCCGGAAGCTCAGTAAACAGAAGTTACGGAGAAACAGATGGAACCTTCAACACTGATCCTACCTGAACGGGTTTTGCCGGATTCAACGGCAAGCAGTAAACGTGCGCTGCTTACCGAGCTGGCAAACTCGCTATCAACGATGGATCCGGATCAGGTGCTTGAAGTGGTCATGACCCGCGAACATCTGGGCAGTACCGGCATCGGCCATGGGGCCGCCATACCCCACGGCCGTATGCCCGAACTGAGCCATCCTGTCACTGCACTGGTCAGACATAAGGAAGGCATCGAGTTTGAATCGATTGATGGAAAACCGGTTCATATTGTGATTCTTCTGCTTGTACCCGACAATGAAGACCGGACCCATCTGGAATTGTTAGCCAGACTGGCCAGGCTGCTGCAACAGCAGCAGTTCCGTGATGCCATCATGCACGCCGACTCACCTGAAGCCATATCCGAACTCTTTGCGGAAAAGAATCTACAGTAACCATGACACAGGCGCCCCGCATCACCCTCGGTGAACTGCTCGATGAGCGGGGAGATGCGATGAAGATGCGTCTCATTACCGGTAAAAAAGGGCTATATAGGTATATTGATCATCCGCGCATGCAGAAGCCTTCTCTGGCCTTTGCCGGATTTCTGGAAAAACTGAGTGACTATCGCCTGCAGATTATCGGCCAGACAGAGCTTCACTATCTGGCAACAAAAACTGAAGAAGAGCAGAAACGTGTGGTCAATGATGTGTTTGACCTGCGGCTGGCTGGTGTTGTTGTCACCGGTAATGAAACACCGCCTGACATCATTACCCAGGCCGCAGCACGCACCGATACGCCACTGATCGTCACCGATCTGAAATCCTCTATGTTCATGACCGATATGATGCTCTTTCTCTCAAAGAGACTGGCTCCGAGTGTCTTTCAACATGGTGTTTATCTGGATATTTTCGGTGTCGGCGTACTTCTGGTAGGGGCCAGCGGTATAGGCAAAAGTGAAATCGCCCTTGAATTGATCGAGCGAGGCCACCGGTTGATCTCGGATGATATGGTTGAACTGATCCGGCAGGGCCCGGAAGTGCTGGTGGGTCACAGCCCTGAATCTTTGAAATACCATATGGAGATAAGGGGCCTGGGCATTCTCAATATTCGTGATCTGTATGGTGCAGCAGCGATTACCGATACCAAACGCCTGCGCCTTGTCATCGAAATTATTTCCTGGGACAAGATCAAGGAAGAGGATCGGATTCTCGGCGAAAACAATTCCATTGAGCTCAATGGCGTCTCGCTTCCCAAAATCCGCATTCCCATTCGCCCCGGCCGCTCTCTTGCCGTTCTGGTCGAGGTAGCAACGCGTAATCAGCTACTGAAACAGCGTGGGCTCGATAGCAACAAAGCTTTCACTCAGGCGCTGGAAGAGCGCATTCGTAAAGGCAGCGCCAAATGATGATGGGTATTTGATCCTATGCTGTTAATGATCTCCGGACTCTCCGGTGCAGGAAAAAGCACTGCCCTGCATGCACTTGAAGATCTGGGCTTTTTTTGTACGGATAATCTTCCTGCAGAGATGCTTTCCGATTGGGCTGAACAGGTGCTGAAGCAACAGGAGCACGCCGCAGTTTGTGTAGACATTCGTAGCAGTGAAAGTCCCGAGGAACTCTACCGCGCACTTGAAAAAGCCAGAACCGAACATGAGTGGCAGCTGCTTTTCATTGATGCCAGTGATGATGTACTGCTACGCCGTTTCTCTACCCTGCGTCGTAAACATCCATTCAACTCCGAAGAGGAGCTCTCCAAAGCGATTGATGCTGAGCGTAAGGCCTTTGAACAGCTGCGAGAACAGTCGAATCTTGTCCTGAACAGCACAAATCTGAATCCATATGAGCTTGCGGATCTCGTCGAGTCATTCTGGAAAAGCCGCTGTGATATGGAACATTCGGAGCATGACATGGTCTGCTCCATTATCTCGTTCAGCTACCAGCGCGGCCTTCCTCCGGCTGCTGACATGGTGATGGATATGCGTTTTCTGCCCAACCCACATTACATCCCGGAACTTGCCCCGTTAACCGGCAGAGACAAACCCGTTCAGGATTTCTTCTCTTCACTTCCGGATGTGGATGAGACTGAAAAAAGATTGCGTGATTGGATTAGTTTTATCTGGCCTCACCTGAAACAGGAGCGAAAACGCTATTTTACATTGGCGATTGGTTGCAGTGGCGGCAGGCATCGCTCTGTCTATATGGCTGAGCAACTGGCCCAATGGATTCGCAATCAGGGAATCGCCACACCCGTGTTAAAACACAGGGAACTCGCGCGCAATAAAGATCTCCATGGATAACAGGAGTCTCAGATGATTGGAATTGTTCTCATAGCCCATGCAAACATCGCCGGAGAAATGCTGATTGCGGCTGAACATGTTCTTGGAAAGCAATCACTTATCGCGACATTGAACGTAGAGGATTCAGACAAACCGGATCTGCTGCATGAGCAGTTGACTGCGCTCATCCACCAATCGGATACCGGCGATGGCGTATTTATCCTTGCTGATATGTTTGGTGGAACCCCGTGTAATGTGGCTCTGAGCTGTATTGAACAGACAGAGATTGAGATTTTATCCGGTTTTAATCTCCCTGCCCTGATCAAGGCCCTCTCACTCAGACAGCAGACCAATGACATTCATGAACTTGCCCGCGAGATCGTCACATCCGGTCAGCAATATATGTGTCTGGCATCCGATTACATGGCCAAACATAATGATTCCGGATGTGCTCCAGCTAATAGTGACCTGCCGGATGACTGAAAAATCTATCCATATCCAGAACAAACTGGGCCTGCATGCACGCGCTTCGGCAAAGCTTGTCTCTACAGCAAGTCGATTTTCCAGTGAAATCACCCTGATCAAGGATCAGATCGAGGTGAATGGAAAAAGCATCATGGGCATCATGATGCTTGCTGCCTGTAAAGGCACTGAGCTCTGTCTGCGCGCAGAAGGCAAGGATGCCGAAGAGGCAGTGAATGCCATTGAACTGCTTGTAAATGATCGCTTTGGGGAGAAAGAGTAGTGGCTGAAAAGACGCTGACAACCTTCCGGGGCAATGCCATTGCTTCAAGTGACGGCATTGTCATTGGCCGTATCCAGAAGCTCACATCGGGCAGGCATCCGATCCCCGAACGAAAGCTGGATCATACGGATGTTCCTTTTGAGCTGCAGCGTCTGGATAGCGCACTTGCAGAGGCCTTGAAAGAGCTGGATGAAGAGCATGAACATCTTCTGAGCATCAAGAGCCAGGAACCGCTGATGATTCTAAAGGCTCACCGTATGATGCTTCAGGATCCTGAACTGATTGATAAATCCCGGCAGCTGATTGAGAAAGAACAGATCAATGCCGAGTGGGCTCTGCGTCAACGGCTCGATGCCATTGAGTCTGTGTTCGATGATATTGAAGACCCCTACCTCCGGGAAAAGAAAAGCGATGTTGAACAGGCTGGCATCCGTATATTGCGCCACCTGATGGGGCAGTCCCTCAAGTTTGAACTTCCCGACAATAGCGAGCCTCAAATCCTGATTGGCAGAGAATTCAGCCCTCAGGATATTGTTATGCTCTGGCGTCTTGGCATCGCCGGTGTGATCGCAGAGCAAGGCGGTATGAATGCCCACTCGATCATTGTTGCCCGTGGCATCGGTATGCCAGCCCTGATTGGTTCAGAGGACATTCTGAACATTGCCCATGATGGTGATACCGTCATTCTCGATGCTGCACTGGGCAAATGGACAGTGAACCCATCCGAGGATGACCATGATCACTATAAAGACTTTATGGCGGCTCTCGAAATCATCCGCAATGATCTCGGTGCCTATGCAAACAAGCCTTCTTTGAGCAAAAACAGACACCTGCTGCCTATCATGGCCAACCTTGAATTTGAAGAGGAGCTGGATCAGGCACACCAGATTGGTGCAGAAGGTGTAGGCCTCTTCCGAACAGAGTTTGCTTTTCTCCAAAGTAAAAAAATGCCGGATGAGGCTGAACTCTACCGCCACTATGCTCATGTAGTCAGCAGCATGAAAGGGGCCCCTGTCACCTTTCGCCTGCTTGATATTGGAGGTGACAAACCCTCGCTGTTCCAGCAGCTGTCCGGCTACCAGTATGGCGGCGAAAATCCTGCCATGGGTCTTCGTGGCGTACGGCTGCTTCTACATCTTCCTGAACTGCTAAAACTTCAGCTCACCGCATTGATCAAAGCAGCTGATATAGGGCCTGTTAATATTCTGGTGCCCATGGTCTCCACCGTTGAAGAGATTGAACAGGTTCGTGAAATCATCCATGGCTGTAAGAAACAGCTTGGTGTGACTGCCGACATCCCGCTAGGTGTGATGATCGAAGTGCCGGCAGCTGTCATGATTGCCAAAGAGCTGGCTGCTGTATCTGATTTTTTCTCGATCGGTACCAATGATCTGATCCAGTACACACTGGCAGCAGACCGCGGAGATGAAGATGTCGGGAAAATTTATAAACCGGCACATCCGGCCATTCTTCAGTTTATTCAGATGACAGTCAGAGCTGCAAGAGAAAAGGGTATCCCCGTATCGGTCTGTGGTGAGCTTGCCGCCGATCCTGAATGGACAAAGGCCTTCCTGAATATGGGCATAAGCTCTCTCTCCATGAGTCTGAACAGTATCCTGATGATTCGTAAACATCTCGGACACCTGACATATCAACCCGATTCCGAATAGCTTTTGCCTGATCACGCCTCACCGTTTACCATGTGCGCCGTAAAAGTTTACAGCGGAGTAGAATGCCATGCGTTATGACTGGAGTATTGATGAGATTACGGAGCTGTTCGAGCTGCCATTCAATGACCTGATGTTCCGTGCCCAGCAGGCACACCGGGCACATTTTGATGCCAATGAAATTCAGCTATCTACCCTGCTATCGATTAAAACCGGTGGCTGTCCTGAAGATTGCAAATATTGCCCGCAGAGTTCCCGCTATGAGACCGGCCTTGAAAAAGAGCTGCTGATGGCCAAGGAAGAGGTATTGAAAAATGCCCGTGCCGCCAAAGAGAAAGGGGCCACCCGTTTCTGCATGGGCGCCGCATGGCGCGAACCCAAAGGCCGGGCATTTGAACTCGTGCTTGAGATGATCAGCGAAATCCGCGACATGGGCATGGAGACCTGCGCCACCCTCGGCATGCTCAGCGAAGAGCAGGCAGAGAAACTGCATGATGCCGGGCTGGACTATTACAATCATAATCTCGACACCGATCCTGAATACTACAAAGAGATCATCTCCACCCGCACCTATGAAGAGCGCCTCGATACTCTGAAACATGTGCGCGCCAAAGGCATGAGCATCTGCTGTGGCGGTATCGTCGGCATGGGTGAAACCCGCCGCCATCGTGCCGGCCTTGTAGCCCAACTAGCCCACATGAATCCACATCCTGAATCGGTTCCCATCAACATGCTGATCAAGATCGAAGGCACGCCGATGGAGAATCTGGATGACCTGGATACTTTCGAATTCATCCGCACCATCGCAGTCTCCCGCATCACCATGCCGGGATCACACGTTCGCCTCTCTGCAGGCCGCGAAGCGATGAGTGAAGAGATGCAATCCCTCTGCTTCCTGGCCGGAGCCAACTCGATCTTCTACGGTGAAAAACTACTCACCGCCGAAAATCAGGAAGCGGATAACGACAAAGCTCTCTTCGAAAAACTAGGCCTGCGCGCCGAAGAGAAAGTCGACGTTCCATCCTCCCGTAGAATGGTAAACGCATAGAGTCGAAGATTAGATTGAATGACCGCTTTCGGCCAAAAGCAGTCATTGGAAATGATTGTTTTATTTGTCAGGGGTGATTCGAGCGTTCTTTCACTTCTCCGCTTTTGATTAGTGCAAGGCGGGTCAGGAACGGGCCAAAAATCTCAAAGGTGACAACTGTTCCAATGACAACAGTCAGGACAATATCTCCAATCTCAGGGAAACGTTGATCCACAATCAGTGCCATACCAAGGGCAACGCCAGCTTGCGGCATCATGGCAATACCCGTCCACTTCCGAAGCGTGTTGGGCGCATTGCTTATGACAGCACCGAGCCACGCGCCGGCAATCTTTCCGATACTGCGTAAAACAATATAGGCAATACCAACGAAACCGATTTGAAGCAGTGCATCAACTTGAAGTGATGACCCTGCCATCACAAAAAACAGAATCATAAATGGCCATTCGATCAGCTCAATCTCATGAAAAGGTCGAATGTGGTGCGTGGCAAGATTAGCAATGGTTGACCCCATCACCATCACAGCCAGTAGAAGCGAAACATCAGCGGCAATTGAGACACCTCCGCAGAGAAGTACCGCGCCAAGTGCTTCAACCAGAGTGGCCTCTCTCGATCGAATGCGACCGGCAAGAAACGCTACTGGAATACCAAGGCCTATTCCTACAACAAAGGCACCTGCGATATCCCACGCTCCGGCAAGAAGTTGCGCTGCACTCATTACATCTCCTGCATAAATGCTGGCAAAGGTAAGCATGATGCTAAAAATCATCAGGCCCCAGGCATCATCAATGGCAACAATGGCAACCAGAGCCCGAGTAAAAATTCCCTTTGCCTTCATCTGATTCACAACATCAACTGTTGCAGCAGGGGCAGTTGCTGTTGCTATAGCGGCCAGAAGCAATGCTACTTCCAGTCTAACTCCGATTAGAAGCAGACCGAACAGAACCGCTAGAGCAGTCATTAATGCTGCTACAAGGGAGATGCAGAAAACCTGAAAACCATATTTCTGTAGGTTTCCTCTACTCAACTGGCCTCCCAGAAGAAAGCCAATCATCAAAAGTGCCACATTTGTAACCACAGGAAGCCACACTTCAACATCAGAAAAAATCAGGTCTAATCCTGAAGGGCCGATAACAAATCCAAACAGAATAAGCAGTGTCACGCGGGGCAAGCGTGTCATTCGAGCAAGATAATCAATGGCAAGGCCTGAGAGAAGAATTGCTCCAATTAAAATAAATGATTCAGAGAGATAGGTCATGCTTAATTAATAGCATAATCTATTGCTTCCGCTCAAAGGACGAATGTCCACTTTTGGCCGTAAGCGGTCATTCGCTGATTAATAGTATAGTTGTTTCACCCGTTAATTTATCGATATTAATTTGCACTTCACAATATTCGTTTCGCTCATCAACAGGTGTCGGATCATCGGCGCAACTGCAACCGGCGATGATGCTTTGGTATAAAATTCCCGCCTTGGCATGAATGCAATCATCTGTTTCGGAAAAATTAAGAACCATTATCTCAACATTGTTATCCAGCGCATGGCTTCCTGTTGATAAACCTTCCTGTAGCGGGAGCAGCAGAGGATTTAACTGCTCAATCTCATCTTTAAGCACTACCTTGAAATCAGGTGTTCCCCAGGCATCTCTGGATTGAACAAGTTTTATCACAAACCAAGCACCCAGAGCCTTGCCTGATTGAATTCACTGAAACGAAAATGTTTCACCTCAGCCTGAACAAAGTGTCCTGTAACGGCTTCAGCCAGATCGCCCACCAGCGAATCGGTTACCATGGCCACTCGCGACAGCTTCCTGTGATGATCGCGGACAAACTTCAGGTGCGTGATCATGCCTGCAAATGAGTCCCATCCCGGAAACTCTTTCGTATAAATGATCACCCCTTTCAACATGCCAAGTCTATCAATAAATGGATCAATCATGGCCGAAGCCGACTCGAAATCTTTCTGTGACAGTGCGCTATCCGGCTCAAGAATGACGATGCCGTCATCTTCACGAATCGTTACTTTCAACATATCACACCCCCGCATTCATTCGGCTGTCCTCTGACTATCATAGCAGGCCGATCTATAGAAAGACGGGTCACGGGATAGTTTCCCCTTTTTCCGAATCAATTAACGGCTATAGTAGCGGCTGTACGGAGGCTGACATGTTCCATGGCACCATGACCGCACTGGTCACCCCATTTAGAAATGGGCAAATTGATGAAGAGGCATTTCGCGCTCATCTGGATCGCCAGATTGATGCAGGCGTCGATGCCGTGATCCCGGCCGGCACCACTGGTGAAGCCGCCACACTCTCTTTTGCCGAACACAAAGCCCTGATCGGCATCACCGTTAAGCATGTGAACGGGCGCGTGCCTGTGATTGCAGGAACCGGCAGTAACAACACGGCTGAGTCGATCGAGCTGACTCAATCCGCCAAGGCTCTGGGTGCCGATGCTGCGCTGCTGATCTCGCCTTATTACAACAAGCCGACACAAGAGGGCTTCTACCAGCACTACAGGGCTGTTGCTGAAGCAGTACACCTGCCACAGATTATTTATAACGTACCGGGCCGGACCAATTCCAATATTGAGCCGGAGACTGTTGCGCGCCTTGCTGATATTCCAAACATTATCGGTATCAAGGATGCTACGGCTGATATGGCCCAGTTGACCCGCACGCTCATGGCATGTGGTGACAGGATGGACTTCTTTTCCGGTGATGATGCCACCGTGCTTCCGTTCATGCGTTTGGGAGGTGTTGGCGTGATTTCCGTGGTTGCCAATGTCGCACCAAAGACCATGCGCCAACTGACCGAATCCATTCACAGTGGCAATGATGATATTGCCCGCCGTGCTCATTTTGCCCTGCAGGATCTGAGTGACGCGATGTTTGTTCAATCCAATCCAATGCCTGTGAAGGCAGCATGTTCGCTGCTCGGCTGGATGGAGAATGAACTGCGACTGCCGTTAACGCCGTTATCTAACGGAGATCTGGATGATCTGAAAACTGTGATGCAGGGCTTTGAATCCGATGTCGAGTCACTGGAGCTAAAGTAAATGTTGGCAGGTTCTAAACCATTCGAATAAAGAATCCGCTTAGTTTTCGTAGCCGCCTGTTTTTCTCATTCAGGCGGCTGCTCCATTCGGCCGTCTATTTTATTGCCAGTCTCTCGGCACTGGCCCTCTTTTATATTGCACTGGTTCTGTCTGAAGCACTGGTATATGCGATCACAGGGAATGCCGTCTCTCTCTGGGCCATGGTATTGGCCGCCATTGCCGCCGTACTTTTTTTCTCACCCGTTGTTCACAGGCTGCAGTTGACCGTTGATAAACTCTTCTTCAAAAAACATCTGGATACACTGGCTGCCATCCGATCTCTTGGTGCCGGGGATCTGGCCGACCTGCCTGTTGAGAATATTGAAGCAGCGCTACTGCAACGCATCTGTGATATCTGCTATCGCTCCCATGCGGCTCTGGACGAACGGGCCGGAGATGATGGGAAAGTTTTCTGCCATCCTGTGGAAACACCACCTCCCATGCCGGACGGGGAAATCTCTACAGGGTATGAACTGGTACTACCCATCGAACGTCACGAAGGCACCGCCTGGCTTCATCTTGGCCCGAGAACCGATGGCTGGGAAACCGACGATGATGAGATTCGCAG
>JBEQLD010000072.1:0-9758 GCA_040326115.1 Mariprofundaceae bacterium | reverse complement strand
CACTGAAGCCGTCCATCCTTGGGCGGGAAGCTACGCTTCTTTTTTCATGCGGCAGTTGGGAGCCCTGCCTTCTTTTTTGTATATATTTTAACCCAACAAGCTGTCTACTTGTGCCACCAACTCTTTTACAGACTCAAGCGATGCATTGAGTGCGGTTGTTTCAGACGGGATCAGATCAAGTTCAATGACACCCTCCATTCCGCCGCCGCCAAGCTTACATGGAACACCCATATAATATCCATCCACGCCATACTCACCTTCCAGATAAGCAGCACAGGGAAGTATCCGATTCTTATCTTTCAGAATCGCTTCGGCCATTTCCACCACGGCTGCGCCCGGAGCATAAAATGCTGAGCCTGTTTTGAGCAACTGGACAATTTCAGCGCCGCCCTGAGCCGTGCGTTTGCTAATCTGAGCCACCTCTTCCTTGCTCAACATCTCAGTGATCGGAATACCACCAACGGTTGAATAACGTGGCATCGGAACCATGGTGTCGCCATGACCACCCAGTACAAAGGCAGAGACATCTTCGATAGAGACATCGAGCTTCTCGGCAATGAACGAACGCATGCGCGCAGAATCCAGCACCCCCGCCATTCCAATCACTCTCTGACGCGGAAAACCGGAGACCTTTTTGGCCGTGTGAACCATCGCATCAAGAGGATTGGTCACCACCAGAATAATACAATTAGGTGAGTGAGCAACAATATTACGGGTGACTTCCGCCACGATCTTTACATTGGTGGCAAGCAGATCATCACGGCTCATGCCCGGCTTGCGTGCTATACCGGCCGTAATGATGGCCAGATCAGAATTGGCTGTGTCGGCATAATCCTGTGTGCCGGTAACCGACACATCATATCCCTGAATGGGTGATGCCTCATACATGTCCAGTGCCTTGCCCTGAGGAATTCCTTCCACCACATCCAGCAGAACAATATCGCCAAGCTCCTTCTGAGCCGCCAGAAATGCCGCTGTTGCACCAACATGGCCTGAACCGACTACTGTAAGTTTTTTGCGTTGAAAAAAGGTATTGTCTCCACGAACGACTCCGGACCACCGCATAATCTGACTCCTTAAATAGAAATTTAACTCTTGCCGCCTATGAAGATAGACTCGCCACCATGGCTTGTCGAACATCAAAGGGGGATCATATCAACAACCCCGAAAAACTGAACCCGGCTCAGCTTCCGGCTGTAGCCAATGAACTCTGCAGGAGTCTGAAAAAACTTGGTGGCACTGCCTATCTTGTCGGTGGCGCGGTGCGTGACCTTACACTCGGGATTCCATTGAAGGATATTGATATTGAGGTCTACGGCCTCGATGAGGAATCACTCAACAATCATCTGCAAAGTCTTGGCCGTACCGAACATGTCGGCAAACAGTTCGGCGTCACCAAACTCTGGGCTGACGGGCACGAAATTGATGTTGCGCTTCCCCGTACGGAAAAGAAAACAGAAGCCGGTCACCGTGGCTTTGATGTGGTGGCAGACCCACATATCTCTCCTGAAACAGCATCGCTTCGCCGTGATTTTACTATCAACGCCATGATGTATGACCCGATTGAAAACAGACTGCTGGATTTTCATCAGGGAAAAGAAGATCTGGCCAATAAAACGCTTCGTCATGTCTCTCCTGCTTTTGCGGAGGATCCCCTTCGCGTACTGCGAGGCATGCAGTTTGCCGCACGTTTCAAACTTGTGATGGCCCCTGAAACGATCGAGCTTTGCAAAACGCTTCTGGGTGAAGCAGACACTCTCCCGTCCTCCCGAATCTGGATAGAGTGGCAGAAGTGGTGTCATTCTGAACACCCCTCTTATGGACTGAAAGTTTTGCGGCAGAGTGGCTGGATCAAGCTCTACCCGGAACTCGAAGCAATGATCGACTGCCCACAGGATTCAGCGTGGCATCCTGAAGGCGATGTCTGGGTGCATACCCTTCAGGTGGTGGATCAGGCAGCCAGGGTTGCACATCGTTACGAATGGCATGGAGAGATGCGTGAATATCTTCTGCTCACTGCGCTCTGCCACGATCTTGGAAAACCCGCTTGCACATTCACAGACAAAGATGGCGCCATTCGTTCTCCCGGTCATAGCCAGAAAGGCATGGCGGATAGTCGCCACTTCCTGAAAAAGATCGCTGCTCCAAAACGAGCAACTCCTTTCATTTTGCCGATTGTGCAGGAACACATGACTCATATGCATGGTGACCCCACACCCAGAGCCATCAGGAACCTCGCCAAACGTCTGGAGCCTGCATCCATTGAGTTGTGGGAAGCACTGATTGAAGCAGATGCTTCAGGTCGTGCACCGGCTGCGGCATCACGGCCTGCCGAATCGTGGCTCAAACAGGCTGAAGCTCTGCAACACCATCAGGAAAAACCGGCGCCTATCATTACCGGAAAAACACTTATGACTTTAGGCGCACCTGCCGGGCCGGAGCTGGGAAAAATGCTGAATGAAGCCTATCAAGCTCAACTCGATGGAGAATTTGATGATAGCGAGCATGGCATCCAGTGGTGTAAACAACATTTCAAATCTGATTTAATCGAATAAAAACCATAATAAAAAGCCGCTTCATTATGATCGAAAGTGTTGCTTCTGACAGAGTTGAAATTAATCGTAGCGCGCCCAATTTTTTTAGCTATAATGCACTCGCGGAGGCTCTCTATGACACATTGGAAACGTTTTAATGACTGCTCAATCAGTGAAAAGTTACTTGATACTATCTTTCTTTTAACCATCGGACTCGGGTACCTGTTTGCACTCGGACACACCTACTACTCGCATGAAGGTCGTGATGGTCAGCCCGGGTTATCTGTTCAGGATGTGGAGATCGCATACTACGGCGAACATCAACAGACACGTCTTGGCGCTGCACTAAATGGCAGCATGGGTGGCAACCTCGAATACCCCGATCAGAAAGAGATCATTTTCAAGTGGATTGAAGGCGGTACAGACGTTGACGAATTCAATGCCAAAGTTGCGCCGATCATGACTGAAAACTGCATTGGATGTCATTCTGAAGATTCCGGCATGAACCTGCCGCCTCTGACAAACTATGAAGAGGTAATGGAGCTGACTCATGCTGATACAGGCGCCTCTGTTGAAAGTCTGGTGCGGGTTTCACACATCCATATCTTCGGCATCGCATTTATCCTCTTTTTTGTAGGACGGATTTTTATTCTCTGTGAAATGAAACCGATGGTGAAACGAATCATGGTTGTTGTACCATTCCTTGCCATTCTGCTGGATATATTCTCATGGTACCTGACAAAAATGGTTCCCGGCTTCGCATACGTCGTGGTGCTCTCCGGTGGGCTGATGGGGCTCTCGCTATGTGGCCAGATTCTGGTTTCAATATATCAGATGTGGTTTTACAAACCTGATGTGGAACATATTGAGATGTAACAACTTCGAACCTTCGCGGGGAGTTTTCACCCTGTGTAGAGGAATGTTCGAGGCTCGTCATAAAAGTTTAAGTTGTTTAATATTCACACTAATGGAGAAAGAAAAATGAAAAACATCGCAAAAATCTTCGCAGCAGTAGCTGTAATCGGAATGCTGGCCACACCAGCTGTTGCTTCTGACACGCCGGACGGCGCAAAGATTTTCAGCAAGAAATGCAAAATGTGCCACAAAATCGACAGGAAAAAAGTCGGCCCGGCAGTCAAGGCTATGAATCAGGATAGCGAGATGCTACGTTCTGTCATTGCTGATGGCAGAAAGATGATGCCAAAATATTCTGGCAAACTTTCAGCCGAAGAAATTGATGCTGTTGTAGCATTTTTGAAAGAAAAACAGGGCTAATAGCCCTTCGTAAAACGACCACCTGAAAGCCCTTGGAGGAAGCATGCTTAAAATCTTTACAATAATCACCGCCTGTATGGCATTGATGATTGGCACTGCCAATGCATCCAATGTCCCTGACGGCAAAGTACTTTTTTCTAAAAATTGTGCCAGCTGTCATGGAATGGACGGTACGGTCAGCGACTATGGTAGACAGTTGGAGCCATTTCCAGCACGAAACCTGAGAGCTGTTGCGCCTTATGTCTCTTACGATGAGTTCCGTCGGATTGTCACGCATGGAACGCATAAGACTAAGATGAAAGCCATGAAATATGTCTTGGATCCACTTGAGATCGAAGCCATTGTTGATTATGTAAAGACCTTCACCTACAAAGCAAATCTGGCGAACGGCCAGCAACGTTTTAAAGAGGTGTGTGCTTCCTGCCACGGCACTGATGGACGTGCTCAGACTGGTGTAGGCGCCAAGAATCTTGTCTACAGCAAGCTGGCACTTAATGATAAAGTTCACACCATCCGTTACGGTCGCCCCGGCACTCTGATGAAGGCCAAACGTCATCAGCTCTCCAATACCGACATTGCTGATATTGCCAACTATGTTGACTCTTTAACACGTGGCGGAAATGCTAAAACTGGCGGCAAGCTCTTTGCCAACAACTGTAAATCCTGCCATGCAACACCATCTGACATTCGTATCATTGGTAATGCAGCAGTCAAACATAAAAAGATTTCAGATCTTGATGATCACATGCTTGACCTGCGCATCCGGCATGGGCGACACGTCGACCGTGAAGGACGCAAATCAATCAAGAGTCTCTCTTCTGACAATATTCAGGACATTATTAGCTACTTAAGGAAAAGTACTAAGTGACCGACTCAACCAGCAGCAGCCCCCACTCTTCCGGAGCGGGGGCTGCTTCTCTTTTTAACCTCGACCTGATCAAGAAATATGATCAGGCAGGCCCCCGCTATACTTCCTATCCAACCGCTCCGATGTTTCATAAAGGCATTAACGCCGATGTCTATGCGGAAACGCTAAAGGCTGCGGGCAAAGTGGATGCGCCACTATCGCTCTATATTCATATCCCGTTCTGCAACACCGTCTGCTACTACTGCGGCTGCAACAAGATTGCCACCAAGAAGTATGAGCGCGCAGAACCATACCTGCAGCTGCTACTCAAAGAGATCGATATGGTCGCTGACCACATCGGTAAATCACGCAAAGTAACACAGCTGCATCTGGGCGGTGGAACCCCGACATTTATGAATGATGACCAGATGCGCCGGCTTGTAGCCCGACTGCATGAACGTTTCAACTTTGTTCCTGATGAAGATGGTGAATACGGCATCGAGATGGATCCACGCGAATGTACTGAAGAGACAGTCAAGGTGCTTCGTGAGGTCGGGTTCAACAGAATGTCGATGGGTGTACAGGATTTTGATCCTGATGTTCAGAAAGCTGTTAACCGCATTCAATCCAATGAAGTCACCGTGCGCGTGCTGGATGAAGCGCGTGCTCATGGCTTCAAATCGATGAATATCGATCTGATGTATGGTCTGCCTCTGCAGACAGTCGAATCCTTTGACCGCACTCTCTCAACAATCATCGATTTTTCTCCTGATCGTATTGCCCTGTTTAATTACGCTCATCTGCCGCATATGTTCATGCCCCAGCGTCGAATCAATGAAGAAGATATCCCCACGCCTCAAGTGAAACTGGATATCCTTGAGCACAGTATTGCCCGCCTGCTTGATGCCGGTTATGAATTCATCGGCATGGATCACTTCGGTAAGCCCAATGATGAACTGACCATCGCCCAGCGCGAAGGCAAGCTCTACCGAAATTTCCAGGGATACTCCACGCATTCGGATTGTGACCTGATCGGGATCGGACTGACCTCCATCGGTTATGTGGGTGGCAACTTCTTCCAGAATGCCAAAGAGATGGATGAGTACAGTGAAGCCATTGATGGTGGTAAATTTTCTGTATTCAGAGGCTATGCACTGACTGAAGAGGATCATCTCCGCCGTCATGTCATTATGCGCCTGATGTGTGATTTCTCGCTCGACTTTACTGCTGTTGAGAAGCTGTTTGATATTAACTTCAATGAGCATTTTTCCGATGCCATTGAAGATCTGAAACCGATGCAGGGTGACGGGCTTCTAACTCTTACCCGTACAAGTTTAGAGGTTCTACCGGCGGGCAGAATGCTGATCCGCAACATCTCCATGCTCTTTGATGAACACCTGCGTAAAAAACAGGAAGAGGTTCGATACTCAAAAGTGATCTGATCTCTTTTGCCAACGCACTGGACAGATGGGATGGATCGCAGACAGGATGGTGACATGTACGAACCCGAACGTTTCAAAAGTACCGAATACCTTGCTGTTCTGGATCAATCCGGTAATGAGTATCACTGTAGCTTTAGTGATACCGCACTTGATGCCATGAAAAGTGCCGCCGAAACAGGGTATCCATTAGAAATTTGCGGCCTGTTAATTGGCAATCTTGAAAATAACAGTTGGATCATTGAAGAGGCCCGTCAGGTTGAAAACCTCAACAAGGAACGTGCATCTGATCGTTTTCAACTCGATCCGAATGGATATCAGAGTATCGATCGTGAACTTCGTGGCAGTGGCAGAGAAATTATCGGTGTCTTTCACTCCCATCCTGATTGCCCTGCCAAACCTTCACCCACCGACCTGGAAAATGCATGGGAGGGATTCATCTATCCTATTATCAGCGTCTGTGATGGAAATGTGTCGAATCAGTTAAATTGGGCTCTCAATGCTGATGGCAACAAATTCAGCTCTGTTACCATTCAAGAAACAACGAGCCAAGCGTAATAATTGAAAGCTAATATCCACTCATCTAAATATATGACTCAATCTAAAACTATCATTGTTCTCTGCCTCACGGTTGGCATCACACTCACTGCATGCGGTGGAAAGCTTTTGGAAAAACCAACAACGGTCAGCAAAGCCCCTGCCTCCTCCTCACTTTCGCAGATGAGTGATGATTTTCTCTATCTGGCATCTCGGGATGCCATTCGAAATGGTCAACATAGTCTCGCTGTTCAGTTTCTGAATACTCTGGTCTTGAAGAGACCTGATCAACGGCTCCCCCGCACGCAGCTGGCCGAGCTTCTGCTGCGTGCAAACAGGGCTGATCTGGCCACCCCTCATATAGATATCCTGCTCGGTGAAAGCACGCCCTCCTCGGCTACTAATCAGGAAGAGTCAGCGCCTCATATTCTCAAAGCACGTGCACTGGCCATGACCAAAGAACCGGACAAAGCATTGGAGATTGTTTCAACACTTCTGTCAAAGCAACCAGACCTGCTCAATGCCAGGCTGCTTCATGTCTCACTTTTAATAAGCCTGAAAAAAGTGGCTGAAGCCCACCTCTCTATTACGGAAGGCCTAATAAGTGGTGAAACCCTGGAACTGAGAAAAATTCAGTCAGACCTTCTTATTCGTCAAAATCGTATCGATGAAGCGATCATTGCGCTTGAAGCCATGCAGAAGCTTGATTTAAGCAGTCAAACCCCCACTCTTTTACTTAGCCAGATCGCCCTTCGACAAAAAAACATGGTTCGGGCTGAACAGCTGCTTCGAAACCATATAGAAAACTATCCTGGGGCTATGCGAATCCGAAATGCACTTGCTCGTCTGCTTGTTCAGTCAGGGCGCAGTCAGGAAGCCATTACCATTTACAAAGGACTGGTTCGTGACACGGGCGGCACCTCTGAAGCAGTTTCAACGCTTGGCCTTCTCTACTACCAGCTTAAAGATTATCAAAATGCTGCAAAGCAGTTTCGCATGACATTGAAAATTTCACCGAATGACCAGTCGCGTTTTTATCTGGCCGCCTGTCTGGAGGCTCTGGAGAAAACCGAAGAGGCAAAACTTCTTTACCAAAAAGTTGAAAAAAAGAGTGTCGCCTATATTGATGCGCAACTCCGGCTTGCGGGGCTGGAACTATTTGCCGGAAAGCTCACTGCTGCTAAAAATCGAACAAAAGCGATTCTCGCTGAATTCAGCGATGCTGCAGATGCTTACATGCTGTTATCTTCAATCTATCTGAATCAGAAAAAGTACCAACAACTTCTGGATGAAACCGAATCGGCACTTCATCTGCCAAGAGTCTCTTCGCGCCTGTTGTTTAACAGAGCTGTAGCCCATGAAAGTTTCAAGCAATATGATGAAGTAGAGAGCAGCTTGAAACGTCTGCTATCTACAGACCCAAAAAATGCTGAAGCCCTGAATTTTCTCGGATATGTTTTTGCAGAACAGGGCGTAAAACTCGTTGAAGCTGAAGCCCTGATTAAGCGGGCACTTGAGGAAAAACCCGATGATGGTTACTACCTGGATTCATTGGCTTGGGTCTATTTCAAGAACGGCAACTATCAAAAAGCCATTGAAACCCAGGCGCTGGCCATTAAACAGATCAGTGATGATCCAGTCATGTTTGAACATATGGGCGATATGCTTTGGAAATCCAAAAAAGAGCGTGAGGCACGTGATCAGTGGGAAAAAGCACTTCAGTTAAAACATAGCGACCCCGGACTCATCAAAAAGAAGATTGCTGAGGGTCTTAAGTCCGAATGAGATTCCGCATAACAAACATCATCCCAGCAATTATTGCTGCACTTATGGTGTCTGCATGCGCTACTACAGGACAACATCATAAAGAGAGCGTGATCGGCCCCTACACCACCTTCTCAGGACGACTCATTGTCATTGAGCCTGCACGCCGATGGCAGGCAGTGCTGAACTGGGATGGCACACCTGAAAAAGGGGAGCTACGCCTGACTCACGCTGCCAGCAACCGTATTGTAAAGCTCTCATGGCATCATGACTCTATCCGGATATTGGATAACCAGAGCCCTGTTCATGAATGGAGAGGTATCAGCGGAGAAGAGCTGGTCAGCAACGGGATCATCCTTCCTCCGCAGCAGCTGGCTTTGATTCTTTCCGGTAATATGCCAAAGAGACTGATTCAGAAAAAACCGGGAACATGGGAAGGTAAACTCAACGAAGCGTTCCTGAGAATCAAATGGTCAGCCGAAAAACAGAGACTGGAACTCATGGATATCACACATGGGCGAAAAGCCATATTGATCATCCAGCCATGAGCACCTTTCCAGCACCGGCTAAAATCAACCTGCATCTGAAGGTGACCCGAACACTTGAAAATGGATACCATGAACTCGACACCAGCTTTGTCTATGTCGACATTGAAGACCAGCTCACCATTACGCCCGCAGATCAATTGGATGTTACATGCTCCAAGCCACATTTAAGTGGAGAGAGTAATCTGGTCTATCAGGTTCTGGATGCTTTTCGTAACCAGTACGGCATTTTGTCCGGACTATCAGTCCATATTAATAAACTGCTACCCGATCAGGCGGGTCTGGGAGGTGGATCATCGGATGCTGCAACAGCCCTGATGATTGCAAACAGATACTGGAAACTGAACCTTTCTACAGAAGAGCTGATCACCTTTGCCACCCCCTTCGGAGCGGACATCCCCTGTTTCCTGTTTGGTCAGGCATCGCTTGCTTCAGGCATTGGAGATCGACTTTCCATCTACCCGGAAGAGCTTCCTAAAGAGTATGTTTTGCTTGCCCATCCCGGGATTGGTCTCTCAACACCCACAGTGTTCAACTGTTATGATCAGCAGCCAAAAAGCGCAAGTGCATTGACCCATCATAACCGCACCGATACCATCCGCGCCCGTTCAGAAATAGCCATTGGCAGCAATGATCTTGAAGCCTGTGCCTGCTTGCTCTCTCCTGAAGTGGCCAGCCTTTTGAAAGAGATGAGAGCTGTTACGAAAACGGCATGGATGAGCGGAAGCGGATCGACATGCATCGCTCTTTTTGCAAGTCGCCAGGAGGCAGAAGATGCTTCCAGCGTGCTGCAGGAGAGGAAGCTGAGTAACTGGAC